>CAMDEX010000041.1 GCA_945897075.1 Litorilinea aerophila
TGCCGTCATTCGTAACATTGCTATCTCCTTCTACTCATATTGAGGCCGCTGCATCGCTCCACAGCTCTGAGTTCCCTTTGACCACCCGCACAAATCCCCTCCTTTTGTGCCTTCTTTTCTTCCCTCCACCCCATATTGAGAATTGCTGAGGTCGAGAAAAGCTGTTTGCGTATTGTTGCAGACTGTGGTAGAGTTTCGGCGATTGCTTGGTCAGCTACCTTTTTTGCCTTTGAACCCCAGTTATTACCCAGGAGGATGTCAATGAAGAACCACAAACGCAGTACGACGAATCAACCGATCTCTCGACGCACATTCCTGCAGATTGTAGGCACGAGTGCGGGTGCCGCCATCTTGGCCGCCTGCGCGCCGCCTACGGTCGCGCCCAGTGCTGCGCCCGCTGCTGCGCCCGCTGCTGCGCCAACCGCTGCCCCCGTGGCCGAAGCCGCTGTACCCGCCAGCGCCGAAAACGGTATGCTGCGTCCGGGTGGTACGCCCAAGCGCGGCGGCACCCTGCGCACCGCCTTTGGCGTGACAACCGCCCACTATGACATCCACCAAGGTGGCTCAGGGTCTGTGTTGACGCACATGTACAACAATCTGGTGCGTCTCAACTTGGTAGACGGTTTGAAGACGATGGTCGGCGATCTGGCCACCAGTTGGGAGATGGCAGCCGACGGCCTCGCCTACACCTTCCACCTGCGCGAGGGCGTCAAGTTCCACGACGGTGCGACATTTAGCGCCGATGACGTGGTGGCTACCTTCAGCCGCATTATCAGCCCGCCCGAAGGCGTCGTCATTCCTGCCAGGGCCAATTACTCGATGGTCTCCGGCGTGGAGGCGATAGATCCGATGACGGTAAAGTTCACGCTCAGTTCACCCCGCGCCTATTTCATGAATTTGCTGGCTGACCCCGCCATGGTCATCTATTCCAAGGCGACGTTGGAGGCCAACAAAAATGACCTGCGCGAGGTGCAGTTGGCACCGGGGACGGGGGCCTTTAAGTTTGTCGAATACAAGACCGCCGAGAAGTGGACGCTGGAGCGCAACCCCGACTACTGGGACAGCGAGCTGCCCTATCTCGACAAGATTGAGCTGCTCCATGTGCCGGCGTGGTCGGATCGAGGCAGCGCAGTACTCACCGACCAGGCCGATATCTCGTGGAATGTCTCGTTTGAGACGTGGAGCGAAGGGGAAAAGCGCCCTGACGATGTACAGGTGAAAAAGCTGGCCAACTTTGGGGCCTATTGGGTGCTGATCAACACCAAGAAGGAACCCTTTGGCGATCCGCGTGTGCGCCGCGCCATCAACCTGGGCGTCAGCCGCCAGAACATCATCAAAGCCTTTGGCACGCAAGAGCAGATCAACCTGACGCGCTGGATGCCCTATGGCGACGCCCATGCCACCCCGCCCGAAGAGATCGCCAAACTGCCCGGTTATCGCGAGGACAAAACGGCCGACATTGAAGAGGCCAAGCAGCTCCTGGCCGATGCCGGCTTCCCGGACGGGATCAAGGATGTGGAACTCCTGGCGGCCAGCGGGCCACAGGCAGACTTGTTGGCCACCGCTTTCCAGGATATGCTCAAACGCAATCTCAACATCGAGACCACAATCCGGGTCATTGAGCGCGCCCAGCTACCCGAGGAAGAGAAGGCTGGCAATTTCACCCTGGTGATTGATACGCCAGCTGGCCCCAACATTTCAGACTTTTCGCCACTTGCCAACCTCGGCTGGCGCACGGGCGGCTCATCAAACTGGGGCGGCTACTCCAACCCGGACTTTGACAAGCTGCTCGACCAGGTTGACGTTGAGGTTGACCCGGCCAAGCGCCATGAACTGATCAGCCAGGCCATGGATCTGCTCGATCAGGATCCCCCGTGGTTTTTGATCGGCTTCACCTATCACCTGCCCATGTGGCGCACCACGCTCAAAGGCACCGGCCTCGATCTGCGCACCTTTGCCCAGTGGGGCCGCTTCGAAACCACCTGGATCGATCAATAAACTTGACAGGGTGACAGGGTGAATGTCACCCTGTCACCCCGTCACCCCGTCACCCCGTCACCCTGTCAGCCAACTATGTCTCGATACATCTTACGTCGCCTCCTGATTGCCATCCCCACCCTGATCGGTGTCACGATCCTGATCTTTTTGGCTATGCGCGTGCTGCCCGGTGATCCGCTGGCCGTGGTAGTGAGTGAATCTGCCGGCAGACAGGTATTGAGCGAGGCAGAGCTTGCCAGCCTGCGCGCCAGTCTGGGCTTGGATCGGCCCTACTATGTGCAATATCTCCAGTGGATGGGCGAAGTGGTGAGCGGAGAACTCGGCTCTTCGTTTTGGACCAAAGAGCCGATCCGCGATCTGATCCTGCGCCGCGGGCCGATTACGGCAGAAATTGCACTGTTCGCCGTACTCTTCTCCTGGTTGGTCGGTGTACCCATCGGTATGTTGAGCGCGTTGTGGCGCAACTCCCGCCTAGATTATCTGCTGCGCATGGGGATTACGGTCTTTATCGCCGTGCCCAGCTTTTGGCTCGGCCTGTTGACCATACTCTTTACTGTACTGGTCTTGAGTTGGCGACCACCGCTGTCAATTGTACAACTGTGGGAAGACCCGCTGACCAACCTCTCTATGACCCTTCTGCCCGCATTGGCTGTCGGTTTGGGTCTGGCGGCCGGGCAAGCGCGTATGACCCGCTCGGCTGCGCTGGAGGTACTCTATGAGGACTATATCCGCACCGCGCGCGCCAAGGGGCTGAACGAGAAGCTGGTTATGTGGCGACATGTCTTCAAGAACGCAATGTTGCCAGTGATCACTACATCGGGGTTGGCGCTGGGTGGTCTGTTGGGTGGTGCTGTCTCGGTAGAGCGCGCCTTTGGCGTGCCTGGGTTGGGCGCGCTGCTCGTACAGGCGCTCAACGATCGCGATTGGATGATGATCCAGAATCTGGTGCTGATTTACGGGCTGATCTTTGTTGTGATCAACCTGCTGATTGACCTGAGTTACGCCTGGGTTGACCCGCGCATTCGCTATGAGTGATAGGCAATGAGTAGACAAAGCCCGATCCTTGCACCAAAAACTTCTGTTTTGCCTGTTGATCAGGCGCTTGCCGCCCCTGGCCGCCTGGGCCGCCTTGTCAGTTCGTATCGCCGCTTCCTGCGTACCTCGCCGATTGGCGCGCTGGCCGCGCTCGTTTGGGTTCTGCTGATTTTTATGGCGCTCTTTGCTCCCACCTTAGCGCCCTATGATCCGCAAGAGGCTGACTATAGCGCCATCCGCCAGGCACCTTCCGCGGCCCATCTGTTGGGGGCCGATGACTTGGGGCGCGATGTGTTGAGCCGCATCATCTTTGGCGCACGCATTACGCTGCTGGTGAGTATCACCTCGGTGCTGATTGGCGATCTGATCGGCTTTGTGTGGGGCGTGGCCAGCGGCTATCTGGGCAGGCGTTTTGATCTGATCAGCCAGCGGATACTGGACATCCTCTTTTCCTTTCCCGCCTTGATTCTGGCTTTGCTGCTTCTCGTAGCGATTGGGGCTGGGCTGCCCACTGTGATCATTGCGATTGCCGTTACACGCATCCCCAGTTCAACGCGCGTGATCCGTTCGGTGGTGCTTTCGATCAAAGAGACGGCATACGTGGAAGCGGCACGCGCCGTGGGTGTGCCGACCTGGCGGCTGATGCTGCGCCACATTGCGCCCCAGTGTATCGCCCCGCTGACGGTGATCGCCACGCTCAATCTAGGCTCGGCGATCTTTGCCGAATCCGCGCTGAGTTTCTTGGGATTGGGCATCCCGCCGCCAGCGCCTAGCTGGGGGAATATGTTGGGCGGCGTCCTGGCCGCCAGTTTTCGCCCCTCGTGGTGGCTGGTGATCTTTCCTGGGCTGGCGATTACGTTTGCCATTATGTCTGCCAATCTAATCGGCGATGCGCTGCGCGATTTTCTCGATCCGAAATTGCGGCGCAGGCTAGAGTAAACAAGCAATGCTACCAAGTCAATCAAAATGCTTTTTCCGACTGACCGGATCGTTCCATAGCCGGTCAGATTGATGTTTTATCTGAAATACGTTATCATTGGCACTAGCGATGGTTTATGAATTTGACAGATTAAATTTTTACGGAGAAGAAGCCATGTTTGCGATTCGGCAAATTCAAGCAGTGAAGTTCGGTGTAGTCACCATTGCTTTACCGGCAGCTTTTCAGGCAAAGCGCGTAGAAATCATCGTCTTGCCCATAGATGATCTAGATAATGAAATTCAGCAACCCCACCAGGCATTACAAAGCGTATTGTTGGCTGCACCTACCCTAACCGACGACGAACTAAGCGAATACGAGAACGTCCAGGAGTGGATGAATCAATGGCACGCGATAGACTTTTGATTGATACGACAATTCTGATTGACCACCTACGTAAACCTCAAAAAGACAGAACGCTCTTTTATCGGCTTTCTTTGCGCTTTGATTATGTCATAGCGGTTGTCACTGAATTTGAATTTTCCGTTGGATCTTCTCCGAAAAACCACGATTTTGTCACAGCTTTGCTGACCCAAATACCCGTTCTTGTTTTGGATTCAGCCTGCATACAAACATCTGTCGAAATTTATCAGCGTCTAAAAGCAAGCAATCAACTTATCCCTCTGCCTGACATTTTTATTGCAGCTACTGCAATCACGCATAACCTGCCGTTGCTTACACTAAATCAAAAGCATTTCGCTCGGATTATCCAATTGAAACTTTACCAAGAGGGAGATTAATCAACCAATGGCATTACCTGTCTACGACTTCCGCACCGATGTACGCAACATTCTGGTTACGCCCGAAATCCGCTCGCGCTTTCTCAAATTTGAAGTAGGCGCAGTGGCCCAGCGCCACTCCCACGATCTGGGCCACGAGATCTTTCTGATCCTCTCTGGCCGTTGCGAGTTTGAGATTGACGGCGAAAAGGCCGAATTGGGGCCGGGCCAGATGTGCATTGCGCTCGCCAACCAGCACCACCAGGTGCGTGTACTGGGCGACGAACCCATGACAATGTATCTTTCCGTCACGCCCCACATCCAGCCCACCCATACGATGTGGAGCAATGACGGCTGGGGGGACAACACACAGAAGTTGCCGCCCCGCTTTGTCAGCAACACCTCTTACGACGTACCGGTGGACAACACGACACCCACCGCCGATCTCATAGCCCGCCACGTGGCTGGAGCCGACGGCGTGGCTGCTGCCGTGCAGGCCAATACCCAACAGCAGCACGACCTGGCCGTGGCCTATCAACAAGCCATCGCCAGTGGCGACAAAGAGGCCGCCATCCAGGCGCGCCACGCCATGTGGGCTGCCCTCTCCCAGGTTTTCCAGAGCGTAGCTGCCTGGGGTCAGGTCTGGAACGAGTTTGCTGCGCGCACAGTGGATGAGACGCAATAGTGAGCAGTGATCAGTGATGGGAAACTGCCCTGAAAAATAGAACGCGGACGACGCGGATTGAGCTGATTAGCGCGGACAAAAAATCTGCGTAAATCTGTTGTTTCTGCGAAATCTGCGTTCTGCTTTTCATCCTCCGTGGCGTACGACGGTGCGTCAAGAACTGATAACTGTTCACTACCAAGTACCAATTACCCAATATCCATTCTCCAGGAGTATTTTTTATGCCCCCCATCAAAATCGGTGTCATCGGCTGCGGCGCGATTGCCCAAGTCCACCACATGCCCAATCTGACTGATCTGCCTCAGCTTTTCCAGGTCACAGCCGTCTGTGATGTTTCAGAAGGCGCGGTCAATTATATCGGCGACCGTTTCCACGTAGCCCAGCGCTTCACCAACTACCGCGATCTGCTGGCAACGGATGTGGAAGCCGTCCTCCTCTGCCAGAGCGACCCCAAAACGCAGGTAGCTATTGATTCCTTTGACGCGGGCAAGCACGTTTTTATCGAGAAACCGGTCTGCTATTCCCTTCAAGAGATGGACGCCATCCTGGCCGCGCAGCAGCGGGCAGGCACAGTGGGCCAGGCTGGCTATATGAAGGTTTACGACCCGGCCTTTGAGGTAGCCAAGCAGGAGGTGGACGGGATGGAGAACATCCGCTTTGTCCAGATCAACCACCTGCACCCGGACAACAGCCTGCACCTCAAGCAATTTCATCTGGAACGTTTCAACGACATCCCCGCCGAGGCCAAAGCCGCGGTGGAGGCGGCGCGCAAAGCCGCGGTGCTTGAGGCCATCGGTGAGGTGACACCCGCGGTCACCCTGGCCTTTCACCTGCTTTGCGGTTCGATGATCCACGACCTCTACGGCCTGCGCGCCATGATGGGGATGCCAGAGCGGGTGGTCAGCACGGAAATCTGGCAGGAGGGGCGGGCCGTGACCATCACATTGGCCTATCCCAACGGCGCGCGTTGTGTGGCCTCCTGGGTGGACCTCACCAACCTGTGGGATTTCAAGGAGACACTGGAAATCTACAGCGACGACAAGCGGGTGATCGTCTCCTACCCGACCGGTTTCTCGCGGGGTATTCTCTCCACCGTCACTGTCCAGGCCACAGACGCCAACGGTATGGCCTATCGCAAGGAGCCGGCGGTGGACTGGGAGAGCGCCTTCGTGCGCGAGATGCGCCATTTTTACAAAGCCATCCGGGAAGGTATCCCCAGCCGCACACCCCTCACCGACGCCCGCCTGGATGTGGGGCTGATCATTCAAATGATCGAGCGCTATTTGGGGAAATAGGACGGAAACGACTTGAACCACAAAGGCACAAAGACACGAAGGAAGAAATCAAATTTTTCTTTGTGGCTTCGTGTCTTTGTGGTGTTGGTAATAGGACGGAAACGACCTGAACCACAAAGACACGAAGGAAGAAATCAAATTTTTCTTAGCCAGACAGAGGTGAACCCCATGCCCACATCCTACAAACCCTTTCCCGTAGACTGGAATGGCACGCAGCGCGTCCTGTGCATTCCGCAATCCAATCTGAGCGCCGAAATCCGTATGACCGATTTCCCCGCTGTGCCGGACCCCTGGCTGACGATACAGACAGCCCTGGAAAACCCGATTGACGCTCTACCGATGGCCGACACGCTGCGTCCGGGGAACAAAGTCGTCGTCATGACCGGGGATCGTTTCACCGACGAACTATTGGGTACACGGGGCGGATTGGGCCATAAGCTGCTGGACTACCTCAACGGCCTGGGCGTGCCCGATGGGGACGTCACTTTCGTCTATGCGCCGGGCAGCCATCCCACCCCCCAGTGGAAGCAACGCTTTGGCCCCAGCCTGATGGGCCGGGTGCGCTGCATCGTGCATGACTGCTTCGACGAGTCCAGCCTGACCTATCTGGGCGTCACCAGCCAGTGGACGCCGGTCTGGATCAACCGGGAGGTGGCGGAGGCCGACTACCGCCTCGGTGTTGGCGAGATCAGCCCCAACCTGCAGGGCGGCTGGTGTGGCGGCGGCAAAATGATCCTGCCCGGTGTGGCTGGCTGGGACACCATCCAACAGAACCACTACGGGGTGGTCAAGGAGGTCAATCCCCTGGGGCTGACTGACGGCAACCACATGCGCCGGGATATGGAAGAGGCTGCGGGCATGGCCCATCTGGAGATGAAAGTGGACGTGCTGGTGGACAGCCGGGCACGCGTGGTGGACGCCTACGCCGGCCACTTTGTCGCGGAGCATCGCCGGGCCATCCAAGAGCGGGGGCGGGCCATCTGGATGACCAAAATGGATCCCGCGGATATCTACGTACTCTACCCCGGCGAGGGCTTTGAGCGCCATCTCTCCTCTGCCTTTTTTATCCGTATGGAGGGGGCAGAGTTGGGCGTCAAAGAAGATGGCGTCATCATCCTGGCCCTCTCGGCCGCGGGCGGCTGGGCACCGGACCAATCCAGCGGCCACGCGCGGGAGATGACCCCAGAGGAGGTGCGCGACATCTTCAAAGCAGGCACCGAGGAAATGGCGCGCCAGATGGTGCGGCGCGCGGTCAATGTGCGCACGGTTTCTTCCCTCTACACCGCGCGCCGGGTGTTGGAACGGCGCAAGGTCTTTCTGGTCTGCGACGGCATTTCTGCCCAGGAGGCCCAGGAATACGGCTTTGCCTATTGCACGGCCAACTTTGACGAAGCGCTGGCCCTGGCCCTGGTCGACCGCGGCCCGGATGCCCAAATTGCCGTCAACCGGGTCTCCGCCGCGGTTACCGACCCGCCAGGGCGACCCGTGGCCTGGCGCGCCATGCCCTGGCGCGAGGGGTAGATGGGGGGGAGGATCGCCACTACAAATGATTGGAACAGCCGATGGGAGACGAAGGTCCCGCCCAGTTTGCCGACCATCGGTACATCAACAACTTCATGCTGTGGGGTGGCGCTTCTGCTCGTTGGTTTGGATGAGTTGACCGCATAAAAATCACCCCGTCGCCTGCAGCCGATAGTGCTGCGGCGATACCCCCGCGATGCACTTACACTGGCCAGACCTGTCAGGTGCGCAAATAAAGTTCTCGCTGATTTCCAGACTGCTTCCCCTGCGCACCTGACAGGTCTGGCCCGCACGACGACCAAGACCCTTAAAGGCTTTCGATAACGCAAACCCTGTGCCATAGCCCACCGTCTCGGCAATCCGCTCAATACTCTCCTCGGTGCGCACCAATAATTCCACCGCCTTTTGAATGCGCACTTTGGTCACATCGTTCGCTGGCGTATACCTCACAAAACGAGATATGGTTGATCAACCAAATAACAGCCCAGATAACAGATCGGCCATGCTACGTAGACCAATCACCTCGACACCTTCTGACAGGGGATAGCGGTCTTGTCCAGAATAGACCACAAAGGCGCGTGTCGGCTTTAGATCGGTACGCGCTATGTGAAAGCCTTTTTCCAAATTGGGGGCAAGCCCGCGTTTGATCTCAATCGCCCATAATTCCCCATTTGGCAACTCCAGCAAGAGATCGATCTCCACACCTGTCGCAGTGCGATAAAAGGAAAATTTTGTGTGTGCTGGTGCTGCTATCATCAAATTTTCAACGACAAAGCCCTCCCAACTCATCCCAACCACCGGATGCCCTGCCAGCCCGTTCAGGTCAACAATACCAAGCAGCGCATGAACCAAACCACTGTCACGCACATAGGTCTTGGGTGACTTGACCAAGCGTTTGCCAAGATTGCTGTAAAAGGGCGGCAGACGGCGGACAAGCAACAGGTCAGCCAATAGATCGATATAACGGGTGACGGTCTGGCTGCTGATTGAGAGGGCCGATGCCAGACTCGACTCGTTGAGCAAGGCACCTTGATTGTGTGCCAGCATCGTCCATAGCCGTTCAAGCGTTTGCGCCGGAATGCGCGGGCCGAATTGAGGAATCTCGCGTTCCAGATAGGTGCGAATAAAATCCTTGCGCCAGTCGAGACTATGGCGATCATTGGCCGCCAGAAAACTATCTGGAAAACCACCACGTATCCACAACGTGTTGAGGTCAGCCGGGCTAGGGTTGATTTCACGAATATCAAATGGCCCCATATCGACATAGGCAATGCGACCCGCTAAACTTTCGCCCGATTGTTGCAAAAGCTCAAGCGAAGCCGAGCCGAGAACAAGAAACCGCCCATTCCGCTGACCACTTTGCCGCCTCTTGTCGATCAAACTGCGCAACGTTTGAAAGAGATTAGGGACACGGTGAATCTCGTCCAAAATGACCAACCGCTCCTCATAGGCACTCAGGAAGAGCAACGGATCGGTCAATTTGTTGCGATCCGCCGAATTTTCAAGATCGAGATAGAGCGACGGGCGCGTTTCGGCAATCGATAGGGCAAGGGTTGTCTTGCCAACTTGCCGCGCTCCGATCAGGGCAACGGCAGATTGGCGGGCAAGGGCTTGGTTGACGAGAGAAAGGGCTTGGCGTTGAATCATGCTTGTATTTTATCCATGATGTGGAAGAATTGCAAAAAACCCTCTTAGAGCCTGAATTATTCAACAGGCTCTTGGCTAACCACAGAATACACGAAACACACGGAAGGGAAGACAAAAGGAAATTTTCCGTGTGTTTCGTGTATTCCGTGGTTGTTGGTTTGCGTCGCTCGTGTCTGAATTATTCAACAGCCTCTTAGGATTAGCAGAAACTCTTCTGAATCGTGTCGCGAGCATGGCTGGTTATTAAAATCACCCGGCCGCCTGCAGCCGATAGTGCTGCGGCGACAGCCCGGCGATGCGCTTAAAGGCTTTAAGAGCCGCACATCAGCAGATGAAAGGTCGCCCCGCGCTTGGTCGGATAGTTGATATTTCAAGTCCCCGGCACTTTTCGTCAAAAAGCGATGGCTTGCGGCCTTCATCTGTGTTATAATCCTTTCGCAAAGCCCAATCTCGTGTAGCCATCGGCCAGTATAGCCACTTCCTACCCCTTTGCAGAGAGCCGCATGACCATCCGCATCCATCTGTTCTTCTTTTTTCTGTTGCTGATCGCGCTGGCTGGCTGCGGGTCTGCCCCTGTGCCGACGCCCGCGCCCGCGCCCGCGCCCGCGCCAACTACCCAATCCGCGGCGCTGCCCGCGCCACCGGACTCGGCCATCCCCACCCCGCCCGACACCGCAGACGAAGAGTTGCTCACCGGCCCAGGCGAAGGCACCCCGGATGTCTACGTGGCACGGGCAGCGCTTGCCAAAGCTGATCTGGCCGCTTTTCTCAAAACCACGACCACGCAACTGGAGCGGCTCAACCCGAACCTGCCCGACCCCATCCCCGCCGACACGCTGCTGACTGTGCCCCTGGATTATATCACCGGGGAGGGCGAGACGCTGGACGCGGTGGCCGCGCGTACGGGGCTGGCCGCGGCCATTCTGCGCCTCGCCAATCCGACAGTCGGCAGCCAGGCGATTCTGCCCGCCGCGACGCGTCTGTTGATGCCCCGCCTCTTTGTGGTCTACCAGCCCACGCCACTGGCGGAAATCGCCGCCCTTCTGACGACAACCCCAGAAACGCTGCTCGCCTTCAACCCGGAATGGGCCGGGGTGGAGACGATTCCCGCGGATGGTGTGCTGGTTGTGCCGTTCAAGTGAGCGACGTTTCCCTTTTCTTCAACTTGGGTTATAATCGCCGTAGGTCGGACTGCCAGTCCGACCTACAAACCCACCCCCAGCGGGATTCTGCGATGAAGCCCACCTATTCCATCCGAACAGTCGTCTTTGCTGCCATTGCCCTGGCCCTTCTGGCCGGGATTGTGACGCGCCAGGCCGCGGCCCAGGCCCGCATAGACCTGGACGTGAAGCGGGCGGTAGTGCGTATTGTGCCGGAGCGCTGCTTTGGCGGGACGAGTTGCCGGCCCCAGAACGACCAGCCGGGCAGCGGTGTCATTGTCCACCCCAGCGGGCTGATTCTGACTGCCTGGCATGTACTCTCGGCGGACAAAGATTTTCAGCAGGAAAACTATTGGGATGATTTTGTGATCGAGATGATCGACGAGGACGACGGCGTGCCGCCTGTGCCCCGCTACCGGGCCAGAATTGTGGCAACCCGGCCGGATATGGACCTGGCGCTTCTGCGTATCGACCGCGACTCAAATGGGCAAGCGGTGACAGACGAAGCACTGGCAGCCTTGCCCTGGCTGGCTGTCTACGAGGGGTTGAGCAATCAATTGGAATCGGGCAACACCCAACTGCACATTTTGGGCTATCCCAAACCGCCTCTGCCCACCGACCCGACGACTCTTTCTACCAATCAGAATTTGAGTCTGAACCGGCGCAACCGGCCTGCTGCGGAGTTGGAAGTGCAATTGCCCTTTGACAAAGGCTACAGCGGTGGCCCCGCCCTGACCCAGCGCGAGGGCGCGTTGCAGGTGACGGGCATTGTGCTGGCATCGGTGGGCAACCGCACAAAGCTGCGCGATTTGAGCGTCGCTTTCCGGGAATTCGATTGGGTGGCCGCGCAACAGCAGGTCTATGCGGACAATATCTTCGTGACCCAAACCGCGGCAAATGGGATGCCCTTCATTCAATTTGACGCCGATGTACAGGCATTGGGGTTGGAGAACGTCCCCCTGCAATTTCAGATCAGCTTTTTTGAAGCAAATAGCCACCTACCCTGGCAACCTGCGGTTGTGGACCTGCCCCAATTCGACAATCGCCAGGTCTACTGGCTGGAAAATCTACGCCCGGATCGTCCTGTCTACCACCGCACTTTGCGGGTTCTGATTCCTATGGGCGGCGTAGATATCCCGCCCGATCAATTGGCCTTTCGTCTGAAACTGGCACGGGAAGATGATTCCGTCCAACTGTGGAGCGACAACCGCTGGTATCAGGCCCAGCCCGGCGCGGTTGCACCGAGCGACCCACCTGCAACCACATCTACTCGGACACCGACGCACACGCCTACCCGCCGTTTACCGACATCAACGCATACGGCGACGCAGCAAGTGACGGCAACCCCTACAAACTCACCTTCGCCGACGCGAGAGCCACTCACAAACACACTTACTCCGACTCCGACATATACGCGGATATTGCTTCCGCCAACCAGTACGCCGACTCAAATACCGACACCTACGCCTTTGCCAGTCTATGAGCCATACGTGATCATCGATAGCCATAGATATGAAGTCTCGGCAACCGGCACGATTGAGTTCAATGCCCAGGCACAAACACTACTCCGTATCGAAATTGTCCTGCAAGACCCCATAGGAAATAACCTGTCGCCCGGATTGGCTACCTATCAATGGACGTTTGCCCCTGCGGACCCGGAAAACGCCGAGCGAGTAGGCACGGGCAACAATGTGCTGAACTATACTGTCCCTAGCGATCGACGGGCACAGTTGGTAATTGTCGTAGTTGAGACAGCTGGCTTCCGAAAAGAGGTCCACATTCGAATTCTAATCGGCTGAACTCGCGACCGCTGATGCAAAGGCATAGGCGATCAAACAGATGAGGGAGAAAATATGTTCCAGGTCATTCGGTTCGATCGTGTAGGCATCGTTCTTTGTGCTGGCGTACTGGCTCTTTTTCTAAACGCATGTGTTGCCGGACAACCTCTGGCCCTGGCACCGGCTGCTGCACCCACTCCGATCGTCGGTGAACCGGTTGTTAGCGTATCCCAACCAGTTGAACCCGGCGAACGGATCGGTATTTCAGTCAGGGTTGACAGTGTTCCCGGAGTTGCGATCATTTACGAATGGTCCGTCTTTGCGGGAACGATTCTCGAAGGGCAAGGTACGAATGCCATCACCTACGAAGCACCTGCTGAACCGGACACATATGGTATTCGGGTGAAGGTCAGTACTCAAGATGCGATAATCGAACGCAGTTCGTTTGTCACGGTGCTTGAAGTACAAACGCTTGAATCTATACCAGCGAGCATACCAACCGCGGCATTAACACCGGTCAATACACCGACACAGTTGTCTGTAGCTACACCAATTCCTGACGTAATCGCAACACGAGCTACACCGCAACCGAGTTTTTCTGGGTACTGTTTTGGAATATGCTGGCAATATGACGAAGGTGCCCGGACGATGACGTGGATAGGTCCAATAGATGGTCGAGAAGACATTTGGCAAGGTGATTCAACCTCTTTGAGCAGAATTCGCAGCGGTTGGACAGCTATTTTTGGACCTGTCAGCGTGCCTGGAGAAATTGAGGCATGTATACTTATTCTCAGTGGTCAAATGATATTCAATACCTGTGATGGTATGAAGTCTCCATATCCGGCTGAAGCTAACAGACTTTATCAAGCCACTTCAGAAAATCCAGATGTTGGAGGCTTTCGCTGGAAACCGGCAAAAGGATACGGGTATCGGGCAAATTAACCACGGATGGCGATTCAATTATTTTCCAGGAGCGAAGCGATGTTGCACTTTGTCCACGATTTCCAATTCAGGAATGCCCTATTTATCGGAATTTTGCTGTTGGTTTCGACAGGTTGTGTTCCAGTGCAACCTGTTGTACAGATGTCAACAGCAGTACCTACTCCTACAGTAACACCCACTCCTACAATAGCACCCACTCCTGTTGTCAACGAACCCGTTGTCAGCGTACCCCAACCCGTTAATCCGGGCGAGCAGATCGGCATCTCGATCAGAGTGGATAGCGTTGCCGGTGTAGAGCTTTCCTACGAGTGGAGTGTACTGGAAGGACAAGGCGAAATTTTGGCAGGCCAGGGCACAAATGCTATCACCTACGAACCTCCTGTAGAACCGGGGACATACGGGATTCGGGTCAAAGTCACGACAACAAATGCGGTTATAGAACGCAGTACGTTTGTCACCGTACTAAGCCCTGATATTCCCGCTCCTTTATCAATGATCACGCCCTCTGCCACATTGACCCATAGCGTCAATGTCAATGAGACCATCCAACCGACAGTTGTAGTCACACCGGCATCATTATCTACTTTTTGTCCTGATACAATTGCCCGAGATACGATTTCGACATGGGATATCGGTGCCACAGAGATAGACAACGTTCAGCCATATTTGGATGCTTTCGAAAGCCACCGCAAGAGAGGCGGTGGTTTCGTAAAAGGGGATACTATTCCAGTTGGGGTTATTATCACTACAGACTTCGGGAATGGGCAGAGTGAAGCGTGGGAAATATATCCAGTAAAACCGATAATCCATTTTCGAAGTTGGGGTCTCTTTGAAGTAACACGTAGCTTTTCCGCTCCATCTGAAGGTTCTTGCATTACCATATCGCCACCCACAGACACACTGACAACCGTCCCCTTAGCTGATGAAGTTACCATCTGTGGCGATGCCGCGTTTGCCGAGGGTCTAGCGACCTCTGATCCGCTTTTCTCGAGTCCGAACGGATACGTGTCGGGTTGGATTACCTCAGATCCTGCGACCGTAACTTTACCTGACGGCGATACTAGGGTTTTCGAGTTCCAGTATGTCTTGATTGTCGAGGATTTACCGTTTGTGCAAGTGACAGGGGTGGTACGTCATGCCGGCAAGGCAAATACTGGTGGTTGCTGGTATCCATCAAGCCTGTCGCAGTACATTTTTGAAGACGCCAAGCAGGATTTTTGCGTGAAGAAAACAGGCGGCAATGTGGCTGTCTTCTATCGAGTCAGTGCATCCGGTTTCGAGGAACTAGGCACAACTGCAACCATTTCGTGCCCATGAACTGAGTTGATCACATCGGAATTATCGGCTGACGTTCGGTATTCTAAAGGGGGCGCAATGTTTACTTCTGTTTACCTGTGGTGCTTCAGGACTTTCCTTCTCTTGGCGTTTCTAGGGATGTTGGCGGCAGGATGCACCATTGGACAACCACTTGCGACGATGCCCACTTCGGCACCAACTCCTGTCGTCAGTGAGCCAGCGATCAGTGTGCCGCTGCCAGTCGAACCAGGCGAACAAATAGGCGTCTCGATACGGGTCGATAGCGTTGCCGGTATGGACATTGCTTACGAGTGGATTCCATCAGAAGGCACAGGAACGATCCTGCAAGGCCAGGGCACCAATGCGATTACGTATCAGGCTCCTGCTGAACCCGGCACGTACAGCATACGGGCCAAAGTTACAACTGCTGACGCCGTTATCGAACGCAGTACATTTATCACTGTCCACGAAGTGGAAACGCCTAGAGCTATGTCCGCTGATACGCCCACTGCGGCATCAACTTTGATACCTACTATCCTCACACCAACTGCCTCCTCAATCACGGCAGAGGCACCTACGCCGATTTCCACCAAGCAAGTATCGCCTGAAAATGATGCGGGACCAGTTCGGGAACACCAAACTGTGGCTATTGGTTCAGGACCCCTGATGACAGCAACATTCTCCGATGGCCTTGCTCCGTACACTGAGACAGAGTTGGGTGCCAATTACTACCGTATTCAGCGTATCCGACTTCAAGAGAATCCAGATGGGTGTGACACATCCATTTATGACACAAACAAAGTGTGGTTTGGCTCGGGAGTTCGAACTTCGATCACCGTCAACGATGTGCCAATTGCAGAATTGAAGGTAGCAACAGGCAAGCACGGCTACATTTTTGACTGGCCGATCCGCGTTGGCGACAAAATATGTGTCACCGATCCTCATCCTGCTGGTTTTGCGATAGTTTTTGGTCCAGATATGTTTTATCACTACGATAGCTACTGTTATCGGGGACAATGTTGATGTCATCGTAGCAGAACATCGAATAAAGGAGGAAGCAATGTTTCACGTTACCCATATATTTCGAGTGTCCATCATTTTACTGGCCGGAACACTGCTGGTGGCATTGACCGCATGTGTAGCCGGCCAGCCTATGGCGCTGGCACCCATTACAGCGCCCACGCCTGTCGTGAGCGAACCTGTCATCAGCGTGCCCCAACCTGTGAATCCTGGCGAGCTGATCGGTGTCTCAATCCGAGTGGATAGCGTTGCTGGTGTGATTATCACCTATGAGTGGACTCCGCCTGTCGATAGAGGAGCGATCTTGGATGGCCAGGGCACCAATGCGATTACGTATCAGACTCCTGCTGAACCCGGAACATATAGTATAGGGGCCAAAGTCATCACTGCCAATGCGGTCATTGAACGCAGTGTTTTCGTCACTGTGCGCGAGACGAATGCTTCCACACCTCCACTGGCTACGGCTTTACCAACCAAAGCGCCTGTATTGCCAACACCGGTGCTGCCAAAGTTAGTACAAAGAACTGACATTCTGCCTAATGGCGAAGTCGCATCTCCCGAATCGCTTGCCAGATTTGTTGGTGGCGATCCTGTGTATTGGACGAAGCGAGGTCCGGTAGTATGGGGATATTGGGACAAAGGTCACAATGCAACATTTCGCCACCCTGGTGGTAATACCATATTGACTTATTGGGCAGGATTTCCCGATCCGAGAAATGCCGGTGATTGTCAAATGGTCATTCCCGAAGCCGATAGTTTGACTAGATATGTGAAGTGTCCCCCTGAAACAGCAGCAGAATTTGAGGCGGATGGGGTAGGAATTCATCTGATCGACTACACGGGATATTTTCCAAGATAACCTCAGCGGGTGAGACATTTGGTCGTTCTCACGCCGGGTGTGGGCTGCAAATACTTTGACTGGGTTGAGTTTGTAGGTTCACTATATGAGTCATTGACTTATGAATGATCATGGTTTCGTTCATAATGGGAAACAGGGCGGGGGTGAAATGTGCCCGACGACAGTAAAAACCGTACCACTTCTTACCAATCCGCCCAAGAAGTCCAGGGCAATCAACAGAATATAAGCGGCGGCGATATAGACGGCCCGGTGGTGAGCGGCAATGTGGGGCAGATTGGTGACATCACTACCACCACTACCAGCACTACCACACACAATTACAATCTCTTCCCCCCATTGACCCGCCGCCAATGGATAAGCGCCGGGCTGGCTTTTCTCGTTTTGTTCCTGTGTCTTGCCGTCTACGCCACTCGCACCCTCTGGCTACCCCAACCCCATTGCCCCGCAAACCAAACCTGCCTGATCATCGCCGCCTTTGGCCCCGCCAACGAACCCAAAGCCATCGAAATCACCACTGCCCTGGAACAGGAATTGCGCCAGGTATTGGACGCAGCCGGCGCAGCCGACGTGGCGATTGTGCAGGTGCGCGAGGTGGCCGACAGTCAGGCTGCCAGAGCCGTGGCCGCCGAGGAAGGCGCACTGCTGGTTATCTGGGGCACAGTCTTTCCAGCGGAAGGCAAGACCCGCATCTATTTTGAACTGGCCGACCGCCTGGGCGTGGGCGAGAGCGGGCAGATTCGCCCCTACCGGGCCGAGCCTCTGCGCTACGACCCGGTGGCCGAACGCATCGAATGTACAGCCTGCATTGACATCGCGGGCGAAGTGACCCGGCGCACCCACGTCATCGCCTGGTTTGCCCTGGGGCTGGCCCGTTACGCAGCGGGTCAACCCGAAGCAGCCCAACCTAACTTTCTGGCCGCGCTCTTCTGCGCGGGGGAAGAGGTGGATGGGGCTTTGCTTCCCGTCCGTCCCGACTGCACGCCGTCTGCCGCTCCCGACCCCAGCCAGACGGCGCTGATCCGCTACTATCTGGGCAAGTCTTTTGTCCTGCAAGGGGAGTACCGTCAGGGCATCGCCGCCTTGACCGCCGCTGCCCAGGCCAACCCCAACGACCCCGCGGCCTGGATTGCCATCGGCGAAGCCTACACCAACTGGTACGGCGACGCACTTCCCAACCCGCCCGCGGCCCAGGACGCTTTTACCAAAGCCGCAACAGCCGCCCACGCCCTCTCCCCGGTCGTCTTCGCAACGCAGCGCGCCTTTGCCTTGGGGCTGATCTACGAGTTGCAGGGCGATCCCGCTGCGGCTGCCTCTGCATACGCGGCGGTCATCGCAGGCTTTGCCGCCGACGATCCTGGCGCGTATGTCTCTCTAGTGGCCCTGGCCCGCGCCCAGACGCAGGCTGATCAACGGGACGAGGCAGAAGCAAATCTGCGCAAGACCACAGACCTGCTGCTCAACGCGCCCTGGGCATATTTGGCACTGGCCCGTCTGCTGGCGGATGACCGGGCGGCGGCAGAGGCGCTCATCGAACAGGCGCGGGCGGCTGCGCCCACCGAAGCCTACATCGCCATCACCCAAGCCGAATTGTGCGCGGGTTGGGGGGATCGGGCGTGCGCCGAGGAAGCCTACACAGCGGCGTTGGCCCTGCGCCCCAATTCCGGTTGGCTGTACAGCCGGGTGGGGGATTTCTATTTGCCCACAGATCCGCCCGTAGCCGGGCAAAGCTGGGAAGAGGCCGAACGCCACTACCGCAAAGCTGTGGAATTGCGCCCGGCAGACCCGTGGGTACACCAGCGGCTGGGCTATGTGCTGCTCAATCTGCAAAAGAACGCCGAGGCGGCCGCCGAATACGAGACGGCCATCGCCCTCCTCCCCGATGACCTGCCGCCGGGCGAACTGGCCTGCACCCTCGCCCTGGCCCAGGAGCGCGCCCATCTGCCGGTCACCGCGGCGTGTCCGTAGCTGGGTAGGTTGGGTGAATCCCTCGCCTGCAACAACCTTTGTTCCGTCAATGGCGCAGGGATTCACCCAACACTGACAAATTCGGTGGGCTGTTGAGTTCTTGCCGCACACGCTCCAGGACGGGTCAACTTTTCCGGCGGCAAGAACCCAACCTACGATTGGAGGCGTGGGGGCACCCGGCAGAGAGCGAGCGTATTTCTACAAGGGTTTGCGCCGACGGCGCAGAAGATGGGCGAGGGCAAGAAAACCTGTGGTATACTGCTGTCATAGCCCATTCTGATGAATTTGGAGGTAGAAATGATTGCGCAAACAATTACAGTTGACGAGGCCGGACGCATTACTTTGCCTGAAACAATCCTTCGTGCTTTGCGTTTGCAGCCCAAGCTAGAGGTGGTGATCGAATTGGTTGAGGGCGGGGCCGTCATAAAGCCCAAGCATCCCAAGACCCCAATTACCGAACGGATTGCGGCGATGAACCTGCCAGTCGCTCACTGGAAACAGATGGAGCACGAAATTGAAGCGGGGCGGTTAGAGTGATGGCAGATATCATCTTTCTCGATACCAATATTTTCATGTATGCAGCCGGCGCATCACATCCTTACAAAGAGCCTTGTGTACGGATTTTGTCCGATATAGAGAGTGGGGCTTTGGTAGCTGCTATCAATACTGAAGTCTTCCAAGAGCTACTCTATCGCTATAGCCATATCAAACTGGCTGATAAGGGTGTGCGGCTGTGTCGGGAAATTTTGAACTATTCCCTTACCATTTTGCCCGTGACAGAAGCCGATATTCGACTTGCAATCGAGCTATTTGATGCCCACCGCGCGAAGGGATTGGGGCCACGGGACGCGATTCACGCCGCGACTATGCAAAACAATGATATTTCTCGGCTGATGAGTACCGATACGGATTTCCGATACCTGAGTTTTATTACTCGTATAGACCCATTGGATTACACATCTCAGTGTTAGCCCGCATCCATCCCGTCCACGGGCGGACACGGGGATCAAGCAGATCTCTGATATACTCCCAACGGAGGGAAACTTGAATGAGTGTAACCACAGCCACGTATACCAAGCCCGGCACAATTGTTCGTGAAGGCTGGAAGGCGCTTGTCGAGCAATTGGGCATTCAAAAAGCGACTCAGTTCGTCGTCCTGCTCGAGCGGGGAAAAGGCGATTCTGCGCAAGAAATAGCTGACTATTGGGGAGACGCCAGCATAGATGAAATCCACAACCGGGTGACAGCGTGGAAGGTGAAACGGCAATTCACAGATCATCCAACTGGGCTTCGGGCTGTCGTTTGACCCATAAAGGCCACACAACAACAGGAACAACAACCTGGGGTGCGCCAAGCACTCTCAGCCCCACAACTCTCTCTGCCCAATTACCGAACGGATTGCGGCGATGAACCTGCCCGTCACTACGCCTGTGGCCGGGCAAAGCTGGCAAGAAGCGGAACGCCACTACCGCAAGGCTGTGGAATTGCGTCCAGCGGACCCGTGGGTTCACCAACGGCTGGGCTATGTGCTGCTCAAATTGGAGAGAAACGCCGAGGCCGTAGACGAATACGCAGCGGCCATCGCTCTCCTCCCCGACGACCTGCCGCCGGGCGAACTGGCCTGCACCCTCGCCCTGGCCCAGGAACGGGCCGATCTGCCTGTCACAGCGGAATGTCAATGAATCACCCATCGCCCCGCCCCGCCGCCGACAACGAATTTCTGGCCCAGGTGCGTATTCCTCTCCAGGCTGTGATCGCCGGGCTGGCTCTGGTTGGCGGGCTGGTTGGGGTTGTGGGCGGCACACCCCAACACATTGCGTCCAGCCTGCCACTCTCTCTGCTGATCCTTGCCCTGGCCGGCATGATCTGGCTGATCGCGGCCTGGCGTGAGGCTGTGGGTGTGTGGGCTGTGCTTGCGGGCCTGACGCTTACAGTTTTGCTTTTGCGTTTCTGGTTGCCCTGGGAGGGGGCGCTCGTTCTGCTGGCGATCCCCGCCACCCTCGGCCTGGTTCTTCTGGGCGACCGGGCCGGGCTGACAGTGACGGGGTTCTGTACGCTGTTGATTGGGGGGCTGTACGCCGCTGCCCAGGGCTATCTAGCCCTGGGCAGCGACGTATTGGCTACGGAGCGTCTGCCAACCCAGGAAGTGCTCCTGGCGCTGGCTGTCGTCTGGCTGGTGGCGTTGGTTTATTGGGCCAGTTTACGCTCGATTGTCCAGTTGGCTGACTGGGCGTGGCACCACTACTTGGGCGCACAGGGCACACTGGACGAGATGCGCACCAACCGCGCCCAACTGCACCAGACCCTGGACGATCTGGCCCACGCCAACCGGCAGCTTGATCTGATGAACCGGCGGCTGGCCGCGGCGCAGATGGCCGCGGAGGAAGCACACAAGACGAAGGCCGCCTTCGTGGCCAATGTCAGCCACGAGTTTCGCACACCCCTGAATATGATTATCGGCCTCTCCGATCTGCTGGTGGAGGCTCCCCACGTCTACGGTGCCCCACTGCCCGTTGAACTGCTGGAAGATTTGGAGATTGTGCGGCGCAACACCCAACATCTGCTGGCAATGGTCAACGATGTGTTGGATCTGAGCCAGATTGAGGCCAACCGGTTGGCCCTGCACAGGGAGCTGGTGGGGCTGGCCGAGGTGGTGGAGCGGGCCGCGGGGGTAGTGCGCCCTCTGTTGGACAAGAAGACGGTGGCGCTACTGTTAGAGATGCCGTCTGATCTGCCCGCTGTCTATTGCGACAGCAACCGGGTGCGCCAGGTGCTGGTCAACCTGCTCAGCAACGCGGCCCGCCACACCGAACAGGGCAGCGTATGCGTGCAGGTGCGTCACGACGACCATTCGCTGACCGTCTGTGTGCGCGACACCGGGCCGGGTATTGCGGCGGAGGATGCCGCGCACATCTTCGAGCCATTCTACCGGGGCACCTTTGGGGCGCGGCGCAACGAAAACGGCAGTGGTCTGGGACTGAGCATCAGCAGACAGTTTATCGAGATGCACAATGGCCGTATGTGGTTGGAGAGCCGTTTGGGCGAGGGCAGCGCCTTCTTTTTTAGCCTGCCCATCACTGCTATTGCCATGCCCAACGATGGCGCGGAGCGCTGGATTCTGGAGGAGTGGCAGTGGCACGAACGTTTGCAGCCCACCCAACTGGGACAGAATCTGGTAAAGCCCAGAGTCGTCATCTGTGATGCCAACCCGGACCTCTACGACGCATTTCACCGCTTCAACGATCAGACCGAGTATATGCGGGTAGAGACTCTGGCTGGGGTGGCCGAGGCTGTGGCGGAGTTTCCCGTGCAAACACTGATTTTGAATGATGCCTCGCCTCGACTCCTGCTGACCACCCTGGCCGAAGCCCACCAAAAATGGCCCGACCTGCCGGTGATCGGGTGTAGCTTACCGCCCCGGCTCGGCCACGCTTTGGCCGCGGGCGCATCGGGTCAACTGCTCAAGCCTATCACCCGCGCAGAACTGGCATCGGTCATCAGCCAGATAGGGCCGGCCACAGTGCTGGTGGTGGACGACGACGCGGACACCCGCCGTCTATTTTCCCGGATGCTGCTTGCGATTGATGAAAATTTGCGGGTAGTCACCGCAGCGGACGGGCAGGGGGCGCTGGCGCAGATGCGCACGGAAGAGCCAGATCTGGTGCTGCTGGATGTGATGTTGCCGGATATGGATGGCTGGCAGGTACTCGCCGCCAAAGCAGAGGACGACGATCTGCGCCCGATCCCGGTCTATCTTCTCTCCGCCCAAGACCCCAGCAACGAGCCTCTCTCCAGCCAGATTCTGATTGCAGCCGCGGGCGAACGTACACCTTTCTACAAATTTCTGCGCTGCGCCCAGGTCATTCCTCTGATTCTGGGCCAACCGGACGTAGATTAATACCGGTCGTGGCAAGCGCAGCATTTAGCGCCTGTAGAAGAGTGCTGCGCCCCACCGGCTTTCGAATATAGCCGGTGGCGCCCAGGGCGTGGGCCAACTCTTCTTCCTGGATGACCGAGCAGACCAGAATCGGCAGCGTGCGGCCCAGGGGGTGTTGGCGTAGATGGGTGAGCAGCTCCCAGCCGTCGGCGCTGGGCAACATCACATCCAAGACGACGACATCGGGCCGCACTTCTTCCAGCGTTTCCAAGAGCAATTCCCCGTCGGTCAGGGCGATGATCTGGTAGCGGGTGTTCGCCACATAGCGCCGATAGAAGTGGATCAGGTCTTCGTTGTCGTCCACCACCAGCACGCGGATGGGGGGCGCGGGGAGCAGGCCCAAATCGAGTGTGGTCTGGTCTGCACCCGCCTGGATGGCAATGCTGCCGCCGAATTCATCCAGCAACTCCTGCACCAACGGGTCTCCGGCCAGGTGTTGCAGGGGGGCATGGCTGCCGGCGAGTCGGATGCGCACCCGTTCGTTGCCGGGCGCGGCGCTGATTTCGATCACGCCAGTGGTCAGATGGCGCGCCCACTCTGTGACGATCCGCACAAGAAGCTGGCGCAGCCCGGTGGCCTGTGCCGCAACAGCCAGACCCGGCGGCAACTCACCCACCCCCAGCGTGACCCCGGATTTCGCCAGTACAGGTGTGAGCAGTTCCACCACCCGCTGAATCATCTGGCTGGCGTCGGCTGTGGCAGAGGGTGCGCCTCGTTGCAGTGCGGTCAGTTCCTCCCGCAGTTGGGTAGACCATTCGTCCGGGTTCGCGGATGATTCTGGTCGCAGGGCCTCTTCCCAGAGCAGACGGGCCAGGGCCTGCACTGCGTCGTTCTGTTCCCGGCGCAGGTGGCGGGCGGTGATGTGGAGCTTTTCGGCGACGTTTTCCTGGGTTTCGTTATGGATGTAGCGCAGGAAAAGCACCTGATGCAGACGCTTGCCCCGCTCGGGCGCGGGAGCGCCGGGGGCTGGCTGTAAACGGTGGATGGCCTGGCGCAGGGATTCGGCCCAATCACTCGTGGGGGCAGAGAGACCGAGGCGCTGATAAAGTTCCGGTCCAGGCCGGAACGCGGGATCGTTCAGGTGGTTGAGCGCGGTCTGCAAAAGCTCTACAAAAGTCTCATAGCCTGACATGTCCGCTTTGTGTCCGTTCCCTGTCCTTGAATACAGTCGTCTTCATCAGTATACTTATCCTACACCTCACGCCATTGTAGCACGCAGCTATTGAGTGGTCAATCTGCCACAAGATTCCCACCGGATCGGCGCACAATCCGTTTCTGTCCCATTCTTTCTATCTATTTCACCCGCTGCATCCGTGCAGGAGTCCGCGCCTATGCCCGGCCAAGCCATATACGGTAGCTTCATGCACCTGCTCGAAGGCGTTCAGCGTCAGCCCCTTCGGGTCACCGATGTCAAGAGCACCCGGCTGACCTACCAGCCCGCGGACGGCAAATTTGTCCACGAGTGTGGCCCTGTTGTGTTGACCAAATATGACATCGCTGTTGTGGAGGTCTTCACGGATCAGGGGCTGGTAGGCATCGGGCCTGCGAATGTCAATGATGCGGACGACTACAGCCATCTGATCGGCCAGAACCCCTTCGATGTGGAATTGCTGGGACTCGCTCCGGGGCTGGATGTGGCCTGCTGGGACCTGATCGGCAAAGCCACGGGCAAGCCGGTCTATCAACTGCTGGCGATGGACAACGAACCGAACCCCCGTGTCCACGTTTATGCCAGTGGCGGAGTACACTGGACCTATTACGACAAGGGCGACGGTCAACCCTATGGCGCAGATGCGCTGATTGAAGAGGCCCTGCGCTACAAGGCGATGGGTTTCGACACTTTCAAATGGCGGCCCGGCACGGACTGGGAAGAGGCCGAGATCAACCCGCAAAAATTGGGCGACATTTGTCGTCAACTGCGCGAGGCGGTCGGCCCGGACTTCAAACTGGGATTGGAGAAGAAGGGGTACGATTCGTGGACCCTGGAAGAGTGTCTGGAAATTGCGCCGATCATCAACGATTTGGGTTTCTACTTCTTTGAGCAGCCGATGGGGGACGAAGGGCCAGCCCAGTTTGACGACTATCGGCGCATCAAAGAAGTGATGCCCAATGTAATGCTCTGGGGCGGCGAGCGCTTTCGGTCACTAGCCGAAGCCCGCCCGTGGCTGGAGCAGCACATCTACGACGCGGTGCAGACCGACGCTTATTACATCGGCCTGACTGCCAACTGGTATCTGGCCCGCACAGCGGCCTTCTACGGCGTCAAGCAGGTTCCCCACAACTGGAGTTCCAGCCTGGGCACAATGTGCAACACCCATCTGGTGGCGGCTGTGCCTAACGGCCATATGTGCGAGTTCTTTCTTTACGATAATCCCTTCCGGGAGGGGCTATTTGTGGAACCCTACCGCCCGGTGAATGGCACTATCACCCTGACCGACAAACCCGGTTTTGGCATGGAATTGCTGCCTGATCTGGAAAAGCGCTTCCCCTACATTCCCGGCTCGATGGTCCAACCCAATCCCCGTTTCCCCCACGCCTGGGCACGCGCGCAGGCACGCGAGGCAGAGGTGAATGCCCGCTATGGGAGTGGGATCAGATAAGTTCGACAGCTTGTCCGCGGATGCTGCGCTGGGTAGGTATCGTTTTTTAGAACGCGTCAGATTAAGATTGATACTATCTGAATGTTCTTCGTAGGGTGTGAGCGAAATCGGGCTTCTTGTGCCTCCCCCATAACGAGAGGTCCGATTGAACTGCCTTTGTGTGTGTTTTCCTATTTTCAGATCAGGAGGAATTTGCTATGCAGAATCGAGTAAGCCGAAGAGATTTCCTGCGCGGTGCAAGTCTGGTGGCGTTTGGTGTGGCTACCAGCTCTCTGCTGGCCGCCTGTCCGGCTGTGCCACCGGCTGTCCCAGCGCCGGCCGCGCCCGGCAACCAGGCGGCTGCGGAAACAGTGAAGAACGCGTTGGGCAAAGAGTTCCCAGCAGATGCCTTGCCCCTCGATCAACAGTTTTGGCGCGAGGGTGTCGGTCAAACTGGCGGCGGCTTCGGCCACATTATGGAATCGCTCTACAACCGTGCCTTTGAGCATGGCGGGGGCGCAGAAACGCTCACCTCACTTGACAACGATTTTAACGTGATTGGTATCGGTGCTGAAAGCTGGAAGGCATCGGATGACGGCGCTTACTGGGACTTTGCACTGCGCAAGGAATTGCAGTTTAGCGATGGTTCGCCGATCACTGCCCACGACTGGGTTTACACCATGCAGTATTCGCTCAGCCATAACTACGACTTTGGCTGGTACTACTTCGACATCAAGAATGCCCAAAAGGTTTTGTCTGGCGAAGCCAAACCCGAAGAGTTGGGCATGGAAGCGGTGGACGATCACACCCTGCGCGTCTATACCGAATCACCGGTCGCCTATCTGCCCGCCGTCTTTAGTTGGTTTATGGTGGCAAAGAAGGGCATCTGGGAAGATGTGGGCGAGAATTGGGCGCTAGATCCAGCTCGTTATATCTCCTCTGGGCCATTCAAGTTGACCGAGTTCAATCGCGACATCAATCACAAATGGGAATTGAACACCAATTATAAGGGCGTGCGCCGGCCCTATTTCACCGAAATTCGTGAAGAGACCATGCCCAGCGGTCTGGCCGCCTATATTGCCGGTGACATCCCTGGCTATGGCGTTGGCCCCACCACGCCGCCGGCCGAATTGCAGATCATTGAAGCCAACCCGGTGTTAAAATCCGAAATGGCGCAAGGTATTGCCACGGGTACCGACTACATCGGTTTCAACACCACCGGCAAATTTGCTCCGCTCGACAACCCGGATGTGCGGCTGGCGCTCTGCAAAGCCATTGACAAAGACACTCTGGTGCAGGAGATCTTCCGTGGGTATTCCTATACGGGCTGGGGTTTGATTCCGACCGGTTTCCCCAATAATCAGGACGATGCCATCAAGACGCTTGACCCCAATGTCTATGACCCGGAAAGAGCGCGTGAATTGTTGGCCGCGGCTGGTTTCCCCGATGGGAAGGATTTCCCCACTTTTGAAATGTATATCCGTCAACCGAGTGATACCGATTTGGCCTTATGCGAAGCCATGCAGGCGCGTTGGAAGGAAAACCTCAATATCACCGTTGAGTTACGTCCTTCGGACTTCCAATCCTTCACCAGCAGTCTGAAGGAGAACGCGCCAATCTACTATGTGAATTACAATATGGACTATCTGGACCCAGCGACCTTTATGAATGTTTGGCGCTCGAGCGGGCGACATCCCCATAGCGACACCTCCTGGGACGAATTTTACACGGCGGCCAACTCAATCTTGAATGATCCGGCCAAGCGCTTTGAACTCCTGCGCGAGGCAGAAAAGCGCCTGATCGAAGGCACCGCCTGGTTCTTTATGAAACACAACTTCGGTATTGGTCTCTCACCTTGCAACCTTAAGGGCGAATGGGCAACCCCCAACAAGAACGGCTTTGTCTTCAAAGGCGGCCCTCCTGGCGTACCCAATGCGCGTGAAGGCGTCTATTGGGCCGAGGCAAGTTGTCGGGCAGGGGTGGCTTAATGTAGACAAGGTGAGGGGGTGACAGGGTGAAGTTACACAACCAAGTCACCCCCTCACCCTGTCACCCTGTCATAGAATAAAGGTTGTCTATGCTTGAATACGCCGTCCGCCGCGTGCTTGGTATTCTGTTTACACTGCTGCTGCTCTCGATCTTCACCTTTGCACTTTCGCGCACGGTGCCGGGCGGGCCGTGGCTGCAAGGTGCCGAGATACCCATGAGCGAAAAGCAAATTGAGCAGTTCAAGGCCAAATATGGACTAGATAAACCGGTCTGGCAGCAATACCTGGTCTGGTTGCGCAATGCGCTGATGCTCGACTTTGGCACCCCCTTTTCCGCGCCGGAAAAGTCGGTGACCGCGATCATTCGCGATCTGTTACCCTACAGCGCGCTGGTTGGGGGGCTGGCTGCAACCTTTGCCGTGACGATCGGCATTACGATTGGCTTGATTGCCGCCAACCGCGCCAATTCCTGGTTTGATCATGGGGTGACGATCTTTTCGGTTGGCTTTGGCGTTATTCCCAGCTTTGTGTTGGGCTTTATTCTGGTCTACATCTTTGCCGCCAGGCTGCGTTGGTTGCCTGCCGGTGGCTGGGGCGGGCCGGATCATCTGATCTTGCCGGTGGTGGCCTATGGGCTGCCGGCGGTGGGTGGGGTGGCGCGCTGGACCCGCCAGTGTGTATTGGAGGGCTTCCAGTCCGATTATGTGCGCACGGCCAAAGCCAAAGGGCTGGGTGGGCGGGCGATCATGGTGCGCCATGTGTTGCGCAACGCGTTGATCCCGATGGTCACCTCCTTTTTGCCCATGTTTCCGGGCATGATGACTGGTTCAATCTTCATCGAAAAGGTTTTTGGGCTACCAGGATTGGGCAGTTGGTTTGTGCTATCGAGTACCAATCGCGATTATCCCATGGTTTTGGGCATCACTATCTTTTGGGCGGTGATCATCATGACAACCTACCTGATTACCGACCTGCTCTACGGGTTGATCGATCCACGGGTGCGTGTGGCAGGAGGCAAACGATGAGTGCAACTGCCGCATCCGGTTCAACTGCCAACAGCCAGAAACCCATCAAGGAGATTAGCTATTGGCAACGCGCCTGGTGGCGTTTTCGACGGAATAAACTGGCGATTTTTGGGCTTTGTTGGGCACTGTTTGTGCTTTTTATTGCGCTCTTTGTCCCCTATTTGACACCCTATGACTATCAGAAGATCAATCCTGAGAATGGCTTGGCCAGCCCTAGCGCCGAGCATTGGATGGGCACTGACAACCTGGGGCGCGACCTGGCGACGCGCATTATGTATGGCACGCGTCCTATGTTTCTGGTTGGCGTGGTGACGCAGCTCATCGGGTTGGCGATTGGTGTGCCGCTGGGGTTGATCGCGGCTTACCGGGGCGGCTTTTTCGACTGGCTGATCACGCGGCTGATCGATATGTTTTCAGCGCTGCCCTGGTATTTAATTGTCCTCTATCTGGTAATGGTGTTGGAGCCAAGCTTACGCAACCTGATGCTCGCCATGAGCATTACGGGCTGGGTTGGTTCATGCCGCCTGATCCGCGGGATGACTTTTTCGGTCCGCGAGCGAGATTATGTTACGGCCGCCATCTCGCTAGGCGTTCCCCAAGCCCGTATCATCGTCCGCCATGTCTTGCCCCAGGTCGCGCCCTTGATTCTGTGGGGTTTTGCTGCCGGCATCCCGACGGCGGTCTTTGCTGAAGCCGGTCTCAGCTTTATTGGAATGGGTATCCGCCCGCCCACACCCAGTTGGGGGCGCATGTTGGGGGAAGCGGGCCAATATATCGGCTACTGGCCCCACATGTTTTTCTTTCCGGCAACGATGATCTCGCTCACTATCCTGGCCTTTCAAGGGCTGGCCGACGGGCTGCGCGACGCGCTGGATGTAAGCGTAAGTACGTAGCACGGATGACTTGGGCAGACTCCGTCGGTTTCTCATGTCTGCACCGCACAAGGAGAGTGGCGACATGCGCCAGTTGCGAAAAAATTTCCCTTTTCTGTTGATGGCGGCACCGGGCTTTTTGTTGCTGCTGGTCTTCAGCTATCTGCCCATGTTTGGTGTGGTGATCGCCTTCAAGAACTATCGTGCGGCGCAGGGCATCTGGGGCAGTGCGTGGATCGGCTTCAAGAATTTTGAGTTTCTGGTGCGCACACCCGACCTGCAGCGCATCACCACCAACACGATTTTTCTCAACACCCTCTTCATCCTGACTGGCTTGATCGGCGCGATTGGTCTGGCGCTGTTGCTCAACGAAGTACGTGTGAAGCTGGCTGCCCGTATCTACCAGACCGTCATCTTCTTCCCGTTTATTATCTCCTGGGTCATCGTCGGTTACTTCTCCTTTGCCCTGCTCAACTACGAAAACGGATTGGTCAATGGTGTGGTGCGCGGCCTGGGCATCGAACCCATCTCCTGGTACAACTCGCCCGAGCAATGGCCGGCGATTCTGACGATTACCAATCTCTGGAAAGGGGTAGGCTATGGCAGCGTGATCTATCTGGCGGCGATGTTGGGCATCAACCAGGAGTTTTACGAGGCTGCCATGCTGGACGGTGCCAACAAGCTCCAGCAGATTCGCTATATCACCCTGCCCTTCCTCATCCCCGTCGTGATCATCGTTATGCTGCTGGCAATCGGCAAGATCTTCTATGCCGATTTTGGTATGTTCTATTATGTCACCAGGGACAGCAAGCTGCTCTACCCCACAACAGACGTGATTGATACCTACGTTTTTCGCGCTCTGCGTGTCAACGCTGATATCGGCATGGCCGCCGCCACCGGGCTGTATCAGTCGGTGATCGGTTTTGCGCTGGTCATCTTTTCCAACTGGGTTGTCAAACGAATCGATCCGGATCGATCACTCTTCTAGTTTTGCCGAGGTTGACAGACGAAACGTGACCACCTACCGCGTCTCTCCCCAATCCTATAGGCCACCTGGCTGGTTTGCCCGCAATCGGGGGCAAATTGCGCTGAATATCGGGCTGGCTCTGATTACCTTTTTGTTTTTGGTGCCGCTCTGGGTGGTAGTTTCTGCATCTTTCACCGATGAAGCGGTCCTGACCAAAGAGGGCTTTGGGCTGTGGCCGGCTCAGTTCAGTTCCAGCGCATACACCTTTATTCTGCAAAACCCGACGCAGATCATCGATGCTTTTGGTGTCACTCTGCTCGTCACCACAATTGGCACACTGGCGTCGTTGCTCATCAACTCCCTGATGGCCTATTCCCTGGCCCGCACCGATTTCAGTTGGCGGCGCACCCTCAGCTTCATCATCTTTTTTACAATGCTTTTCAACGGCGGTCTGGTGCCCTCCTATATTCTGATTACCCAATATCTCAAGCTGCGCGACACATTGGCCGTTTTGATTGTCCCTATGCTCATGGCGCCCTGGCACATCTTTCTGCTGCGCACCTATTTCAGCACGCTCTCCAAAGAGTTCATCGACTCGGCCAAGTTGGACGGTGCCAATGAGTGGCAAATCTATTGGCGTATCGTCATGCCCCTCTCCACGCCAGCCCTGGCAACCATCTCTCTTTTTACAATTCTGGGATACTGGAATGATTGGTGGCTGGCCCTGCTCTACATCAACGAGACTGCACTCTATCCGCTGCAATATCTGCTTTTTGCGATTCTGCGCAATGCGGAGTTTTTGACCACAAACGCCAATTCATCCGCCATGCTTGGCTCGGTACAGGTTCCCCTGCAAACCGTGCGTATGGCAATGGCTGTGATTGCGCTTACGCCTGTGGCGATTGCCTTTGTCAGTCTGCAACAGTACTTCGTCCGTGGTCTTACCATCGGTGGTATCAAAGGCGAGTAGGCGGACAGCGTGGGTGGAAGGTAGTGCGCACTACCTTCCTTTCACTCTACCCACTATCCTCATTTTTGTGTACGGATGCTTTTCATTTCTTTCACAAGGAGAAACCAAACCATGAACAGGCTGTACAAACTTCTATCCATCATTGCTCTGCTCAGCCTGGTGCTGACTGCCTGTGTGGCTCCGCCCCCAGTGCAAGCGCCAGCCGAGGGGAGCGCATCCGTCGCCGCGGATGCACCCGCGGTGACTGTCACCTACACCTACCCGAACACAGTCTTCAAGGACGTGCAACTGGTAGAGGATGCCCTGAACGAACTTCTCGTTCCTATCGCCAACGCCAAGATCGATCTCAATCCCATCGACTGGGGCGCTTTTGACGAGAAGATGAAACTGGGCTTTGCCGCTGGCGAAGAGTGCGACATTGTATTCACCGCACCCTGGATCAACAACTACCTGCTCAACATCGCCAATGGCAACCTCCTGCCGCTGGATGAGTTGCTGCTCGACTATGCGCCCGGTCTGTGGGCCAGCATGCCCGAGACCACCTGGGATGCAGCCCGTGTGGATGGCAAAATCTATGGCGTGATCAACCAGCAGATCTTTGTCAAGCCCTTTGGCCTCTATGTGCGCAGAGACCTGGCCGACAAATATGGCCTGGATGTCTACGCTCTCAAATCCTATGATGAACTGGAACCCTTCCTCCAGACCATCCTGGAGAAGGAGCCGGATGTGCTCCCGCTGGGCGGAGCCAGTACGTGGACTGACGAGGGTGTTGGCTTTGATCCAATCGTCGGCCAGGGAGTGCCGGCGGTGATTCGCTTCGACGACAAAGAGATGACTGTCTTCAACGCCGCCGCCTCGCCGGAATTTCAGGAATCCATCGAGCGGGCGCGCCGCTGGTATCTGGCTGGCTATGCTCCCAAAGAGCAAATCGCCAGTGACGATGCCCAGGCCATGTGGAAAGCGGGCCGATTTGCCGTCAGCGGTCTGGTCGGCGTTGTCAAGCCCGGCGGCGAAATCGAAAGCGAGCAGCGTTTTGGGCAGCCGGTCTATGCCCAATCCATTGGACCGGTCTTCCTCACCACCGCCGGCACAACAGCCACCACCAACGCCATTTGCAGCACTTCCAAGAATCCAGAAGCTGCCATGCGTGTTCTGGAAGCGCTGAACACCAATGTGGAGGTCTACAACACCCTGTCCAAGGGCATTGAAGGCAAACATTGGGAATGGGCGGACGAGGCGAGCAAAGTGATCAAGCCCGGCCCCAACAACGCCGACTACAACCCCAACACCGACTGGGAGTTTGGCAACCAATTCCTGGCCTACTACATCGACGCCAAACAGGCCGAGATCAATGCGTGGGAAGCCACCTACAAGCTCAACACCGAGTCGCCGCCTTCGACCGCCATGGGCTTCAACTTCAACGCCGAGCCGGTGAAGACCGAACTGGCCAATCTGTCCGCCGTTGCTGGCGAGTTGATGCCCCCCCTGACCGCTGGCCTGGTGGATCCCGCCACGGCGCTGCCCGCCTATCTGGAACGGCTGGAACAGGCCGGCCTCCAGACGGTGATTGACGAAGCCCAACGGCAGTTGAACGAGTGGGCGGGTAAGTAAGAGTTGCAGGTGGAAGGTGGCAGGTGGTATGTGACGTACC
>CAMDEX010000042.1 GCA_945897075.1 Litorilinea aerophila
TCAAGAAGACCAAAAAGACCAAAAAAACTGCCAAATCTGGTTAGTTTTGGCTCTTTTTCTGACTTTTAGCTTGCTCTCTTGCAAAACTTTCCGTCTTTGCTTGTTTCAGCCTGCCCTCGAACTGCTTTTTCTCTCCAAAGCAGGCTCTAAACTCAAGCCTTAATCTGCACGCTGTAATCATCAGCCACGGAATGGGCGCAGCCTGCGGTGCAGAGTCGGATGCGGGTGGTGGTATCTGTAACGATGGCGGCACATTGAATGCCGTCGGCATTGAAATGTCCTTCAATAAAGCCGTTGGTAAGGGTGGCGCTGTCTACAACAACGGCGGTACAGTCACCCTCTACGGTGCCATCTGGTTCAACGAAGCCCAGGGGGGGGGTGCTGTTTACAACAACGGCGGTACAGTCACTGTCTACTCCACCCTTTTTCAAAACAATGTGGCAGCCAATGGCGGGGGTGGAGCTCTTCACAACCAGGCAGGCACAGTAAATGTGGACTACACCACGTTTCTTCTCAATGAAGCCACTAACAGCGGCAGCGGCGGTGCTATTGAAAACACAGGCAGTATAAGTGTGACCAAAAGCTTGATCGCTAACAACAATGCCGGTCTTGGTGGGGGCGTCAATAACTGGGGTACGATGAGCATAGCCAACACCACGATTTACAGCAACACCGCCTACGGTCCGGGCGGTCTTGGTGGCGGTATCGAAAACTACGGTACACTGAGTGTAGTGAACAGCACTATCTCGGATAACAACGCCTACACGCCCGGCAACCCCACCAACGGACTTGGCGGCGGCATCGACCATGAAAGTGGTACGCTAGAGTTGATCAACAGTATCGTTGCCAATAGTATTAATGGCGGCGACTGTGCCGGTTTCACTGGCGTCACGGGAAGCAACAATCTGATTGAAGACGCCAGCTTCGCCTGTGGCTTCACCGATGGGGTAGATGGCAACATCATCGGCTTTGATCCCATACTGGGGACTTTGGTAGTTCCCACCTCTTATAGTATGGCACTCCTCCCAGGCAGCCCGGCGATTGATGCGGGGGATGACGCTGTTTGCGCCGCGGCCCCGGTCAACGGGTTCGACTTCAATGGTGTGACCCGTCCGCAGGGCGCGCACTGCGACATCGGTGCCGTCGAGGCTGGGGCGGGTTCGCCCACGGCAACACCCACGCCGACAAACACAGCGACGAACACACCGACGGCCACGCCGACAAACACACCGACGGCAACGGTGACAAGTACATCCACACCCACAAACACACCGACGGCAACCGCGACAAGCACATCAACACCGACAAACACACCAGTGACGCCGAATGCGCCGACGCATACGCCTACGGCGACAGCGACAAGCACAGCCACGCCGACAAACACGCCGGTGACGGTACCCACGGTCCTACAGATATTCAGCATCTCGCCCAACGAGGGCTTCAACAATCAGCCCGTCAATATCGTAATCACGGGTGCCGCTTTCAGCGGTACGCCCCAAGTCTTCCTGGGAAACACAAGCCTGCAAAACGTAGTGCGGGATAGTAGCACCCAACTGCGGGCCACAGTGCCTGCCGGTTTGGCTCCGGGCACCTACGATCTGATCGTAACCAACCCAGATGGCAAGACGGTGATTCTAGCCGGGGCCTACACTGTGCGCACTACAGAGCCAGCCATTACGCTCGTGCAGCCCAGCACAGGTATCGCCGACTTCCCCAACGATATCGGTATCTACGGCTTCAATTTTGCCAACGGTGCCGAGGTGAAGCTGGGCGACACAGTGCTGGATAGTCTCTTTGTCAACGGTTCGTTTATCCAGGCCACTATCCCAGCCGATCTGCCCGCCGGCACTTACAACATTACCGTGCGCAACCCGAACAACAGTAGCGTCACAAAGATCGGTGCTTATGAGGTCTACCCGACCCTGAACAACGACGATCTCTATGCCAACGGCTACGAGATATGGACCGACCCGGTAGCGCCCCGTGCGCAAGGTGCGACCAAAGTTGGCCTGATCATCCATCGCCAGGGCGGCAAGACGACCCTGAGCGACGTGACCGCCCGCTTCTACTTGGGCGAACCGAATAATGGCGGCAGCCTGCTGGGGGATGGAATCGTTGATTTCCTCTCCATCCGATCGTCCGCAACTACTTCAGCAGTGAATTGGACGCCGCCCGCCCCAGGTTCCTACACTATCTGGGCAGTGATCGACCCAGACGGCTTTGTCAACGAATCCATCGAGACCAACAATGTGGTGAGCCGCACCCTGACTGTGCTGCCACCGGCCCCAGATGGCGTGCCACCCCGTGTGGAGAGTTTCTCCATCAACAGCGGTGCCACCAACACCACCCAGCAGACGGTTTCTCTCAACGCCTCGGCTTCTGATGCAAACCCAAGCAGTGGGCTGAAGTCAGTCCTCTACAAAGAGTTTGAGTACAACCAGAATACGGCCCAATGGCTACCCATCAAGAGTTCTGGTTGGCTGCCCTACGAGAGCAATCGGATCAACAAATCCTGGGAACTGGCTCCTGCCTCCGGGTTGAAGTATATGCAGGCTTGGGCCGCCGACAATGCGGGCAATATCGCCCTCTTCCCGTTCAAGGGCTACATCAACTACATTCCGCCCTCGGAGCGGGTCGGCACCAACCAGACCCGCAGCTACTTCTTCACCCTGACAGTCGGTCAGCGCTTGACGGCACGGGTGACCCCCTCCACTGGGGACCCGGACCTCTTTGTCTGGTCACCGAATCAGAATGCCCCGCCTTATGTCAGTAACCTGAGCGGCGGCCTGGAAGAGGTGAGCTTCGTGGCTACGGTTGCCGGTCTCTATCAGGTCGAGGTCTATGGCTACGCCAAGTCTGACTACCAGCTAGAAGTGACCATCACCGCAGGCGCGGCCGCTCGCACGGGCAGCCAGGTCGGTGGTGTAGATCCAAACAAGTCGCAGCCTTCTACACCTGTCATTCCCAGAAGCGATCAAGGCCCAGGCACCCAGCAGGGGCTGCCCACTGCTCCCACTGCCCCGGTCGCCGCCCCTGTGATCAAAATCTACCTGCCCGTGACTGTTCGCTAGGACCACCCGGCAGTAGGGTTACGCAAGAAGAACTGGCGCATCTCCGATAGATTGCCTCATCTTCAATGCCTGCCAGAACAAACAAGTCGCCGGGAGCAGATGCTCCCGGCGACTTGTTTGCATTGGATCTCTCCCCGTAAGCACTACACCGTAGCAGCCCCTTAGGAGTGCCAGCCAATACCCTTTCTTTGGCTCTGCCCCGCCCTGTGGTAAAATTGCCTGTCGGGAGATCGGCCTGCTACGGGCGTCTGGTCTGCCCATTCATCGCCAAAACAACACTTCATCCCTGCCAGGAGTCCTTGCCCGATGAGCTACGACGGACGTCATCACACAGTGCAGATTGGCACTGTTAGCCGAGACTTGCCCCTTTTTCAGGTTGCTCCTGGCGTAAAAATTGCCATCTTCAATATGCTGGGTGATTCCGAAGTCGTGGAAATAGCAGCCAGACTGCTGGCTGCCCGCGCACCCCGCGACGCCGATGTGATTCTGGTGCCCGAAGTCAAAGCAGTGCCCCTGGGCCACGCGCTCTCCGTGCAGACCGGTCTGCCCTATGTGGTGGTGCGCAAAGTGCGCAAACCCTATATGGTGGATTGCCTGGAGACAGAAGTAATCAGCATCACCACCGGCAAACCCCAAACGCTCTATATTGATGGCAAGGACCGGGCGCTGCTGGCGGGCAAGCGGGCGCTGATTGCGGATGATGTGATCAGCACGGGGGCTACCCTGCGCGGGATGCGCCAACTTCTCGCGGTAGCCGGTGCGCAGATTGTCGGTGAACTGGCCGTCTTTACCGAAGGCGACGAGAGCGTCTGGCCGGATGTGATCGCCCTGGGGAATTTGCCCGTTTTCATTGACTGACCAACCACCAAGACACGAAGACACAAAGAGGAACTGTCTACCCCCACTCTTCTTCGTGCCTTTGTGACTTAGTGATAAAGATTTTTTGTAGCGATCTATTTCTTTCAGGATAAATTATGAGTCTGCACGAACAGCTAAAGAAAATCGAGTCCCATTTCGACGAACTCAACCGCCAGATGGCCGACCCGGTGTTGCAGACCGACTACGCGCGCATGGCTGAATTGGCCCAGGAGCGCAGCAGCCTGGAAGAGATTGTCACTGTCTATCGCCAGTCCGAGGATGTGCGCCGCCAGTTGGCCGACAGCAAGCAGCTACTCCACGAGAGCGATGACCCGGAGATGATCGAGTTGGCCGAATTGGAGCTGGCCGAATTGTCCGCCGAAGAGAAGCGGCTGGAAGGGGAACTCACCCGCCTGCTCCTGCCCAAAGACCGCAACGATGACAAAAATGTGATCGTCGAAATCCGCGCCGGCGCGGGGGGCGACGAAGCGGGTCTCTTTGCCGCCGAGTTGTTGCGTATGTACATGCGCTGGGCCGAGGCCCACAAATTCAAAACCGAACTGATGAGCACCAGCGAAACCGGTGTGGGCGGGCTGAAAGAGGTGATCCTGGAGGTGCGGGGCAAGGGCGCGTACAGCCGGCTGAAATACGAGTCGGGCGTTCACCGCGTGCAGCGGGTGCCCGCCACCGAGAGCCAGGGGCGCATCCACACCAGCACCGCCACCGTTGCCGTCCTGCCCGAAGCCGAGGATGTGGAGATCGAGGTCAACCTGAACGACATCAAAATTGACGTTTTCCGCAGCAGCGGGCCGGGGGGACAGAGCGTCAACACCACCGACTCTGCCGTGCGCCTGACCCACCTGCCCTCTGGGATTGTCATCAGTTGCCAGGACGAAAAGAGCCAGTTGCAGAACCGCATCAAAGCGATGCGTATCCTCAAGACGAAACTCTACGATGCCGAATTGCAGCGCCAGCAGGACGAGCAGGGATCGGCGCGCAAAAGCCAGATCGGCTCCGGTGACCGCAGCGAGAAGATCCGCACCTACAACTTCCCCCAGAGCCGGGTGACAGACCACCGCATCAATCTCACCGTCTATCGGCTGGACAGCGTTCTGCAGGGCGATCTGGACGAATTTATCCAGGAGCTTGCTACCCAAGACCAGGCCGAGCGGTTGCAACAGATCGGGGAGCAGTAATCAGTGGGGATAGTCGCTGTCCTACTGATTAATGTTCACTGATTACTGTCCCACTGATTTGCCAGAAGGAACAGATCCATTTCTTCCAACGTTTGCTACCCGTGCATCGGGTCAAAGTTGATCCGACAGATGCGAGTGGCAGTGCTGACAAGGATGTCTCGCTGCTTTTTTGACGGAGGGTAGCCCGTTTTAGACAATCGAAGGAGTCCTCTCTTGACTATTTTGCAGGTCAACGTGCGACCGGCAGTTCGTTCGCTTGCGTTTCCACGCTCCCAACGACGGGAAAACGAAAACCATCTCCCGGCCCAACCCAACGGCGTTGCATCGCCAACAGCCGGGGCCAAAACAGTTCCAGACACTTTCACCAGCCCACCGATGACGCAAACCCGTCTGCGCCCGCAACCGAAGAACAATGAGAACGGTCTGGCGCTGGCCGGTCATAGCAGCCCCCCCATCCTTTACCAACAGATCGCATGGAGTCTGACACCAGAGACGCCGGTGGGACGGGCGCTCGTCTCGGCCAGCCAACGCTTGCACGGGGCTGGCTGCGAAAATCCCCGGCTGGATGCCCAGGTACTCTTGGCGCATGTGTTGGGCGCAGACCGCACCTGGCTCTTTGCCCATCACGACCACCCACTGACAGCAGATCAGGCCGAGACCTTCACCGATCTGGTGGCCCGGCGTATCCAACGCGAGCCAGTGGCCTATCTGCTGGGGCGCAAAGAGTTTTATGGCCTGGATTTTGCGGTGGACGAGCGGGTGCTGATCCCCCGCCCCGAAACCGAAATGCTGGTTGATTTTCTGCTGGCCCACGTACAGGCCGATGGCGCACGCACATTTGTGGTGGCCGATGTAGGCACCGGCAGCGGCGCGATTGCCGTAACGACTGCCGCCCTCACCCCCAACACCCGCATCTATGGGCTGGACATCAGCGCAGATGCACTGGCTGTGGCGCAGGAAAATGGCCGTCGCCTGGCCCCCAATGCCCGGCTTGCTTTTTTGACCAGCGATCTGCTGGCGGCTCTCCCCGAAGCAGCCGATGTGATCGTCGCCAACCTGCCCTACGTCACCGACGGGGAATACACAGATTTGCAGCCGGAGATTCGGGAGTACGAGCCACAACTGGCCTTGACCGCCGGCAGCAAAGGATTGGATGTGATCAAACGGCTATTAAATCAGGTGCGCCACCATTTGAGCCCGAACGGTCTTGTCCTGTTGGAGATCGGCCACGCACAGGGCGAAGCTGTGAAACGGCTGGCCGAGGCAATGCGCCCCCGTCCCCGCTTTGTGGGGCTGCGCCAGGATTACAGCGGCCACGTGCGCATGGTGACGATAGAATTCTGAAGACGTGAAGACGTGAAACGTGAGATCACCTGACGATCTCACGTTTCACGTCTTCACGTTTCACGTCTTCACGTTTCACGTCTTCACGTCTTCACGTTTCACGTCTTCACGTCTTCACGTTTCACGTTTTCACGTCTTCACGTTTCACGTCTTCATGTCTTCACGTTTCACGTCTTCAAGAAACAGACCCCAAACCGAAAGTCATTCCTTTGAAACTACCCCGCTACGATCTCGTCGTCCTGGACTTGGATGGCACGATTCTGGAAAAGGAGTTCGCGGGTGGCTACAGCCCGCGCGTGCGCCAGGCGATTGCCGCGGTACAGGCATCGGGCGTGCCAGTGACGATTGCCACCGGGCGCACGCTGGATTTTGTGCGCACCCAGACGCCGCTGCTGGGGATCACAACGCCCGTCGTCACCACCCAGGGCGCGGTGGTGGGCGATCCGATCAGCGGGGAAGTGCTGTTCGAGGCCGATATGCCCCTGGACGTGGCCCGGGCCGTGGCAGAGTGGGCGGACAAAACGGGTCGGGTGACGATCTTCTACTTCAGCAACCGGGACGGCACAACGACGCTCTACCAGAACCGGGAAGTCTGGCAACCGGCCATCTATGACCACTGGTTTGGGATGCCCCGCCGCATCCAGCCGTCGCTTTCCGACCTGTTGGCCGCCAGCGACCACCCGCCGCTCAAATTCATCTCCGTCAACGACGCCAGCGCCGAGCCGGACTTGACACCGATTCTCCAGGAGCAGTTCGGCCCCACAATGCACATGACGCGCACCCACGCCCTGCTCATCGAAGGCACGGCCGCGGGGGTGGACAAAGGCTCCGGTCTGCTCCATCTGTTGGAACGGTTGAAAATTTCCCCCCAGCGGGTACTGGCCGTGGGCGACAACGACAACGATATTCCGATGTTGAAACTGGCGGGGATGGGGGTGGCGATGGGGCAGGCCACAGACAAAGTGAAAGCCGCCGCGCAGTGGATTGCGCCCTCCATTTTCGAGGACGGCGCGGCGGTGGCGATGGAGAAATTTGTTATTGGGGAGTAGGGACTAGGGACTGGGGACTGGGGACTGGGGACTGGGGGTAGGCGGGCTTCCCGATCCCCAATCCCCAGTCTCCGATCCCCAGTCTCCGATCCCCAATCCCCAATCCCCTATTCTTTCACCGCCAACATCCGCAGCCCATTCATCACCACAATCAGCGTGCTGCCTTCGTGACCGACGACGCCCAGGGGCAGGGGCAGGCGGAAACCCGGCACGATCAGCGGTGCCACAATTGTCAGCAGAATGAGCGTCAGCATCACGCCCAGAGAAATGACGAGGTTCTGGCGCACAATCCGTTCGGCCTTACGGCTCAGCCCGATGACGAAAGGGATTTTGCTCAGGTCGTCGGACATCAGCACAATATCCGCGGTTTCCAGCGCCACATCCGTGCCCGCCGCGCCCATCGCAATACCGACGCTGGCCGTGGCGAGCGCAGGCGCATCGTTCACCCCGTCCCCCACCATCGCCACCCGGTATTCCTGGGCCAGACGGCGCACAATCTCCACCTTCTGCTCCGGCAGCAGATCGGCGTAGACATCCTCATCCGCCAACCCGACCTGCTTGGCGATGGCCTCGGCCACACTGCGGTTGTCCCCGGTCAGCATCGCCATTTTTCTGACACCTACTTTGCGCAGCGCCGCGATGCTGGCTGCTGCGTTTTCGCGCAGGGTGTCCGCCACGGCCAGATAACCCACCACCTCCCAGTCGCGGTCATCACCCAGCGTATCGCCCACTGTGCTGCGCCGCACCACCAGCATCGCGGTCTTGCCCTGCTTTTGCAGCGAGCGGCCAATCATCCGAATGGCCGGGGAGAGGTCCATCGCTTCGCTCATAAAAAGCCTGTCGTTGCCGATATAAATGATCTCCTGCTGGTCGCCCCGCCGGTAGATGGCTTGGATGCCGTGGCCGGCGATGGAGCGAAACTCCTGGGGTTCTTCGATCTCCAGCCCCATTGCCCGCGCCCGGTTGAGAATCGCCAGGGCAATGGGATGCTCGCTCAGACTCTCGGCCCCGGCTGCGATGCGTATTACATCCTCCGGGCTGTAGTCGTTGAGCGGGCGCACATCGGTCAAGGCTGGCCGCCCGTAGGTCAGCGTGCCCGTCTTGTCAAAGGCCAGCACATCAATCTCTGCCGCCTTTTCCAGATAGGCCCCGCCTTTGAAGAGCACGCCGCCCCGGGCCGCGGCAGCAATCGCGCTCAGAATGCTGGCCGGGGTACTGATGATCAGCGCGCAGGGGCTGGCCACCACCAGCAGCGTCATGGCCCGGTAGAGCGTCACATCAAATGGTTCGTTGCCAAAGAGCCAGGGAATCAGCAGCGCCAGCAGCGTCGCGCCGATGACCGTCAGCGTGTAGGGTTGGCTGAAACGGTCAATGAAGCGTTGGGTGGGCGCGGCGTCTTCCTGGGCTTCCTGCACCAGTTGGATAATTTTGCTCAGCGTGCTTTCCGAGGCGAGCTTCGTCACCCGCACATCCAGCGCGCCGCTGCCGTTGATGGTGGCAGCAAAGACATCGCTGCCCGGCTCTTTGTTGACTGGCACACTTTCGCCAGTGATCGGGCTTTGGTCACAGGTGCTGCTCCCCCGCACCACCACACCGTCCACAGGCAGCCGTTCGCCCGGCTTCACAACCACCACATCGCCGGGTTGCAGATCGTCCACTGCTGTCTCGATCAGATCCTCGCCCCGGCGCAGCCAGGCTGTCTCCGGGCGCAGTTCGATCAGCCCTTCGATGGCCTTGCGCGTGCGCTCCATCGCAAAACCTTCCAGCGCGCCGCTAAGGCTGAAAAGAAAGAGCAGCAGCGCGCCCTCCTCCCATTCGCCGATGAAGGCCGCGCCCAGCGCCGCGGTGATCATCAGAAAATCAATGTTCAATTCCCACTTCAGCGCATCGGCCAGCGTCTTGCGTGCGCCGGTGATGCCGCCCGCGCCAAAGGCAACCAGAGCGGCAGCGGTCACCGCCCAAGCGGGCAGGCTGCCGGTCACAGTGCCGCCGAGCCAGCCGACGAGCAGGGCGATGAGGGTGGTGGCGGCCAGGGCCAGTTGCGGGTTCTCCTGCCAGAAAGTGATTGTGAGCAGGGAACGGGCCAGGCTTTCGTTGCCCGCGCCCCGCGGCGCAGAACGCGCCCCGCTGCCGGGCTGGTTCAGTGTCCGATCCATCGGTTGGGTTGTCATCGTTTTGTCTCCTCCCGGAGAAAAGTGGTAGACGCCTGTAACTGGCGGCGAATTTCGTCCCGTTTGCGTGCCTGGCATTCGGCGCAAAAACCCACCATCTGCACCTGGGCCGAGACGGCCTGGAAGCCGGTCTGCGCGTGGACAATCTCGTAGAGCGCGGCCAGCGGCACATCTCCCGCGTAATCCACAACCTGCCCACAGCGTAAACAGACCAGATTGACGTGGGGTTCTGGATTGGTGTCGTAGTGGGTGTGGTCGCCCCCCACGCTGATCTCCACAATCGCCCCCAAATCGCGCAGCGCATTGAGGGTGTTGTAGACGGTGGCCCGGCTGATCTCCGGGTGGCTTTCACTTACCTGCGCGTAGACCTGGGAAGGCGTGGGATGGGTGGGCGTGCGCGCCAAAAAGTCACACACAGCCCGGCGCTGGTCTGTGATACGATAGCCGCCGCTTTGCAGAGCGTTGAGGTAGTCGCGGGTGGTGAGCATAAATAAGGGATTGGGTATTGGGTGAGTACGTTTTCAAGACAATTTAGAATGGTTCTAAGATATGGATAAATAATAAACGAATGAGGGTTGCTTGTCAAATTTTGTTTAGAATCGTTCTAGTATAGGTCGAACTGGTAGTCCGACCGGCTGTTCTACTGTAGGTCGGACTGGTAGTCCGACTGGCTGTTCGTATCTTTCAGGGCAAGGGCAATTAGAAAAAGCGAGGGGAGAAACCGGGGGAGTTCAGAACATCCATCACGTCTTGACCAAAGCCAAGCACAATCAGCCCGTTGCGCTCCGCAAAGCGCACGAGGCTTTCGTCCACATAAAGCGAGGCGATAGCGCCGACAATGCGCTTGTCTGCGACTTCCGGGAAGAATTGGCGCACAGAGGCGAGGGCTTCGCCAAAGTCGGTCACATCCTGCGGGGAGAGACGACTTTTCGTTTCGTTGATGAGGAAGTAATCGCCACAGGAGGCGATCACATCGAATTCCCGGCTTATTGCCGGGTCCACGCTGGAGCGGCGGCGCATACGCACTGCTGTCTGTTCGATTGCATCGCCGGGGCAGCCCAGAACTGTGCGCAGGATGCGGGGAACGCTGGGCGCTACCAGATCCTCGGCCATTGTGCCCAGTCTGTTGGACAGTTCACCCCAGGCCTTGCGCATCTCCACTTTGAACGTCGCCATGTCGCGGGATGTCTGCTCCGCCGTGCGCGCCGCCTGTTGCGCCGCCAGGGATGCTTCTCTGGCGGCGCGGGATGCGAGCGCGACCTCGCGGGCCATTTCAGCCATCGCTTCGTCCAACCGACTGACTCTCTGCTCTATCGCATAAGCAGTTGCCATAGGGTGTCTCCTTCACTGCTGCAAAGTACAACCGCACGCACATAATTATACGTCGGCTTGCGTTCAGAATTTCAACTTTTGTCAAAAGTCGAAATTCTGAAAACGAAGGGCAATTAGAAAAAGCGAGGGGAGAAACCGGGGGAGTTCAGAACATCCATCACGTCCTGACCGAAGCCAAGCACAATCAGCCCGTTGCGCTCGCCAAAGCGCACGAGGCTCTCGTCTACATAAAGCGAGGCGATAGCGCCGACAATACGCTTGTCTGCAACTTCCGGGAAGAATTGGCGCACAGAGGCGAGGGCTTCGCCAAAGTCGGTCACATCCTGCGGGGAAAGACGACTTTTCGTTTCGTTGATGAGGAAGTAATCGCCACAGGAGGCGATCACATCGAATTCCCGGCTTATTGCCGGGTCCACGCTGGATCGGCGGCGCATACGCACTGCTGTCTGTTCGATTGCATCGCCGGGGCAGCCCAGAACTGTGCGCAGGATACGAGGAACGCTAGGAGCTACCAGATCCTCGGCCATCGTGCCCAGTCTGTTGGACAGTTCACCCCACGCTTTGCGCATCTCGATTTTGAAGTCCGCCATTTCTCGCTTGAACTCTGCCATCTCGCGGGACGTCTGCTCCGCCGTGCGCGCCGCCTGTCTGGCTGCTTGGGATGCTTCTCTCGCCGCCTGGGAAGTGAGCGCAACCTCGCGGGCCATTTCAGCCATCGCTTCGTCCAACCGACTGACTCTCTGCTCTATCGCATAAGCAGTTGCCATAAGTGCCTCCTTCATCGCCGCATCGAACATCCCATGCGCCTATTATACGTCTGTTTCCCGTCAGAATCAAACAGTCGTTTTGGTGGATTGGTGAATTTTACATCCGCACCTGAATCGCGTTGCCGCTCTCGTAGCGGCGCAAGCCGCGCTGAAAGACGACGATTGCCAAGCCCAGAAAGACAATTGCGCCCAGGAGGAGCTGGCCGAGGCTGGCCCAATCGAAGGACTTTACGAACTGGGCGGGCAGCGCACCCACAAAAGCGGCGGGGATGACGGTAAAGAGCAGCAGTTTGGCCGTGCCGTCAAAGAGGGTGATAGGGTAGAGGGAGAAGGTGATGATGGCGTTGACTGCGTTGGCTGTGAGGAGCGAGGAGTTGCCGATCCAAAAGGCCAGACTCTGCACCAGCACCAGAAAGCCGACGACCACAGCCATCGCGGCCAGACAGGCCAACAGATAGCGGGCCAGCATCCCCCCGCTAAATTCGCCGGTGACGAGGATTGTCACTACAAAGCTGAAGATACCGTAGAGAAAATCACCCGCGCTGGAGGCGACGCTGCGGCTGGCCAGAACGTGGAGCAGCACCGGTTTGGGCAACGAGAGATAGTAGTCCAGTTCTCCGTTAGCGATGATTCCGGACAGATAGAGCGAGTTGCCGAAAAGATAGGTCCCCGCGCCAAAAGCCACGGCCACCACCCCAAAGAGCAGAAACATATCCTCCAGCCCCCAGCCGTTGACCTTCTCAAAGCGGTCAAAGAAGATGACCCAGAAGACGAAATAGAAGGCGTTGTTCAGCATCATCCCGCAGACTTGCAGCAGAAAGGCAGCCCGGTATTCCATCGCCGAGAGGAGATTGATTTTCCAGAGGGTGAGGAGGAAGGAGAGAGAGGCACGCATAGGATACTTTCTGAAGGGAGAAAGGGAGGAAGGGGAGTACGATCTCTTCATCCCTTCCTCCCTTCACCTTTTTACCCGCCATTGATCGTCAACTGCCCCACCACCCAGCGATAGAACAGAGCGACAGCGAACCCCATCCCCAGCAGCCAGCCGACCTGATGGAGCAATACATCCGCCAGCCGCGCCGCGCTGGGATCCACAAAGAGGCGGGCGGGGCCGTAGACAATCCAGGCGAAGGGCAGGGCGTGGGAGAGGTTTTGCAGCCACTCCGGGAAGAAGTCCAGGGGGATGAGCAGCCCACCCAGCACGAGCAGGAATTTCTGATAGATCCAGCGAAAGGCGCTCACCTCCTCGGCGATGAAGGCGGCCAGACCGATGAGGGCGGAGAAGCAGAAGTCCAAAAGCAACGCCAGGAGTGCGGCCAGCCCAGCCGCGGCCCAGCCCAGAAGTCCTGGCGGCGGACCCACCAGCCACCAGACCAGCGCGCCACCCAGCAGCAAATTCGTCACAAAGACGAGCAGGCTGTCCCCCAGCCCCGCCGCAAAGTGGTAGAGGATGAAGTTGAAGGGTTTGTTAAGCAGATAGGCCACGCTGCCATCCTTCACCTGATCCGAAATGTCTTTGGAGAGGTCGCGCTTGCTCAACATCACTGCCTCGGCCATCAGCAGATACCACATCGTATCCGCCAGACTCAGCCCGGCAATCCGTTCGCTGCCCATCGCCCCGTAAGTCACCCGCCACAAATTGATGAAGACCCACAGAAAGAGCAGAATCGTCACGCTGCGCGCCAGCAGATCCAGGGGATAGGCAAAGCTATTCTGCACTTGGGTGCGCAGAATAGCCCAGTATTTTGCGGCGGGAAGCGAACGGTTGGCCCGTTTAGTCATACTTGACATGCTATCACAATTTGCTATCATACTGCTATGAAAGCAAACAATACAATGCTACACAAAGGCTACACGGCCCGCATCGAATACAGCGAAGCTGACAAATGCTTCGTCGGTCACATCGCGGGCATCCGCGATATCGTCGGTTTTCACGGCGATTCGGTCACGGAACTGCGGGAAGCGTTCGCTGAAGCGGTTGACGATTACCTGGAGACCTGCGAGAAATTGGGACGAACAGCGCAAAAGCCCTACTCCGGCAAAGTATTGCTGCGTATAGACCCGCTTCTACACGCGCAGGCGGCGACAGTGGCAGAAGCGCAAGGGCAAAGCTTGAATGCCTGGACGCAGGAGTTGATACGCCAAGCCGTCACCCTCGCCTGATCTCTCCGGTCAACTCTCGTAAATCGTCCGAATCACCTCTTCCAGCGACGGGTCCGAGACCGTCACATCCACCAGACTGCCCGCGGCGGCCAGGGCTGCCATCACCCGCTCCACCGGCGTCTCGCGCGCGTCGAAGCGCAGTTTGGCCCCGAATGTGCCCACCTTTAACATCTCTACACCGGGAATGGCAAAGCCCGGCTCCAGCGCATTGCTGTAACGCACATCCACCTGTTTGGAGGTGAGATAGCGCCGTTTGAGCGCGGATACTTTGTCCTGGTAGATGATCGCGCCGTGGTTGATAATAATCACCCGTTTGCACAGGGCTTCGATGTCCCCGGCGTCGTGGCTGGTGAGGAGAACGCCCACCCCCTCCTCCTCGTTCATACGCCGGATCGTCTCGCGGATACGCTGCTTCGCCACCACATCCAGCCCAATCGAAGGCTCGTCCAGCAGGAGAAGACGCGGTTTGTGCAACAGGGAGGCGGCCACTTCGCAGCGCATCCTCTGGCCCAAACTCAGTTTGCGCACGGGCGTCTCCAGCAGGTGTTCGATCTCAAAGGCTTCGGAGAGATAGCCGATGCGCCGCCGCAGCTCGGCCTCCTCCATTTCGTAAATTTTGCCGAAGAGATAAAAGGTATCCACAGCGGGCAGGTGATACCAGAGTTGGGGGCGCTGGCCGAAGACGGTGCCGATCTGATAGGCCAGCTTCTGCCGCTCCTGCCAGGGCACAAAGCCCAGCACCGACGCTTCGCCGCCCGTGGGATGCAGGATGCCGGTGAGAATTTTGATCGTCGTGGATTTGCCCGCACCGTTAGTGCCGATAAAGCCGAGCAGTTCGCCCTGCTCCATCTCGAAGGAGATATCGCGCACAGCCTCCACCGCCTGCCAATCCGGTTTCCACAGGGCAGCCAGACTGCCACCAAAGCCGGCGGCCTTGCGTTTGGTCTGGAAAGTCTTGCGGAGGTTGCGAACGGAAATGGCGGTCAATCCCTCCTCTCCTGGCGATGAACAAAAACCGGATCACCCCAGGCGGTGTCATCCTCTGCTTCCGCCGTAACCTGTTCGTCAATTTCTTCTTCGGTGTAGACTGACTGCGTAAAGCTCAAATTATCACCTGCATACTCCGAATTCCATTCTTTTATGTGGGCAAGGGTGTACTCCGGTTCGTCGTCTCCATAGGCTTCCGCCAAACCAGCGACCGATAGAGCATACCAATCTTCGCGTTCGGCCAGTTCCTCGTCAGCCGTGGATGAACTTTCCATCAACTTTTCCTCTTTTCTCCTCTTGACAATTGCCTGTCACATCCAGCATTCTATACCCAAACGCCCTGCGCTTTCACAGGCAATTATCGCCCCACTTGCCCATTCAGGCAAGACGCACTGTAAAGGATTGGACAGACGTGACTTATTTGCGCTTTCTCCCGATTATTCTGCTGGTGTTGTATGGAACGGTACCCGCAAACCCCCAGCCGCCCGCCCTGCGTATCGGCTACGGCGTCCTATCCAATGTCGATCTGACTGACCCGGCCATCCGTTCGCTGGGCGCGGGCGTCTATAACAACTGGCGCACGAACAGCGCACCGGTCACACCCGACGGCATCCACTTCGTGCAGACTGTGCGCGTCCATCAGCTTTTGACCTGTCCGCTCAATTCGGAAAACGCCTGGAATCGGGACGCTTGCCCCTACGCCGAACCCCACAGTTATCAGGTGAAGCCCAGTCTGACCGACATCGCAGCCGTGGCGCGGGCTTCGCCCGCCGCGCTCTGGCTGGTTGGCAACGAAATGGATCGCCGCGACTGGCATTTGGGCGGCCAGGACGAGATGCTCCCCGCACTCTACGCCACCGCCTATCACGACATTTACACCGCCATCAAAGCCGCCGACCCCACCGCGCAGGTCGCCATCGGCGGCATCATCCAGGCCACGCCCCTGCGCCTGGCCTGGCTGGATGGCGTATGGGAGAGCTACGCCCAGCAGTACGGCGCAGAGATGCCGGTGGACGTCTGGAATGTCCACAATTTTGTCCTGCGCGAAGTCTTCCAAAGCTACGGCGCGGACATCCCGCCGGGTTTCGCGGCAGACGACGCCAGGGCCGTCGTGTACGATAGCGATTGGACGCACATCAATTTGGCGATTTTTGACGCCCAGATTCGCGCCTTCCGCGCTTGGATGGCGGCCCGCGGCCAGCAGGAGAAGCCGCTGATTGTCTCCGAGTACGGCGTACTCTATCGCCACTGCGCGCTCTGGCGCTGGACCGGCACGGAGTTTGTCTGTGATCAAAACTTCAACGACGAGCAGACGGTCGTCGCTTTTATGTTGGCAACCTTCGACTACTTTCTCAGCGCCCGCGACTGCACCCTCGGCTACGTGGCCGACGGCTGCCGTCTGGTGCAACAGTGGTTCTGGTTCAGCCTGGATCACCCGGCAGACGGTTTTAACCGACACGCCCGGCTCTACGACAGCGCCAGCGGCGCGCTCACCCCCGCTGGCATCGCCTTCCGCGATTGGGTGGCCGCCCACCGGGAGAGACTCTCTCTGCCCATCCCCACCGACGATCTGCCCCGGATATTCCTGCCGTGGGTGGGGAAATAGAGGTTGGGAATTGGGTATTGGATATTTCGTCGGCGTCGCACAACTACCCAATACCCAATACCCAATCCCCAACCCCCACTTTTCTGAAAATCCGCCCATTCCTGCTACACTATACGGATACAATTCCGCCTTTGTGCCTTTGTGTCTTGGTGGTAGAAAATGAACGCAGATTGTGCAGAGTAAATCCGTAAATTCTGAAATCAGCGTTCTCAAGATTTCTCCGATTTCACCCAGGAAGTGAGACCTTTGATGAAACAGCTTTCAACCAAAGAGATTCGCCAACTCTTTTTCGACTATTTTCACGAACTGAGCCACGCGGTTGTGGACAGCAGCAATCTCGTCCCCGCCGACGACCCAACGCTGCTCTTTACCAATGCCGGGATGGTTCAGTTCAAAGATGTATTCCTGGGGCTGGAGAAGCGAGAGTACAACCGGGCCGTCACCAGCCAGAAGTGTCTGCGCGTCAGCGGCAAGCACAACGATCTGGAAAATGTCGGCCCCAGCCCCCGCCACCACACCTTTTTCGAGATGCTGGGCAACTTCTCCTTTGGCGATTACTTCAAAAAAGAGGCCATCCAATTCGCCTGGCATCTGCTGGTGGAGGAGATGGGCTTGCCCACCGACCGCCTCTGGTTCACTGTCTATACCGACGACGACGAGGCCGAACAACTCTGGCGACAGGTGGGCGCGGCCCCAGAGCGGGTGCTGCGTTTTGGCAAAAAGGACAACTGGTGGGCGATGGGCGATATCGGTCCCTGCGGCCCCTGCTCCGAAATCCACTTCTATTGGGGCGATCTGGACAAGCAGGTGGCGGGCGGTGTCAACAAAGACGACGAATATCTGGAAATCTGGAATCTCGTCTTTATGCAATACGAGCAGAAGGTGGCGGGCGGCGAACTGATCCCCCTGCCCCGGCCCAGCGTGGACACCGGCGCGGGGCTGGAACGGCTGGCCTCCATCCTGCAGGGCAAAGACAACAACTACGACACCGACGCTTTCACGCCGATTATGGCGCGCATCCAACAGCTTCTCGGTCACAGCGACAACCAGCGCCGTGAGCATCTGACCGGTTACCGGGTCATCGCCGACCACAGCCGGGCCATGACTTTTCTGATCGGCGACGGCGTGCTGCCAGGCAACGAAAGCCGCAATTACGTGCTGCGGATGGTGCTGCGCCGCGCCGCCCGCTACGGCAAGCGCATTGGCTTCGAGAAACCCTTTCTGGCTGCGGTCTGCCAGGCGGTGATTGACGAATACGGCGAACACTACCGCGACCTGCCCGCCAAGCGCAGCTTTATCTTGCAGACTGTTACTGCGGAGGAGGAGCGCTTCCAGCGCACCCTCAACACCGGCTTGGCTTTGCTCGACGAAATCATCCAACGCCTGCGGGCAGCGGGCCAGACGGTCATCCCCGGCGACGAGGCTTTCCGGCTGTGGGGGACCTACGGTTTTCCCGTGGACATCACGCGCGACGTGGCCCAGGAGCAGGGCTTTGCGGTGGACGAGGCGGGCTTCCGGGCTGCTTTGGCCGAGGATCGCGCCCGTTCGAAGGCCAGCGCCATCGCCCACCTGCCCGCGGATCTGTCGGTCTACGGCCAACTTTTGCAGGAGTTACAGGAGAAGGGCAGCCTGGACGAGAACGGCGTCAAGTCGCTTATCTATGAGAGCGCGGCGGACGCGGACACGAAAGTCATCGGTCTGGTGGTGGATGGGGTCAGCGTCGCCAACGCGCAAGCGGGCCAGCGGGTAGAGATTGTCCTGCCGGAGACGCCCTTCTATGTGGAGAGCGGCGGCCAGGTCAGCGATACTGGCGACATCTACTACTTCCCAGAGGATATGGACGAAGCGGTCTGGGCGGTGCGCGTGGACGATACCCGGCGACCGATTGCGGGGATGATCGTACACATCGGCGAGGTGATCAGCGGTACAGTACAGGTGGGCGACCCGGCTTACGCGGTGATTGACACGGAGCGGCGCTGGGATGTGATGCGCAACCACACGGCCACCCACATTCTGCACAAAGAATTGCGCGCGCATCTGGGCGAACACGTGTACCAGGCCGGTTCACTGGTGGCCCCGGATCGCCTGCGCTTCGACTTTACGCACACGAAGGCGATCAGCCAGGAGGAACTGGCCGACATCGAACGCGCGGCCAACGCAGCCATCCTGGCCAATTTTCTGGTGGGCGACCGCTGGAGTGGTCTGGAGCAGGCCAAAGCCGAGGGCGCGATGGCCCTTTTCAGTGAAAAGTATGGCGACAGCGTGCGCGTCGTCTCCATCGGCAACGCGGAGGATGACGATTACAGCAAAGAATTGTGCGGCGGCACCCACGTGGACAGCACCGCCGAGATCGGCAGCCTGCGCATCATCAGCGAGGGCAGCAACGCGGCCGGCGTGCGCCGCATCGAGGCCGTCACCGGACGGGGCGCGGCTGCGTTGGTGGAAAAGCGGCTGGCCGTGCTGGATCAGACGGCGGCCTTGCTGCGCGTACACCCGGAAGAGGTGGGCGACGCTGTGGGCCATCTGCGCGAGCAGAACCGCCATTTGCAGCAGGAGATCGAACAGTTGCAGGGCAAGCTGGCCCGGCTGGAGAGCCAATCTTTGCTGGGCAGCGCGCAGCGGGTAGACGGGCTGGCTGTGTTGGCGCAACGGGTGCAGGCCGACAATGTGGATACGCTGCGCCAGATGGCCGACTGGTTCCGCGACAAGCTGGGCAGCAGCGTCGTCGTTCTGGGCGCGGTGATTGACGACAAGCCGATGCTCATCGCCGCTGCCACGGAAGACGCGGTGCAGCGGGGCATCCACGCCGGCAATCTCGTGCGCGACGCGGCCAAAATCGTGGGTGGCAACGGCGGCGGGCGTCCCAATATGGCCCAGGCCGGTGGCCGCGACGTGGAGAAACTGGCCGAGGCGCTGGGGATCGTCCCTGCCTGGGTGGAACGCAACCTGAAGGGGTAGAGTTATTTTCGCACAAAAGTTCACATTTGTGGTAACATAAAGCTATGCGTAGAATAGAATTCTACCGCCTTCCGAATGGTCAAAGCCCAATTGAAACGTTTTTGGACTCTTTGACGGGCAAGCAGGCGCAGAAAGCGCTGTGGGTATTGCAATTGGTCGAGGAGATGGAGACAGCTCCTCGTCAATATTTCAAGAAATTGGTTGACAGCGAAGGGACTTGGGAGGTACGCATTCAATTTGGAAATGATATTTTCAGATTGTTGGGCTTTTTTGATGGCGGCACGTTGCTGATTTTGACAAACGGTTTTGCCAAGAAAACGCAAAAGACGCCTGCGCAAGAGATTGCGCTTGCGATTCGCCGCAAGAACGACTATTTGGCAAGGAGGAAGAGCGATGAGTGATGTAAAGCGGTATGTTCTGCAACGCGCCGAACGCGATGCAGAATTCGCAGAAAATTATGCAATTGGCTACGCTGATTTCAAAATTGGCGTTATTTTGCGCCAGGCGCGGGAAGCCGCAGGACTGACCCAGGACGAGGTAGCCCAAAAATTGCGGACCAAGAAATCTGCCATTTCCCGCATCGAAAATCATGCGGATGATGTCCGTCTTTCCACCATCCGCCGCTATGCGGAAGCGGTTGGCACAAGCCTTCAGATTCAATTGGCTGTTTCACAATAGAGTTAGCCGCCCCATGCGCGCATGGGCACTGGTTCAGTTGAATGTGAACAACTGAATGGAAAATACGCCGATTGTGCGAAACGGAAGCTCCAGAGCCGCTACGTAGGCGCGGGCTGTTTGCGCCCGCGAAATTTTTGGAGTTTGTGTGAAGTACGCCATGAACATTTCCTACATACCACAGATTGAGTTGATGGACGACCTCTCCCGGCGAGAATCTGCCTCGCTGGAATTTGTCATCCTCGTCACCGGCGCGCTGGATACCAGCCACCCCCAGTCACTGCACCCACTCTTGCAGGAAGCCGTGCGGGTTCTGAAAAAGGGCGGGATTCTTTTCGTCCAGGGAGCGCCTAGCGTCCTGCCCGGTGTTGGGGTCTTTCTGGGAAAGCAGCTAACATTCAAGTATTGGTTTGCCGTCGAATCAAAGCCTATCGAGAGCAAACCGCTGCCCTCGGTTCACGCCGGCGTTCTGCTCTTTGTCAAAGACGCAGGCCGCTTCAACGTCAAGCCCGTGCGTCTGCCGCACCGTTTCTGCGCGGCGTGTGGACGTACATTGAAGGATTGGGGCGGCAAGGCGCATCTGATGAATCCAGAGGGGTACGTCGTTTCGGATGTCATTAAGGATATCCCCGCCTCTGACAATTACACCCAGATTTCCGAACTGCTCTTTGACATTCTGATCGGTCTGCTGGATTTTCCAGCCAACGCGGGCGAGCAACCCGCCGGACTGGTTGATGTGTCGTTGGCTGAGGCCAACGGCGTCGCTGGCCCCACAGAGGGTCTGGCCTGGAAACACAACCGTTTGCTGGAAGCTTATGCGCAATATACACTGCCCGATTTCCCGCTCTCTTGGGAAAAGCGCAACGGTACACAGCCAAAACCCATCACACCGAAATTTGATGTAGACAATTTGTATAATGTCATTCATCAGGGCGATTCCCTTGAAATTTTGCGCCACTATCCCGATGAATCGGTCGATCTGGTCTTTGCCGACCCGCCTTACAATCTGGACAAAGCCTATTCGGTTTACGACGACGGACAGGCGGATCAGAAATATGTCGAGTGGTGCAATGAGTGGTTGGCGGAATATGCCAGAATCCTCAAGCCGACCGGTTCGCTCTTTGTGCTCAACTTGCCGCGCTGGGCTATCCACCACGCCCATTTTTTGAACCAGCATCTGCATTTTCAGAATTGGATTGTCTGGGATGCGCTGTCGGAGCCGCGTGGCAAAATTATGCCCGCCCATTACGCGCTGCTCTTTTACACAAAACATCCCAGCGCTTTTACCTTCAACTACGCCGCGGTCAGCCCGATTGACGCCCGTTGTTACTGTCTGCGCGCCTCTTGCGTCCATCAGCGCAAAGCCGCGGGGGACGACGCCAAGACCGCACTGAATGACATTTGGTGGGATCTCCACCGCATCAAACACCGGCGGGATCGGGACTACCACCCCTGCCAGCTCCCCGATTCGCTGATGGAGCGCATCATCCGGCTGGCGACAAATCCGGGCGATGTGGTGTTGGATGCTTTCGGCGGTGCGGGTACAACGCCCATCACCGCCCTCCAGTTGGGTCGCCGCTATGTGGCCATGGACGTGGACCCCAATTACGTGGAGATGATGCGCAAGAAAATCGCCCAGGTGCAGGAGCGGGGCGAAGTCCAGCGCGCGAGTGTCCGCCAGGAGGTGCGGATCGTCTCGAAGAAAGCGCTGCAAGTGGAGTTGCGTCAACTGTCGGTGGAATTGGGCCGCCTGCCTACGCCGGAAGATGTGCGCCTGAAAAGCCGGTACGGATTGGACGTTTTCTTGGAGACCTTCCCGACGTGGGGAAAGGCGCTGAAGGCTGCAAAAGTGGAGAAACTCCCACCGGTTTTCGGTAGCGCAAAGCAATTTCTGGTTCAGATGGCAGATGATTTTGACGAACCGCTGGAAGACTTCGCTGAATACATGTAAAAGTCTGATAACTGCTCAGGCTACCCGGACCAGTGAGCGCTGGTTGAGTAGCCGAGTCTGCGAGGCGTATCGAAACCAAGCGAACGGGTGACGAGTCTGGACTTCTAACCCGCTTGGCTTCGATACGGCTGGAAACAGCCCCAGCCTACTCAGCCAGCGCTGGTCTATCAGCGTAGGGAAGCAGAAACGTGGCATTGTCGAAGTAGTCGCAAAAGACGCTGCAAATCCGCGGCGATCTGCTCAATCCGTTTGATCTGCGTTCCATTCTATGGTGAATCATTTGTCCGAAATCCTTCACATCGAACCCGACGCCACCGCCGAAGCCGTGCGTCGCCGCCTGGCCCGTGTAGACGGCGCACAGGTGGCGGTCGTCCTGCCCAACGGCTGGGGCGAACTGAACAGCATCCCCCGTCTGCGCCTGATCCAGCGCCAGGCTGTGGCGCGCAACCAGCAGATCGCCCTCGTCACCCACGACCTCTCCACCCGGCAGGCCGCCCAGCAGTTGGGCATCCCCGTCTATGCCAGCGAGTCTGGGCTGGGCAGCCGCTCCTGGCGGATGACGCCCGCGCTGCCCGCCGTCGATCCCCGGCGGCCCGCAGCGGGTCTGCCCACACCCCCAGCCTGGCGTACAAGCGACGGGCAAGCCGCCGGCAAGGCCCGCGACGTCATCGCAGCCTGGCCCAGCCTCTACCGCAGCCGCCAGCGCCGTATCCGCGCCGCCGAAGCCTGGCGGCGTCCCAGCCCCCTGTGGCTACAATTGGCGGGCTATGCACTGGTGGCTGTTTTCCTTCTGGCAGTGCTGGCTGCCTTTGCCGTCTACGTCCTGCCCGCGGCCACTGTCACCGTCGTGCCCGGCCAACGCCAGGTGGAAGCCCCCGTCACCCTCACCGCCAGCCCCAGTGTGGAGGCGGTGGATGAGCAGGCGCGGCTGCTCCCCGGACGGCTGATGGAAACATACATAGAACTGACCGGCTCCATCGCCACCAGCGGATCAGAGCAGACAGCCCAGGGCAAGGCCGTAGGTCAGGTCGTCTTTACCAACCAGACCAACCGCACTGTGCGTATCCCCGCCGGTACAATCGTCTCTACCAGCACGGGCGACCGCAGCGATTTTCGCACCACAACCGCCACCGAAGTCCCCGGCCCGGTGGGGACACAGGCCAGCGCCAGTATTGAAGCGATGGAGGAGGGGGTGCAGGGCAACGCCCGCGCCAACACCATCACAACCGTTTCCGGCGGGCTGCGTACACAGGTGGGCGTCACCAATCCGAATGGCACGGGCGGCGGCCAATCTGCACTGGTGCGGGTAGTCAAGCAGATAGACAAAGACATACTGCTGGAACAGCTCAACGCCCAGGCCAAGAGCGAAGCCTTTGCCCGCCTGCAACCGGAATTGCGGCCCAACGAGTGGCTCTCCGAGTCGTCAATCCAGGCATTTATTGTGGCCCAGTTTTTTGATCACTTCAACGACGAACCCGCCGACGAACTCAATTTGACTCTGCGTGTACTGGTGCAGGGCGTGGCGGTGGATCAGGAGATGGCCCGCGCCGTCGCGATGGCTGCGCTGCAAGAGGCCGTGCCTGAGCGGGGCAAGCTTGTGGCGGACTCCATTCAATTTCTGGTGGACCCCAACACGACGGTGGCTGACCGCACTGTGCGTTTTACGATTGTGGGGCGGGGCAATTATGTGATTCCCATTGACAACCGGGAGCTGCGTTCCGCGGTCGCCGGTCTGCCGCTGGAGGAGGCCGCCGCACTCTTGCAGGAGCGTTGGCTGCTCCAGCAGCCGCCAGAATTTTATGTGGACCCGGATTGGTTCGGCACGCTTCCCCGTTTTGGCAGCCGTATTCAGGTGCGCGTGGCGTTTGACCAGGCGGCGCGGGGGGAGTGAGTGACCAAACTCATTGCCCTCGATGTGGGTCTGGCCCGTATCGGCGTGGCGACCTGCGATCCGCTGGGAATTACGGTGCGCCCGCTGGCGGTGATCCGGCGGGGCAGCCGTCAGGCGGATTTTGACCGGCTGCTGGCGTTGGTGGCGGCAGAGGAAGCCGAGGTGCTGGTGGTGGGCCTGCCCCTTTCGATGGATGGCAGCGAAAGCGAACAGACGAAAATGACCCGCACCTGGGCGCTGCGTCTGGCCCGTGCCCTGCGCAGCGCCCGCAAAGAGCCGCTCCCCGTCATCTTCTGGGACGAACGGCTGAGTTCCTTTGCGGCCCAGGAGATGATGGCTGCCCAACCCAAGCGGGCGCAAGCCATCGGTGAAGACGCCTACGCCGCCGCGGTCATCCTGCGCAGCTATCTGGATGCACGCAAACAGGGCGAGGGGGAGCGCTGGGGGCGGATCGAGCTACCGCGGAAGAATTGACGGCGGACCACAGACCGCGGATGGCAGTTTTCCGACATCCACTATTTTCGCCGTCTGCGGTCGGTCGTCTGCCGTCGCCCAACACGGCATTAGACATCACAGGAACTCGTATGCCTGCTAACAACCTGCGCGGCAAAACCGCCCTCATCACCGGCGTCAGCCGCCGGGCCGGGATTGGCGCGGCGCTGGTGGCGGCGCTGGCCGAAGCGGGCGCAGATATCTTCACCACTTGGTGGCGGCCCTATGACGCCACAATGCCCTGGGGCAGCCGGGATGAGGAAGCCGAGGCGATTCTGGCCGACGCCCGGTCGCTGGGTGTGCGCGCAGAAGGGATGGAAGCTGATCTCTCCGACCCGGCAGCGCCCGCCCGCATTTTTGACGCGGCGGAGGCAGCGCTGGGGAAGGTGTCCATTCTGGTCAACAACGCCACCCATTCGGAGCATACGCCGATTGAGACACTGTGCGCGGCGGATTTGGACGCCCATTACGCGGTCAATCTGCGCGGGACGGCTCTGCTCTGCGCCGAATTTGTGCGCCGCTATCCGGGTGGAACGGGCGGACGGATTGTGAGTTTTTCGTCCGGTCAGGCGTTGGGGCCGATGCCCGGCGAACTGGCCTACATCGCCACCAAAGGCGCGGTCGAGGCGCTGACCCTTTCGCTCAGCGTGGCCGTGGCGGCCAAAGGGATTACCGTCAACGCCATCGATCCGGGCGCAACGGATACGGGCTGGATGACGGCAGAAGAGCAGACGGCCTGGGCACGCGAAAACCCTTTTGGGCGGCTGGGCAGACCGGAAGATGCGGCCCGGCTGGTGCGTTTTCTCGCCAGCGACGAGGGCGCGTGGATTACCGGGCAGGTGCTCCATTCCAGAGGCGGACAGTAACGCGAAATGTGGAATCGCCGTTTCGTGAACCAATGAACTAATCAACCAATGAACAAATCGACTCTCTCTTTTTTACAGGCGCGCAAACGTCAGCGCGACCAGCAGAATAACCGTCCGGCGGCTTCGTGGACCGACCTGATTCTTACCAATCTGGCGCGCCTCGGCTTTCTGGCGCTGGTGCTGGGTGTGTTGTGGAGCGTCTGGTCGGTGGCCGAGGCCCATTTGGGCGAGCAGATGATGGCGACGGAGCGCGTCAGCGACGCGCTGATCGACCCGACCGCCGGCCAATCTGCGCTGACGCCGGAAAACATCGAAAAGCAGGTGCTGGCCTTCAACCTGAGCCTGCGCGAGAAGGAGCTTACGCAACCCGCGGGTGTGGACCCCCGCCCGCGTCCGTTTACGATTATCCCCGGCGACGCGGCCCGCTTTGTGGCGGCCCGTCTGCAAAGCCAGGGCTTTATCACCGACGCCGAACTCTTTAACCTCTATCTGCGCGTGACAGGGCTGGATCGGCGTCTGGAAGCGGGCAATTTTATGCTGGCCGACACAATGTCGATGCCGGAGATTGCCGAGGCATTGCAGGAAGCCCGCTTTGAGGAGGTGCTGGTGACGATCCCCGAAGGGATGCGGGCCGAGGAGATCGCCGAGCGGCTGGCCGAGAAGTACGTGATTGACGGCGAGCGCTTCCTCAGTGCGGTGCGCCAACCGCGCAGCCTCTCCACGTTTGACGACTACGACTTTCTGCAATCCCTGCCCGATGGCGCATCGCTGGAAGGCTTTCTCTTCCCCGACACCTACCGTTTTCCGGTCAACGCCAGCACGCCGGAGTTGATTTTGACTGCGTTCCTCAACAACTTTGAGAACCGGGTGGGCGGCGACAGGCTGATCGGCGGCAATAGCGGTCTCAGCGGGCGCGATCTGATCAATCTGGCCGCGATTGTGGAGCGGGAAGCCGTGCAGGCCGACGAACGCCCGCTCATCGCCAGTGTCTATGTCAACCGACTCAACAGCAACTGCGTGGCCGATGTGGGCGGAACCTATTTGCAGGCCGACCCGACTGTGCAATATGCGCGGGGTGTGGCAGGCAACTGGTGGTGGAAGCCGCAGACGATTGAGGAATACAGCCAGGTGGTCAGCCCCTACAACACCTATCTGAACCCCGGCCTGCCGCCCGGCCCCATCGCCAGCCCCGGGTTGAGCGCCATTGAAGCCACCCGCAACCCGGCGCAGAGTATCTACTGCTTCTTCGTCGCCACCGGTGAGGATGGCCGGCACGTCTTTGCCCGCACATTGGCCGAACACGAGCAGAATCTGCGGACGTATGGGTACAATCCGTAAAAGGGGGAGTGGGGATTGGGGATTGGGGATTGGGGATCGGGCACGTCGTCCCCAATCCCCAATCCCCAGTCTCCTGTCCCTTCTCTTCCTCCTTTCTGCCTGCGCCTCCACCCGGCCTGTGCTGAAAATTGGGCTGCTTGCGCCTTTTGAGGGCGTCTATCGCCAGGAAGGGTACAACGCGCTGGCGGCTATGCGCGCGGCGATTGATGAGCAGAAGGGCGCTGGAAGCGCCGTTCTGCCGCTGGCCTTGGACACATCCCGCGATGCCGCGCGCGCGACGCAAAAGATGCTGGCGGACCCGTCCGTGGCCGCGCTGATTGGTCCGTATTGGGCGGCGGAGGGTGGGGCGCTTGCGCAAAGCGTGGACGACAGCAGATGGCTGCATCCCTACGCCCCGTCGGGGAAGGCGAACTGGGCAGTGGAAGCGGTGGACGCCGCGCTTGCTTTTGCTGCGCAGGAGGGGCGGACGCTGCGTCTGGCGGGTGTGCCATCCGGCTGGCCGCAAATGGGTGTGGAAAGCGTAGCGGGAGCGGACGACGCGCAGGCGGGGCAAGCTCTTCTCTGGCTGGGCGACGCCGCGGCCGGGGCCGATTTTGCCCAGGCTGTCTGGCAACGGCTACCGGACACCCCCTTCGGTCTGTACGGTGCGGGCGCAGAGACCTTTCGTCTGCGTGTGGGGGAAGAGATGACCGGCGTCGTCTTTTTGGTCGGCTGGATTGACGACGAGTACCCAGCCTGGGCGAAAACCCACACACCCAACACGCCCGCTGCCTATACCGTCTACCGGCAGACAGCAGACACGCTGAAGCGGCTGGCCGGCAAGGAAACGACAACCCTTTGGCAACCTGCCATCTTTATCGTGCGCCCAGATGGCACGCTGCTCTTGTCGTCTGGACGCTGAGTTTGGGGTGGAAGAGCTGGCAGCTCTTCCACGAAAGGAAACTATGCGCGTATTGATGATTACGTGGGAATATCCGCCGAATGTGGTGGGCGGCATTGGCAAGCATGTGGCCGAACTGATCCCCGCGCTCTCGCAGGTCATGGAGAATGACGATTCGTTCCACCTGGACGTCTTGACCACCAGGGCGGCGGGTGGCGCGCGTCTGGAGCAGGCCAGCAAGAATGTGACCGTTCACCGGGTGGACATACCGCCGATTGCACCCAACGATCTCTTCAACAGTGTGGTGGACGGCAACCGTCGCTTAGAGGGCTACGCTCTCAATCTGGCGGCCACGACCGCCTATGACCTTATCCACGTCCACGACTGGCTGGTGGCCAGCGCGGGCATTGCCCTGAAGCATCTCTGGAAAACACCGCTGCTGGTCACCATCCATGCCACGGAACGGGGACGCCATCACTCCTACGTGCCCAACCAGACCAGCGCGCTGATCAACCAGATGGAGTGGCAGGTCTGTTTTGAGGCGTGGCGGGTGATTGTGTGCAGCGGTTTTATGGCCGGGGAATTGGGCGGCTATTTCGGCGTGCCTCTGGACAAAACCAGCGTAATTGCCAACGGAATAGACCCCGCACCGCTACGCGCATGTGCAGCGGGCGAAGTGGCGCGCTTGCGCCACTTCTATGCGCCCGCTGGAGAACGGCTGCTCTTCTTTGTGGGGCGTATCACGCCGGAAAAAGGGTTGCCCATTCTCCTGCGCGCCATGCCCTATATTTTGCACCACTTCCCCGATGTGCGTCTACTGGTGGCGGGGAAGAATTCGGAACAGATGCAGTCGGTGGTGGACGAGTTACGCATCAGCCATGCGGTTCACTTGTTGGGCTTTGTCACCGATGCGGCGCGCAACTGCCTCTACAATGCCGTGGATGCGGCTGTCTTCCCCAGTCTCTATGAACCCTTTGGCATTGTGGCGCTGGAAGCCATGGCCGCCGGCTGCAATGTCATCGTCAGCGATGTGGGCGGCCTGAGCGAGGTGATCCATCACATGCACAACGGACTGACGGTCATCGCCAACAATCCCCAGAGCATCGCGTGGGGCGTGGACGTACTGCTCGAAGATTCAGAACGTGCGGCCCAGTGGCGGGCAAACGCACTCGAAGATGCCCGGACACTCTATCGCTGGTCAGACATTGCCGCCCGCACCTACGAACTCTACAAAAGCGTTGTGGAAGAACGCCGCCAGGTGGATTGGTAGAAGAGGAACCTTCCGGGAAGCGGCCACAGAATCAGGGGCGTAAGGAGGAGGTTGTGGCCGCTTCCCGGAAGGCTCATCTCTCCCCTGAAATCCGGTCCAACAGGACCGGCAATGGATGGCACGGCTCTTCTTCCACACGCCAGGCCGTGCCCAGCCGGAGCAAAGCGGCGGCCGCGCTCGACTCATCCGCGGCGTGAACGGTGCAGAGCGGGTCGCCGACCGCCACCCGATCCCCGACTTTGGCAAGACAGACAACGCCCACGCCAAAGTTGATAGAATCCCCTTTTTTCTTGCGCCCCCCGCCCAGCTCGACAACCGTCAAGCCAACTTCACGGGCGTCTATGGCCTGGACGTAGCCCGCCCTATCAGCCGAGAGCATCCGTTGCACCGGTGCGGTGGGCAACCGTTCGGGGTGGCGTATCTCCTCCGCATCACCGTCCTGGGCCGCTACAAAAGCCACCAGCTTCTCAAAGGCAGCACCCGAGGCAATCGCGGCCTGCACCCGGCTGCGGGCAACATCCAGGCCGGGGCAAAGTGGATCGCCCAAGAGCAGCATCTCGGCAGAGACCCGTTCGACCAATTCCTGAAAATCCGCTGGCCCATTGCCGCGCAGGGTTGCGATGGCCTCGCGCACTTCCAGCGCATTGCCCACGGCCTGGCCCAGCGGCTGCTCCATACCGGTAATCAGCGCGGTCACCTGGCGGCCGGCTCCCGTACCGATGGCGACCATCAACCGGGCCAGGGCGCGGGCGTCGTCCAACTTCTCCATAAACGCACCCCGGCCACACTTCACGTCCAGAACGATAGCATCTGCGCCGGCAGCCAGCTTTTTGCTCATAATGCTGGCCGCGATGAGGGGCAGGCTGGGCACAGTGCCCGTCACGTCGCGCAGCGCGTAGAGCCGTTTGTCCGCGGGGGCCAGGTCGGCTGTCTGGCCGGCAACAACCAACCCGATATCGCGCAGTTGGCGGCGAAAGCGTTCTTCGCTCAGGTCCGAGGACCAGCCGCGGATGCTCTCCAGCTTGTCAATTGTGCCGCCGCTGAAGCTCAGCCCGCGCCCGCTCATCTTGCCCACCGGCAGTCCACAGGCCGCCACAATGGGGCCGACGGCCAGGGTTGTCTTGTCACCCACGCCGCCGCTGGAATGTTTGTCCACAATCAGCCTGCCCGGCGGAATAGCGTCGTGCAAGTCCAAAGTTTCGCCGCTGGCCGCCATGGCCAGAGTAAGTTGGGTGGCTTCGGCGTTGCTCATCCCCCGAAAGTAGACGGCCATGGCCCAGGCCGCCAGTTGGTAGTCCGGGATAGAGCCATCCACCATTCCTTGTACAAGAAAGTGCAATTCCTGCGGGCTGTGTTCGCCGCCGTCCCGCTTTTTTGTGATGATAGCGACTGGGTTCATAGCGTTCTCCCTTACTGATCTGCATTGGGTCGTAGTGGTGTGCGCGCGACTGCCGGTTGCAGGAGGAGCGCCGGTCGCTTTGTTTCGCGCCAGGCCAGCCAAAGTCCAGAGAGGGCCAGGGCCACATCCCGCACGCGAAAGAGCAAGACCAGCCCCAACCCCAGCGCCGGTTGCAACCCCAGACGCTGTGCCGCCAGGATTTGGCTGGCTTCCAACGCGCCCAAGCCAGCCGGGATGGGCAAGAGGATGGCGAGACGCGCCGCCACCACAAAGCCGATGAATTGGGCCGCATCCAATTCCAGACCGATGAGACGGGTCGCCAGCCAGAAATCCGCCAGCAAGACCAGCCAATTGCCCAGCGAAACCAGCGCACCGACCGCGATAAGGCGGGGATTTTGGCGCAGAATGGCGTGGATATGGACTTCGCCGTTGCGTAAGGACTCAACGAGGCGCAGCGGGATCTGCCGCCGCCACCTTTCTGGCAATGAGCGCAGCACTCTTTCGGCGGCTGTCGTCAAAAAGCGCCCCCGCCACCAGAACGCAAAGAGAAGCAGCGGGGGCAGGGCCAGCGGGATCAGCGCCAGCAGAATCACGCGCCCATCCAAGACCGCGCCCAGCACACCGCTCCACAGAGTAAAGAGAATCCCCCCGGTCAGAAAGGCCAGATTGACCGCCAGTTCGAGCAGGCGGTCCAGCGCGACAGCGGCGATAGCCTGGGGCACGGCCACCCCAGAACGGCGTACCAGCAGATAGACCTGGGCCGGTTCGCCACCGAACTGGGGGCCGGGGGTGAGCAGGCTGACGGTGGCCGCGATCATCCGGTAGACGACCACCCGGCGCAAGGGCAGATCTACACCGATCCCCCGCAAGAGCAGCCACCAGCGCACAGCAAAGAGAACAGCAATTCCGCCATTGACCGCCAGGTAGATGAGAAAGGGCGTAGGGCCGATACGCCGCAGCAACGCCTGTCCATCTCTCCAATCAACCTGTTGGGCGAAGAGCCACAAAAGCAGCAGACCGAGGAGGAGGGCTGTGCCATCCAACCAGCGACGGGAAAGGTACGGCTTCACGCGCGGCGCTCCGGCGTGGAGGTGCGGACGCCCGCCCGGCGACGCAGGAGACGCTCGTCTGGGGTGTAGAGGGCGGGGCTGCCATTGCCCAGCGCCACCAGCAGCACGCCCAGCGCCAGCAGCACCAGCGCTTCTAGGCTCTCCCCGCGCAGAATCAGATCGGCACAAGCCAGGGCCACCAGCCCGAGCGCGGCCAGCCGGGCGATGACGCCCAGCAGCGCAGCGATTCCAGAGAGAATGCCCAGACCGATGAGGAGGGGAACGAGGCCGGATGGCAGACCAGCGCTCCCGATGGCAGGCGCGCGGGCAATGCTCCAGAGGAGGAGACCGGCGACAGGCAGGCTTGCCAGACGTAGGAGAAGGGGGAGACGATCAAAAAGAAAAGTTTTCAGCCAGGTGCGCCAACCGTTGTACGCCGAGCTGTTGGGCTTTAGCCAGCCGATGACCACCAACCAATCGCGCAGAAAACTGGCCGCTACAGCGCCGCCAAAGACGGCCCCCGCGATATGTGTGGCCGGGGGTGTAAAGAGCGGCCAGAGGACGATTCCCATAAAGCCCATCAGCAGACCGGCAGCAATGCGCCGTTCATCACTGGGGGTCATCGGGTGATTGGGCAGCCCCCGGCGTTCGCGCAGCTTCATCCCCCACAGAAAGAGCGGGCGGCTGGCCGCCAGGAGCAGAACCGTTGCGGGCAGTTGGCCGTACTGGACAGCCAGCGCCATCGCTACCAGCATCCCCAGCCCGTCGAATTCGATGTCGAGGATTTCGCCCAGGAGTGTCGAGTGGTTGGTGATGCGGGCCAGATAACCGTCGCAGTAGTCGGCGACGATGGACGCACTGTAGAGGATGGCGGGTACCCAATCCAGTAGAGCGCCAGGACGAGGCGCAAAGAGGAATCCGGCCATCAACGCATAGGCCGCGCCACGCGCCAATGTAAGGCCGTTGCCCCAGCCCAGCGCAACGTGCAAGGGGCTGTCTGGGCTGGGCCGATTTTTATGCAGATTGCGGCGCAGGACTATCAGTTCGACGGTCAGGCAGAGAGCCGCCAACAGCGCCCAACGCAAAGCCCAGTCAGGGGGGAGAACGCCCTGCCGTAGCCAAAAATATCCGGAGATGACCAGCAGCCCGCCGACACCGGCGGCAATCTGCCATTGACGATGCAAAGGGTCCAGGGATGCGGTGGAGTTGAGGGTAGACATCGGCGCTCGCACTGTAGAAGGGTTCGAATGGAAGCCGTGTAGAACATTATAACCGGTCGTCTCCGCAGGGGAAAAAGCCTGCGATTGCGGGCTGTGGTTCAAATGGCGGCTGCTGAGACAGCGCCCCCGGTGTTGCCGAGATAGCCCAGTATAGTCCACACCGCCTCTATGCACCTATGCTGGTTGTGTGCTATTATTTCTTCAGTTCCAGATCTATAGTCTTTCAGATAATCATTGGTAGGGGCGCTTGCTTGCTGCGCCCG
>CAMDEX010000043.1 GCA_945897075.1 Litorilinea aerophila
GAGGCTGTTGAATAATTCAGACACGAGCGACGCAAACCAACAACCACGGAATACACGAAACACACGGAAAATTTCCTTTTGTCTTCCCTTCCGTGTGTTTCGTGTATTCTGTGGTTAGCCAAGAGCCTGTTGAATAATTCAGGCTCTGAGCAATGCAAGGCGTGAAACGAGAAACGTGAGATATGCCGGATATTCTCACGTTTCTCGTTTCGTTGTCTAGAACAGATTGTCCGGCGTCGTCGTGGGACACCAGCGGTGCGCGGAGAGGTGGTCCAGCGCGGCGGTCAGCGCCTGCATTGTGCCGATGCGCCGCAGGGCGTCCACCGCATTGGCGCGCACATAGCGGTTTTCGTCGCGCAGAGCCTCTGCCAGGGCAGGCACAGCCTCAGCCGCGTCCGCGCCGATCCGTTGCAGAGAGAGCGCGGCGGTAAAGCGCACCTGGCCGTCCTCGTCGCGCAACCCCTGAATCAGCGCGGGAATTGTGGCGTCAGTGGGGGATTTGAGCAGGCCCAACGCTTCGACTGCCGTGCGCCGCACCTCCACCGACGGGTCTGCTACCAGCTTTGCCACCGATGTACTGCTTTCCAGCGCACGCGCGCCGATTTCGCCCAGAGCAAAGGCCGCATACATCCGGGCCGATTCGTGGGCGTGGCCCAGCGCGTCCACCAGTTCGCCCAGCGCAGGGACACCCAGCGCGCTCAACCCGTAGCCCGCGTTGCGCGCCGCGCTGCTATCGCCGCCGGTCAGGGCCGCGGCCAGGGGGCTGACGGCTGCCCGTCCCTGCGCGGCCAGCCGGTAGGCCGCGTCTACGCCCGCGGGTTCGTAGTCCGACCCCAACTGGGCGGTCAGCGCGGCCATATCTTCGTCCGCGGCCTCCCCATCCCGCGCACCGGGCTGGCCCAGATGCCAGCGCCACTGGTCGCGCCAGAGCGCCTCGTGAACCGTCGGCGGCGCGTCGCCGTTCAGCGCTCTCCATTCGCTCGTCTGGTTGTTCCAGGCCGGCGCGCTGGGGGCAGCCATACGCACAAACTGGAATTTCATCATCGCCCGGTTTTTCTGGGAGTTGTTGGCCCCGCCCCTATGCCAGAGGTCGTAGTGGATCAGGGCAAAAGTGCCCGGCCCGCCCTCCATAAAGACGGGCTGCTCGGTTTCGTCGCCGGCCCGCTTGGCGTAGTATTGGGTGCCGGGGAAGATGCCGGACGGCCCCATCTCCTCGTCCACGGCGTGGGGATAGTAGAAGATCATCGCCCACCAGTTGTGGTGGTTGCGCACCTTCTGGTAGCCCCAATAGCTGTCCTTGTGCCAGCCCTGCACTTTGCGCCCAGGGAAGGTGTAGTGGCAGTGGCGGTGGGGGTGCATCACATAGCCCGCGCCGACCACACTGGTCAGCGCGCCCTGGATCACCGGACTTTGGAAAACGTCGTTGACCTCCGAGAGCCGGGGCAGAATGTTGTTGCCCCAGTTGCCCTCTTTGGTCATCACTTCGTCCAGTTTGGCATTGAGCCGCTCGTGAAATTCGGCGGGGAAGTCGGTCTGCAGGATCAGATAGCCGTGTGAAATGAAACGGCGCATCTGTTCGTCGCTGAGCAGGTGGTCTTGCAGAAGCATTGGGGGATTCCTTTCGGATGTTTCGCGTGCCCACGCTCCTGCGTGGGCACACAACGGCGACGCTCTGCGTCGGGAGCGATGGATTGGCGGTAAAAAGGGGACGCGGAGGGTCCAGGCAGAGCTCCCAGGTAGGAGCGGGGAACAAGCAACTCTGTGAGCCTCTGTGGGACAGACCGGGAACACCGCCATCCCTGGCGGCTGCCAGCAGGATGCAGGCATTCCCAGGAGTAACTGCGTAAGTCCTGTGGGAGCAATATCCTACCCTCTACGCAAAACGGCCAACGCGGCCCGCTTCTCCGTCAAAAACTGCGCGGTCTCCGGGTCGGCCGGCTCCATCATCTCCAAAAAAGCCGCGGCCTCGTCGCTGTCCAGCCATTCCTCATACTGGGCATAGACCGCATCGCTGTCGGCCCCTGGTTCTGCATTGAGGAAAGCCTCCGCTGCCTCCTCCACGGGTGTCGCGCCCAGATTGTCCAGCACATCGTAGAGCAGATCCAACCGGTCCTGGAAGCGCAACACCGCCTCGGCATCGCCCAGGCTGCTGGCGTGCTCGATCAGTTTGTCCACTGCATCCTCAAATTCTGGCTCCTCCAGCAGGGGAAATTCGTCGAGTGCGGCTTCCATCTCCTCGAAATCCTCGGCGTTGAGAAAGGCTTGCAGCGCGGCCTGGGCTTCTTCGCTGTCGCGGGCTTCGTCTATAGCGTTGATCATTGCGGTCTCCTTTTGGAACGTAAGAGCGTTGGAGCGTTGGAACGGCATTGGGTTGTGGATTCATTGTCGCAGATGAGGGTATTCTGCGCAAAGCAGAGGGAATGCGGCAGGTAGTCGCCAACGGTTGTGTCCATCGCTTTCTCTTCAGCACACGAATCTGTCTGCGTGCCTGTTTGGGCAAGCCAGCAGCCGCGGTGTAGAATTGTCCTGACGATTGCGTGCAACATGCGTGCGACATCCAACGTAGCTGAGAAAGGGGAACGGGCGATGCAAACAATCGCATTACACGAGACGCACTACCCGTATACCGTGACAGTGGACGAACAGTCGCTGCAAAACGATGGGTCTGTGCTGGAACAGAATGGGCAACCTCTCGCTGTTCTGTTGCCGATTGCTGAATACGAAGCCTATCGCACCTGGCAGCGCCGTCAGCCGCGTCGCCATCAAGCGTCGCACACAGCCTTTGCGCAGGAACGCGCTGCCTTCGAACGGATGCTGCCCCAACTCGTTCAGGCATATCCCCATCGGGTGGTCGCTGTCTATCAGGGCAAAGTCGTCGAAGTGGGCGACGATGTGGGTGAGACCCTGGCCAGCGTCCACGCCCGTTACGGATATGTCGTCTGTTACGTGGGGCGGGTAGAGTTGTCAGGCCGCGTCTATAAATTCCCCTATCGTAGAGTCGTCCGCTGATGTGGTCTTATAACCCGCAGATTGATCCTCCCGCGCCTGTTCTGGATGTTGTCATTCGGCATCCACATATACTTGAGCAATTTCGTCTTGTCCCTGCCAAACTGGATACCGGCGCAGATCTGTCAGCGATTCCCCAATCTATCGCCGATGAACTGGGCTTGCTGCCTGTCCAGACCATCACGGCTGAGGGTTTCGATGGAACGCGCACAACGCTTGATACCTACGCCGTGACCCTTGAAATCGCAAAGGCGCGTTTTCGTTATATCGAAGTGATTCTCATTCCTGAAGAACACGCACTCGTTGGGCGCGACATCCTCAACCATTTCTACGCTCGCTTGAATGGCCCCACGCTGACATTCGATCTCCGCCTTTCCGCATAGTGCGGATCAGCCCACTTCCCAATCGCTGTTCGCCAGTCGCCAAATTGCCCCGTGTGCGTGCGGTCAACGCTTCCAGTCGCTTCCAGTCGCTGCCAGCCGGTTTTTTTCTTTTTCGATGAATTTGTCCAGATGAACAACCTGTACTTGTCGCGCCGCCTCAGGGCAGATTAGAGGTGCGCAACCCTCAAGGTTTCCGTCAGATACCGGCAGTTGATCCCGATTTTGTCGTCTACTGAACCTTCACCTTCGTGCGGGCGCGGCGGATCGAGATCGAGCGTGATCCATCCGTTGTAGCCTCGTTCCACCAGCATGGCCCAAATCGCTGGGTGGTCAACGCCGCCAGCCCCTAAATCCTTGTATAGAATTTCCTGCGCGTGCATCTCCTTCGTCGGTGTCGGGCCGCTATAGCCGCGATACGACGCCTTCGAATCCTTCCAATGGATGGCGGCCAGGCGGTCGTAGTAATCGGCGATTAGCTGAACGGGATCGCCGCCGCCCAGGTTGAGCTGCGCGGTGTCGGGAATCCAGGAGACGATATCCGGATCGGTCTGATCGAGAAGCGCGCGCACTTCTTCCGGTCGCTCGATGGGTCCCCAGATGTGCGGGTGGGGGGCAATGGTGACACCCATCTCCAGGGTTCTCTTGCCGATTTCGGTCACGGTTTCTGCGATCGCTCTGATATCCTCTGCGGTCGTTCCCTTCTCCGGGCGGCTGCCCATATTGATCTTGAAGTGGGTGCAGCCGAAAACCTTCAGGAAATCCCGGCAGAAGGCCACGTGGTCGGCGACTGTTTCTGCGCGCTTTGACCGATCGATGAATTCCGTCGCCTGACCAGGCCCGCCGTTCGAGGCGGTAATCAGCCGGATACCGTACTCGTCGAGGAGATCCTTCAGGGCTTGGGGTTTGTCGAGCCAGGCGGTCAGGTGGCCGCGGTAGGGTTCGACGCCCGGCAGAGCGTGCTTGGCGATTAGCTGGACCGATTCGGTGGTGAAGTCTCCGAAAATGGCGCCGCCCATAGCAAAGTGGATGTTTGTTGACACGATCTTCTCCCGTTCGGTGGTGTTGTGATTTGGGTCGCTTTGTTGAGGAGTCTTGTGGCGAAAGGCGTATCGGACAGTACGGCCTGTCCGCAGGTGATGGGATGCCAGCCGTAGCAGGGCTTTGCATAAGTGTATGGGCGAATGGGCATCGTGTCAAACGAAACCAGGTGTGCAGGCACTGGCTTCTCCCTGCCATTCCCCCGCAACTACAACGCCGCTGCTCCGTATTGATCCATTGGACGCTCCACTCACAATTAGTAGACCGCAGCGTGTTGGGTTCTCCCGGCACAGGCTGGTCGTGTAGATGGCGCTCTCTCGCCGGGAGAACCCAACCTACGACGAGCAGCCCGGTCGGTGGTCTGCCGTCTGCGGTCTATTGAAATTTTGAAGATTCAACCATTGCGCGTCCCCAACCAAAAGGAGCAAACCCGTGGGCAATCTACTCGTTACCTGGCTGGTGACATCCATCAGCCTGCTGATCATCTCCCAGATCGACTTTTTCGGCATCAAAGTTAAAGACTTTGGCACCGCGCTGCTGGTGGCGGTGGTGCTGGGCATTCTCAACGCGCTGCTGCGCCCTATCCTCAGCTTCGTCAGCTTCCCGTTGATTATCCTCACCCTCGGCCTCTTCAGCTTTGTGATCAACGCCGCTATCTTCTGGCTGGCGGCCGCGCTGGTGCCCGGCTTTCAACTGCGCGGCGGCTGTCTGAGCGCGCTGATTGGGCCGATTGTCTTGGGTCTGATCAATTCGTTGCTGATGGGGATTCTGCGCTAAAACCGACGGCGGACAGCAGACCGCGGACGGCAAATGAGACGCCGTCCGCGGTCTGCTTTCCGCTCTCTTTTTTAGGCGAATAGTGAATTGATCGCGATTTCAATCCCAGCCAACACCTGCGATTGAATCGTCTCCGTCTGCTTAAACTCACCGAGAGAGGCATATTCCCCCTGCGCCAGGATGTACACCTCGACGGTGCGCGCATTGGGATTCGCGATCCAATATTCGGTGACACCCGCTGCTTCGTAGGCGGTAAATTTGATGACACGGTCACGCCGGATACTCTCCGGCGACAATACTTCGACAATCAAATCCGGTGCGCCCTCAAAAATCTGGAGAGAGTGCGCGCTGATGCGTTCGGTTCGGATGAACGTAATATCGGGCTGAATAGGACGGGAAGTTGGCGACAGATGCACCTCGAATGGAGCAGGAATAACATAACCCAACGTATGTTCACTGACAAAATTCCCAATCTGGCGATCTAGCTGATGCACTGTGTGTTGATGCTGAAAACTGGGGGCATTGGCCACGTATAAAACTCCCTCGATAATTTCGTAGCGTTTGCCGTCGTTGGGCAATTGTAGATAATCTTCGTATGTATACGTGCCCTTTGGCAAAGTCACACGTTCGCGTTCTGCTATTGCCGTAACCATTTCTCACTCCTTATGCTCAACCACCTTTAGCGCTGGCACTATACCATACGGCAGCGTAGCCGACAACCAAATGGTCTGGGCTGAAACGTGAGGCGTGAAACGTGGTGCGTGAAACGTGGTGCGTGAAACGTGAGGTCATCGGCTTCTCTCACATTTCACGCTTCACGTTTCTCTGCTTTGTTGCTTGACGCACCACGCACTACAAGTAATGCACATCCTTTGCGTACCGGGTCAACTCCTCGCGAAAGGCCGGCTCCGCGATGGCGATGAGCGCCTGCACCCGCTGGCGTATGGTTTTGCCATAGAGTTCAGCCACGCCATATTCGGTGACGACGTAGTGTACGTCGTTGCGGGTGGTGGTGACCCCCGCACCCGGCTTCAGCGTGGCGACGATGCGCGAGATCGTGCCGCCTTTGGTGGAAGCGGGCAGGGCGATGATCGGCTTGCCATCTTTGGAGCGGGCCGCGCCCCGGATAAAATCGAGCTGGCCGCCCACACCGCTGTAGAAGGCCGGGCCGATGGAATCCGCGGCCACCTGGCCGGTCAAGTCCACTTCGATGGCGCTGTTGATGCAGACCATCCGATCATTGCGGGCGATGACAAAGGGGTCGTTCACGTAGTCGGTCGGGTGCATCTCCACAAAGGGGTTGTCTTCGATAAAGTTGTAGAGCCGCTTTGTGCCGAGGAGAAAGCCCGCCACCAGCTTGCCCGGATGCAACGTTTTTTCTGAACCGGTGATGATCCCCTCCTCCACCAACTGCACTACCCCGTCGGAAAACAGCTCGGTGTGGATGCCCAGATTTTTATGGCTGTGCAGATTGTCCAGCACAGCATCGGGGATGCTGCCAATGCCCATTTGCAGGGTGGCACCGTCGGGGATCAACCCGGCCACCAGCGCGCCGATGCGTTTGTTGATCGGCGATGCATCGCCCTGGGGCGCTTCCGGGATGGCGTAGTCTGCCTCCACAAAAACGTCAATGTCGCGCACATGGATGAAACTGTCGCCCAGGCTGCGCGGCATCTGTCGGTTGACCTCGGCGATGACGACTTTGGCTGCCGCGGCTGCGGGCTTCGTACAGCCCACCTCTACCCCAAACGAGCAGAAGCCGTGTTCATCCGGCGGTGAGACCTGCACAAAGGCGAAGTCCAGGGGCAGAATCTGGCGCTGGAAGAGGCGGGGAATCTCGCTGAGGAAGACCGGCGTAAAGTCGGCCAGACCTGCCTGCACCGCGCTCCGCACATTGTGGCCGATAAAGACCGCGTTGTGGCGAAAGCTCTCGGCATACTCTGGCTGCACATAGGCTGCCTTGCCAAAGTGGAGCATATGCACAATCTCCACCGCCCGCAACTCCGGCGCACGGGCCACCAGCGCGTCCACCAGCGTCTGGGGCACGCCCGCGCCCCCGCCCAGATAGACCCGGTTGCCCGAACGCACCCGCTCCACGGCACCGGCCGCGTCGGTCATCTTCTCTCGAAAAACGTCAGGCCATCTCATTGCGCTGCCTCCGTCGTTCTGCCCAGCGCCGTGGCAATCGCTGGATGCACCAGGCGACCGTCGCGGGTGTTGACGCCCCGCTGCAACTCGGCGCAGCCCACCAGCGCACCCGCCAGCCCCCGTTCCCCAATGCGCAGCAGATAGGGCAGCACTGCATTTGACAGGGCATAGCTGGCCGTGCGCCCCACCAGCGCCGGTGTATTGGGCACGCAATAATGGATGACCCCCTCCTCTACAAAGGTCGGGTTGACGTGATTCGTCGGCCTGCTCGTCTCCACACAGCCGCCGCTGTCAATCGCAAAATCAATGATGGCCGTGCGCGGGCGCATCGTCTTGACCATTTCCCGCGTCACCAAAATCGGTGCGCGTTCCCCAGCCACGGAGCTGGCCCCCACCAGCACATCGGCGAAGGCCACGACTTTGGCGATATTGTAGGGTGTGGCGACGAGGGTGGCCACCCGTCCCTGGAAGATGTTGTCCACCTCTTGCAGCGCGTGCAGGTCTTTGTCCAGAATCGTAATCTCCGCGCCCAGGCCGTGGAAGGCCCTGGCCGCGTTGCGCCCGACAATCCCCGCGCCGATAATCACAACCGTTGCTGGGGCCACACCGGGGATGCCGCTGAGCAGGATACCCCGCCCACCGCCTGCGCTTTGCAGCATCTGCCCGGCGATAATCGGGGCCATGCGTCCGGCCACTTCGCTGGTGGGCAGAAGTACGGGCAGGCGGCCCTCGTCGGTCTGGATGGTTTCATAGCCGATGGCGGTGATTTCCCGTTCCTGGAAGGCTTCCAGCAGGTCTGCCGAAGCCACGGCCAGGTGCTGGAAGGCAAGCAGCGTCTGGCCGGTGCGGAAGTGGGTATATTCGTCTTTGGTGGGGCGGGCGACCTTCACAACTGTATCGGCCCGTCGCCAGGCTTCGCTGGCCGTGTAGACAATCTGGCCGCCCACCCGTCGGTAGGCCTCGTCGTCAAAGCCGGCCCCGTGGCCGGCCTCCCGTTCGATGAATACCGGATGACCGGCCTTGACCAGCGCGTCCACCGCGGCTGGCGTCAGCCCCACCCGGTATTCACGCGGGCGTTGTTCCTTGGGGACTCCAAAGTTCACGTTCGCTTCTCCTTCTATGCTTGGGCACTGTCGCCAGGTATGACGGCTGGCATTGTGCCTGTTTCATATCGTCTTCGCCATGCAGGCCCACCCCTGTGGCCTCTATCCGTTCAGTCTACGGTATTTCCCGCGGCCTGCTACTGGACAGGGGCGCGGTTTCCTGACCGGTCAGATGGGCGGGGTGAGGTGCAACGGTGCGGCCTTCCCTGTTTTAGCGCGCTTCCCGCTTGCGCCGGGCCATATAATCCTGTAGCTCTTCATCAATCGCCTGGTCCAGGGGCGGGGCTTCGTAGTCCGTCAACAATTGCTTGACTTTGGCCGCGGCGCGCACTTCGCTGTCCGCGCTGCCCAGTAGTTCCCAGGACTCGCCCGAATTGTAATCGAAGAGATCGGCCCGGTAGAAAGCGTCCCGGAAGTGGCGCAGCGTGTGCTTTGTGCCCAGATGGTGTCCCCCCGGCGGCACTTCGTGCAGGATTGACTCCATTGCCCAGCCCTCCTCCGACCAGTCCACCCCCTGCAAATAGCGGTGGATCATCCCGCAGACTTCGCAGTCCAGCACAAATTTTTCGTAGCCGGCCACCAGCCCATTTTCCAGCCAGCCCGCGGCGTGCAGGATCAGATTGACTTTGCCCATCACCCCCGGCCACATTGCCATCATTGATTCGTAGGCGGATTGGGCGTCGGGGATTTTGGAGCTGGTGTAGCAGCCCGCACTGCGAAAGGGAATCCCGTAGTGGCGGGCCATCTGGCTGCTCAGGTAGAGCGAAAGCTGGCTCTCGGGTGCGCCAAAGACCGGCGCGCCCGACTGCAGGTCTACCGTCGCCTGGAAAGAGCCGTAGATGCAGGGCGTGCCGGGGTTGACCATCTGCACAAAGACGATCCCGGCCAGGGCTTCGGCGTTGAGCTGGGCCACAGTCCCCGCGATGGCGGCGGGTCCCATCGCGCCGGAGAGGATGAAGGGCGTCATCATCACCGGCTGGCGGGCGCGAGCAAACTGTTTGATTGTGCCCAGCATTTTGTCGTCCAGACGGCGCGGGCTGCTGACGTTGATCGTGCAGAAGATGGCGGGCGTCTCGTCCATAGACTTGCCAAAGAGGATGCGCGCCATTTCGATGGAATCTTTGGCCGTGTAGCCTTCGGTGCTGGCCCCCATAAAGCCGCGGTCGCCCCATTTGATGTGCGCGTATACGATGTCCATGTGCCGGGTCTGGAAGGGCAGGTCCATCGGCTCGACAATCACCCCGCCCTGGTGGTGTAGATAGGGGGTACTCATCGTCAGTTTGATGAAATTTTCCAGATCGACCAGGAGCGACGGGCGACGGCCACCGGCCTTGTCGTAGACAAAAGGCGGGCCGTAGACGGGCAGAAAAGTCATGCGATCGCCGCCGATGATGACATCGTTGGCCCGGTTGCGCGCCTGCAATGTGAACTGTTTGGGTACAAATTGCAGGAAATGGGCGATCAGTTCCCGGTCCAAATAGGCGATATCCCCCACCAGTTTGGCCCCGGCGGCGCGCAAAATCTGGCGTGACTCCTCGTCATAGAAGGCGATGCCCGCCTCTTCGAGAATCTGCATGGACTTTTCGTGGATGATCTGCACCCGTTCTTCGTTGACCAGATTGTAGACGGGCAGGCTGTGCAGGGGCTGCACCATTTGGGTGACTTTGCGGGCGGCGTGGGCGGTGCGGCGTTCGTCCCGGCGGCGGGCGGATTGGGTCATGGGGTCGGGTATCCTTGCTTGGCGGCTTGGGAATGTTGCAGTTGGGATGGGGTTTATTGTACAACAGAGTGACGTAGCTTGCCCACGCAGAAGAAGGAAACAAACGTGCAGCCACAACGACGATTGACCTGGTGGCAGAAACCGCTCTTTGCCTTTGCCAGCTCCCGCCTGGGCGGTTGGTATTTCATCCACATTGCGCCCCATCTGGACCGCCCGCTGCTGAAATTGAGCCGCGGGCGTTGGAGCAATGGGCTGGGCCAGCCGGTGGGGATGTTGAAGATCAGAGGGGTCAAGAGCGGGCTGATCCGGGAGACGATTCTGCTCTGCACACCGGACGGGGAGAACTACATTGTCGTCGCTTCGCGCGCCGGGGACACAAAACACCCGGCCTGGTACTACAATCTGCGCGCCAATCCAGAGATTCGTCTGCTCATCAACGGCCAGGAGGCAACCTATCGTGCCCACGAAGCCGTTGGCGAGGAGCGGGCGGAGTTATGGCGCAAAGCGGTCTGGTTCTATCCGGGCTACGCTGTCTATCAGCAACGCGCCGGCGAGCGGGTGATCCCCGTCTTTCTCCTACGCCCAGTCCATGAGGTGTAAATAGGGATTGGGGACTGGGGATTGGGGATCGGGGATCGAGGATTGCAGACGACCGACGACGGACGACGGACCGCAATTCCCAGTCCCCAGTCCCCAATCCCCAATCCCTGATCCTCACCGAAAAAGATAGACCAGCGCGACGATCACGCCGATTGTCACAACGGTGGCGCGCAACACTTGCGGTTTGACCCGCCCGGCCAGGCGACCGCCCAGATTGCCGCCCAGCAGAGCGCCGACAGCCATCACCGCGGCCGCAGCCCAGACGACCTGCCCAGAAAAGAGGAAGAAAGTCGCCGCGGCGATATTTACAGAGAAAGCCAGCGCCTGCTTGATCGCGTTGAGCCGGGTCAGGTTTTCGTCTATGACCAGGCCAAGCACAGCCAGAATGATCACACTCAGCCCGGCCCCGAAGTAGCCGCCATAGACAGCCGCCAGAAAAATCGGCAAAACCGTCCACGCCTCATTGGTTGCGCCGCTGCCCGTAGCTTCGGCGCGCTGCTTGATCCACTTGCGTACAACGTCCTGGCTGGCCAGCAGCCCGGACGCCAGCAGGATCAGGTAGGGCACCAGATCGCTGAAGAGCTTCTCGCCGCTGTTGAGCAGCAACACCCCACCCGCAATGCCACCCACAGCCCCGGTTGGCAGCAGCAGCCAGAGTCGCCGCCCCTGATCCTTCAGGTCCTTCATCTGGGCGAAGGTGGCTCCCAGATAGCCAGGCACCAACGCCACTGTATTGGTGACATTGGCCGCCACGGGTGGAATGCCCACGGCCACCAGCGCGGGGAAGCTGATCAACGTCCCGCCGCCGGCGATGGCATTGATCAGACCGGCGGCCAGCGCAGCCAGAGCGATTGTGACAAAATCCAGGATGCTCAGGGAATTGGTGAATAGCTCAGTCATGGCTGTCTCCGACAGAGTGGCTGGTTGATTCTGTTTACGGACAATTAATTAACGGCCACCGCGCCGCAGAAGCGCGGGCGGCGCGTGCAGAATGGCGACGATTGCTATCTCTGCGTATCCCAGCCGCGCATAGAGCGGGTGGGCCATTGCCGTTGCCAGGAGCATACTGCGCGCAACAGCGGCGTCGGCACTGTCGCTGAGCATTTGTTCCATCAAAGCTGACGCATAACCCATGCGCCGGTGTTGGGGCGCGGTATAAACCTGGGAAACCCAGGCGATGGCGTCGTCGTAGCGGGCATGGCGTCCATAGGCGATAGGCTGCTTGTCGGCTGCTACATAATAGTGGATCAACGCTGGATCGCGCAACTCGTCCATTGGCACAGCCTCCAGACCGTCAATGGCGCTCAACGTGACCGCATCCGCGGCTGTCTGCGCCCGATTGACGCTGCCCGCTGTCGTTGGGCGAGGGGATGGCTGCCACCGGGAAAGGTCACAGCCCATCAGCCATTGGGTCTCCAGCAGACGGAAACCGGCGCGCACAAAGGCAGCCTGACGTTCGGCAGGTGCATCCACCACAAAGAGCAGGTGATCCCGTGCCGGGCCGAAATTGCGCATAGCCAGCAGCGCTGCCGCAGGCGAACAATCAGCCGCAAAGAAGCGGTCCACAGCCACCGCTTCCCCGTCGCGTTCCGCCTCGCTATGCACACAGAGCAGGGGACCCACCGGGCCAATGCTGCCCAGCCGCCGTTGGCGTTCGGTCAGCAAGTGGCTGTGGGCGAGGAGTTCGGGGAGCGGGGGAAGGGAGGAAGGGAGGAGGGGAAGAAGGGAGGAGGGGATGCCGCTACCTTCCCCTCCTCCCTTCTTCCCTTCCTCTTGTCTTTTTGTCATCATAGCCCCAATACTTTGACCAGAAAGGCCCACACATCGCTGATTTCGTCAATGAGAATCGCCGTGGGCTTGCCCAGGCCGTGCCCCGCCTTCTGCTGGATGCGGATGAGCGTCGGGTTGGCGCAGCCCTGGGCGGCTTGGAGCGTGGCTGCGAATTTGAATGAGTGGCCGGGCACCACCCGGTCGTCGTGATCCGCGGTGGTGACGAGGGTCGGCGGGTAGCAGACGCCTGGGCGCAGATTGTGCAGGGGTGAATAGGCGTAGAGGGTGGCGAATTGGGCCGGGTCGTCACTGCTGCCATATTCCGACACCCAGGCCCAACCGATGGTGAACTTGTGGAAGCGCAGCATATCCATCACCCCCACGCCAGGCAGGGCTGCGCCGAAGAGTTCCGGGCGTTGGGTCATCACCGCGCCCACCAGCAGCCCGCCGTTGGAGCCGCCCTGGGTCGCCAGCTTTTGCGGGCTGGTCACACCGTCGGCAATCAGTGCTTCGGCCACCCCAATCAAATCATCGAAGACGTGCTGTTTGTTTTCCAGCATCCCGGCCTTGTGCCAACCGCTGCCATATTCCCCGCCGCCCCGCAGATTGGCGACGGCCAGAGCGCCGCCCATCTCCAGCCAGACCAGACGGCCAATCGCAAAGCTGGGTGTAAGGGAGATGTCGAAGCCCCCGTAGCCGTAGAGAATCGTAGGGCGCGGGCTGTGGCTGGGCAGACCCGCGCGCTGCACCAAAAAATAGGGGATTTGGGTGCCGTCGGCGCTGGTGGCAAAGCCCTGACGGGTGGTGTAGTTGCCAAAGTCGAAGTTGATTTGCGGCTCGATCAGGAGTTGGCTGGCGTCGTTGGCAAAGTCGTAACGGTAGATGCTGGTGGGCCAGACAAAGGAGCTGAACGAGTAGAAAAGCTCTTGGCTCTGGCCTGTGCTGGCAAAACGGCGGGGCGGTGAGCCGAGCAGCGCGGAACCCAATGTGGGCAGGCTGATCTCGCCCAGAAACTGCCCACCCAGGCTGTAGCGGGCAATGCGGTGATGGGCGTCGTGCATATAGAGGGCAACAAATGTATTGTCCACCAACTGCACTTCGGCCAGCGTATCCTCGCCGCCGGGGATGACCATCTGCCACCTATCCCGCACCGGTTGCGTCCTGTCGATCCCAATCACCCGCCCCTGGGGTCTCTCCCAATCCGTGTGAAAGTAGAAGATTGGCCCGTCGTTGCCGATAAAGTGGTATTTGGCTTCCAGCGTGGGAATCAGTTCCGTGGCTTTCATCTGGCCTGCCAGCGCGTCGGCCAATGGGCCATAAAAGAGCCGGTTGCGCCTGTCGGTTCCCTGGCCCACATGCAGAATCAGCCATAGGCCGTCATCGCTGACCGTCGGGTGAAAGCTCCACTCCTTTTCGTCCGGGCGGGCATAGACGAGGAGATCGTCGCTTTGGAGTTGGCCTATTCTATGCAGATGGAGGGTCTGGTGGTAGTTGACGCTTAGGTAGGCCGCTCCCTCTGCCGGCGCAGCGTAGCGGCCATAGAAAAAGCCGCTGCTGTCGGGTAGCCACTCTGCGCCGGAAAATTTGCTCCACTCCACCACATCCGCCAGATCGTCGCCGCTCTCCACATCGCGCACCCGCCAGATCATCCAATCCGAACCACTGGCGCTGGTGGCATAGGCCAGCCGCTGCCCGTCCGGGCTGACAGCCCAGTTAGTCAGCGCGACTGTGCCGTCAGCGGAAAGTGTGTTGGGATCCAGCAAAATATGGGGTTCGCCATCGGGTCTATCCATCACAACCAGCACGTCCTGGTTTTGCAAACCGCTGTTACGAAGCTGAAAATAGCGGTTGCCCCGGCGGTAGATCAGGCCGAATTTCGGATAGTCCCAAAGTTGGGTAAGCCGCTGGTGGATACGGGCGCGTTCCGGTATCTGGGCCAGAAATGTTTGGGTAACCGCGTTTTGGGCTGCGATCCACGCCTGGGTTTCGGGCGAATCCGTATCTTCCAGCCAGCGATAGGGGTCCGCCACAGGTGTGCCGTGATAGTCGTCCACCTGCGCGCTGCGCCGGGTCTCTGGATAGGGGAGAGATGACGCGTGGGCCATTGCTTGAATCCTCGAATGGTGGGTAAGTGGTTGATCGGTTGATTGGCCTGGGTGAGTCCCCAATCAACCAATCAACCAATCTCAATAAACCAGTGGCACAAAATTCTGTTCGTCAAAGGGCGTGCGTACATAAGGAATCTCCTCCATCGCGGGGATCTGCACCGGAACGGGCACAATGTCCTCATAGGGAATCTGGCTGAGGATGTGGCTGATGCAGTTGAGCCGGGCCTTCTGTTTATCGTCCGAAGGGACAACGTGCCAGGGGGCCTGGGGAATATCCGTGTGGACGAATGTCACATCTTTGGCCCTGGAATATTGGACGTAGAGACGGCGCTCTTCCAGATCGATGGGGCTGAGCTTCCAGCGTTTGAGCGGATCTGTGTTGCGGCTTTCAAAGCGGCGCAACTGCTCGTCCGGGCTGATGGAAAACCAATATTTGAGCAGAATAATCCCGGAGCGCACAATCATCCGCTCGAACTCCGGGCAGGAGCGCAGAAATTCGTGGACCTGGGCCTCCGTGGCAAATTTCATCACCCATTCCACATTCGAGCGATTATACCAGCTCCGGTCAAAGAGAACCATCTCCCCGGCCGCGGGCAGGTGGGCCACATATTTTTGAAACCACCACTGGCTTTTTTCCCGTTCGGTGGGGGTGGGCAGGGCGACAACGCGCACTATGCGCGGGCTCATCTGTTCGGTGATGGTCTTGATCACCCCGCCTTTGCCCGCGGAGCCGCGCCCCTCAAAGAGGATGACAACCTTCAGCCCCTTTTCCTTCACCCAATACTGGAGTTTGACCAGCTCCTCCTGCAAACGGGCCAGCTCGGCCTCGTAATAGCTGTTCTTCAGCTTTCCGTGCTTGTCATAAGCTTTGTTGGGTAAAGCGCGATCTTCCACGGCTGCCTCCCTTTGGGCATTGTGTGGCTGGGGAAAGTGCAGGGCGCACCTGCTACACTATAGCAGCAAAGCAGTTTTCGGCCAATTGAACCGGTTAAATTTGTCATCCATCTGGCGGGACACTATAATCAATTGAACGAAAAATCACGAATGCTCCTGCCCTCGACCCCGCAAAGGAGAGTCAATTTGAAGCTGCACGAATATCAGTCGAAGCGCATCTTTGCCCAGTATGGAATTCCCATCCCCGATGGCGATGTGGCAACCACCCCCGCCGAAGCCAGGGCCATCGCCGAGCGTCTGGGCCGCCCCGTTGTCATCAAAAGTCAGGTGCTGGTGGGTGGCCGCGGCAAAGCCGGTGGCATCAAACTGGCCAAGACAGCCGACGAAGCCGAAGCTGTGGCCAGCAAAATCCTTGGTATGGATATCAAAGGACTGACCGTCAAGAAAGTGCTGGTGGACGAAGCCGCCGACATCCGTTCGGAAATCTATCTGGGCGTGGTGTTGGACAGAGCCAAACGCCAGATTGCGATAATGGCTTCCAGTGAAGGCGGTGTCGAGATCGAAGTGGTAGCCGCCAAGACCCCAGACAAAATCGTGACCATCCACGTCCATCCTCTGCTTGGCCTGCAAGCCTATCAGTGCCGCAACCTGGCCTTTGGCATTGGCCTGCCCAAAGAACACGTCAGCGCCTTCACCAAAATTACCCAGGGACTCTACAAAGTCTTTGTGGAAAGCGACGCCGGACTGGCCGAGATCAACCCGCTGATCATCAACGGCGACAACAAACTACAGGCCGTGGACGGTAAAATTTTGCTGGATGACAGCGGCCTGCCCCGCCACAAAGAGCTGGCCGCCCTGCGCGACCCGGACGAAGACAGCCCGGCGGAGATCGAGGCCCGCGCCAACGAACTCAGCTACATTGACTTGGACGGGGAAATCGGCTGTCTGGTCAACGGCGCGGGGCTGGCAATGGCGACGATGGATGTTGTCAAGCTCTACGGCGGCAGTCCGGCCAACTTCCTGGACATCGGCGGTGGGGCTAGCGCGGAAAAAGTGACCGCGGCCCTCTCCATCATTTTGCGCGATGACCGCGTAAAGACAGTACTGATCAACATTTTTGGCGGCATCACCCGCTGCGACGAGGTTGCCAGGGGCATTATCGAAGCCATCAGGACGCTCAATGTGCAAGTGCCCCTGGTGGCGCGCCTGGTGGGTGTCAATGAGGAGGAGGGGCGGCAGATTCTGGCCGAAGCCAATCTGATCACTGCGTCCAGCCTGTCGGAAGCTGTGCAAAAAGCTGTTGCCGCCGCCAAAGGAGAACGCGCGTGAGCATTCTAGTCGGAAACAATACACGTCTGCTTGTGCAGGGAATCACCGGCAACCAGGGCCTTTTTCATACGGAACAGATGGTCGCCTACGGCACAAATGTGGTGGCCGGTGCCGTGCCCAGCCGTGGCGGTCAATGGGCGTTGGGAAATATCCCCGTCTTTGACACTGTGCGCGAAGCCGTAGTCGCTACCGCTGCCAACACCAGCATCATTTTCGTGCCCGCAGCCTTTGCGCCCGACGCCATTCTGGAAGCCGCGGACGCCGGTATTGCACTGATCATCTGTATCTCGGAAAATATCCCCGCGCTGGATATGGCGAAGGTGCGCGCCTATCTCGACATCACCGACTCCAAACTGATCGGCCCCAACTGCCCCGGCCTGATCACCCCCGGCGAGGCAAAGGTGGGCATTATGGCCGGCCACATCCACACACCGGGCAGCGTCGGCATTGTCAGCCGTTCGGGCACCCTGACCTACGAAGTCGTCTACGCGCTCACGGCGCGCGGTATCGGCCAGAGCAGCGCAGTGGGCATCGGCGGCGACCCCATCAAAGGGCTGAACTTCCTGGAAATTCTGGAGATGTTCGAGAAGGATTCGGGCACCGAGCAGGTGGTTCTGATCGGCGAGATCGGCGGCAACGATGAGCAGAACGCGGCCGAGTTTATCAAACACAAGATGAAGAAGCCCGTCACCGCCTTCATTGCCGGGCAGACCGCGCCGGCGGGCAAACGGATGGGCCACGCCGGCGCGATCATCTCCGGCGGCGAGGGCACAGCCCAAGAGAAGATCGACGCTCTGCGTGGGGCGGGCGTGGCCATCGCGCGCCACCCCGAAGAGATCGCCGAGTTGGTGGCGCGCAATCTGTAAGAGATAGAACGCGGATTGCGCGGATTGGGCAGATGAACGCGGATTTGAAGACAAAGAGTACAACCAAAAAGACCCACTGGAAAAAGCCAGTGGGTCTTTTCTTATCCGCTTTGATCCGCCCAATCCGCGTTCTATTCTCAGCAGCGTGTTGGGTTCTCCCGGCACAGGCTGGTCGTGTAGATAGCGCTCTCTTGCCGGGAGAACCCAACCTACGACTGTCTGCGGTCTGCGGTCTACTAATTCTTCACATCACCGGCTGCTGCGCGCTCCACCCGTCGCGCATAGCGATCAGCACCGCTTCCGTGCGGCTGTTCACATCCATCTTGCTGAAAATGTTGCTCAGGTGGGTCTGCACCGTGCGCTCGGAAATAATCAGCTCGCGGGCGATCTCTTTGTTGCTATAGCCATGCAGCAGCGCTTTCATCACATCCAATTCCCGGCGGGTGAGCTGTTGGTGGATGTTCTTTTTTTCCGGCATTTCCTGCTCGCTAAAAGCGTTGCGATGGTTGTAGCGGTCAGCCCGACTGCGCAGTGTGGGGTCAATGGCTGTACGGTTGGAGCGGGCCGAACGGATGGTCTTGACCAGTTCGCTGGCTGCTGCGGATTTGAGCACATAGCCGCTGGCCCCTGCTTTGAGCATCTCCGAAATGGTAGAGTCGTCTTCGGAGGCGGTCAGACCGATGATCAGCACATCGGGCATCAGCATTTTGATGCGGCGGGTGGCTTCGATCCCCGTCATTATCGGCATATTGACGTCCATCAAAATCATATGAGGGCGCAAGCCGTTCTGTACCTTCTCGACGGCGTCGGCACCGTTGCTGGCTTCGCCCACAATCACAATATCCTCTTCCATCTCCAAGAGAGAGCGCATTCCCTGGCGCACCAACATGTGATCATCGGCCAGAAAGATTCGTGTTGTTCGGAGCATCATTTTGTCCTCGATTCCTTTGTGGTTGGTCTGATAAGACCCAAACTATACATGAGCAGACAATTGTGGTGGCTATGGACTGATTGCCTAGTACCCACCTACGACATTTGGTGCAACTGGCTAGCCAGATGGCCTACGCAAAATGTTGCGTACAACATATTCTGGATACAACTATCCAGCATTTTTTGGTTGTGCGCAATGGTACTTTGGTACCCAGCCCACCCAAAATGCCGCTCTTTTGTTGCGTTGTCACACGATTTCTCGGTATGATGGCGTATTCGGCCATTGTTCCAGCGCCTGGCTTCACTAAGCCGTATGTTGTAGGTAAAATATACGGTGTTTGCCCAAATTTAGGTGTGCGTTCCCGCCTTTTTTCAGCGCGTGTGTAACTGGACAAATTGTGCTATGATAAAGCCAGCGCCATACGACGCAAACCCCAAGTCCCCGGCACTTCACGAACTCGGATAGCTGGATTGTGCGCTACAGACCCGTCCGGAGGCCAGGTGGCGGGGACTTTGGCCGTACACAGTTTTTTGGCATCGCCCACATATTCGACCACAGACAAATGAGGAGAGAAGCATGTCCGAACTCGACCCCAACGTTCACCCGGACGCCAAGCGCGAGGTGGAAATTTTGGCTGCGGAGAGCGAACTCTACGCACCCGCCGCGGAGGTAGTCTCCAACGCCTATCTGCCCGATTATCTGGCCCTGCGCCAGAGCGCACTGGCCGACATCACAGCCTTTTGGGACGCCCGTGCTACAGAGATGATCGACTGGTACGAACCCTACGCACAGGTGCTGGACGACAGCAGCAAACCCTTTTACAAATGGTTTGTGGGCGGCAAGACGAATATCGCCCACAACGCACTGGACCGCCATATCAAGACCTGGCGCAAGAACAAACTCGCTCTGATTTGGGAAGCTGAAGACGGCGAGCAGCGCACCTTCAGCTATTTCCGGCTCTGGCAAGAGGTGAACAGATTTGCCAATGTACTGAAAAGTATGGGTGTCAAAAAGGGCGACACCGTTACGATTTATATGGGCCGTGTCCCCGAACTCTCCATCGCGATGCTGGCCACAGCCAAAATCGGTGCCATCCACTCGGTGGTCTACGGCGGCTTTTCCGAGCAGGCGCTGGCCAGCCGCATCGAAGACGCCCAATCCAAAGTGCTGGTCACCTGCGACGGTGCGTGGCTGCGCGGCAAGACGATCAACCTGAAGGACATCGCCGACGAGGCCGTGCGCCGCAGCCCGGTGGTGCAGTCGGTCATCGTTTACCAGCGCACAAAACAGACGGTGCGTATGGAGCAGGGGCGCGACTACTGGTGGCATGAGTTGATGGCCCTGCCCATTGCCAGCTCCAAGTGTACATCCGAAGTGATGGACGCCGAGGATCCGCTCTTCATCCTCTACACCTCCGGCACGACCGGTCGGCCCAAAGGCGTGCTGCACACCTGCGGCGGCTATCAGGTCCACATCGCCACCACCCTTCAATACGTCTTTGACCTGAAGGATGACGACCGCTGGTGGTGCGCGGCTGATCAGGGCTGGATCACCGGCCACAGCTATATCGTCTATTCGCCGCTGATTCTGGGCGCAACCAGTTTTATGTACGAAGGCTCGCCGGACTTCCCCTATCCCAACCGCTGGTGGTCGCTGGTGGAGAAATACGGCATCACAATCCTCTACACCGCGCCCACGGCCATCCGCGGGCTGATGCGCTACGGCGAAGCCTGGGCCAACCGCCACGATCTCTCCAGTCTGCGTCTGCTGGGCACAGTGGGTGAGCCGATTAACCCCGAAGCCTGGCGCTGGTATCACCGGGTGATCGGCAAGGAGCGCTGCCCGATTATGGACACCTGGTGGCAGACCGAGACCGGCGGCTTTATGATTACGCCGACACCGGTTGTGCCCCTCAAGCCGGGCAGCGCCACCCTGCCCTTTGCCGGCATCGACGCCGATGTGGTGCGCGAGGACGGCACGCCCTGCGACGCCAACGAAGACGGCTATCTGGTGATCAGACAGCCCTGGCCGGGGATGGCGCGCACGATCTGGGGCGACCCGGAGCGCTACGTCCAGCAATACTGGTCCGACTTTGCCAAACAGGGCTGGTACTTTACCGGCGACAGCGCGCGCAAGGACCAGGACGGCTACTTCTGGATCATCGGGCGCATGGACGACGTGATCAAAGTCAGCGGCTACCGGCTGGGCACGGCGGAGGTGGAGAGCGCGCTGGTCAGCCACAAAGACGTGGCCGAGGCCGCCTGCATCGGTGTGCCCGACGAGCTGCGCGGCAATGTCATCCACGCCTTCTGCATCCTCAACAACGGCGTCAACGGCAGCGATAGCCTGGCCGATGCGCTCAAACAGCACGTGCGCACGGAGATCGGGCCGATTGCTGTGCCCGCCAAGATCAACTTTGTAGACAGCCTGCCCAAGACGCGCAGCGGCAAAATCATGCGCCGTCTGCTCAAAGCCCAGGTCCTCGGCCAGCCGATTGGGGATACGAGTACGTTGGCGGATTAGCGACTGGGGAGCGGGGACTGGGGAGCAGGGACTGGGGATTGGGAGATTGGGAGTGACTCCCGATCCTCGATCCCCAGTCCCCAGCCCCGTTCCGAATTGTCATTCAACAAATAGTGGTGGAGGGAAAAGAAATGGTTCAGATCGGCTACAGTTACGCCCTGGAGGGCAGCGATATTGTCCTGCGCATGGATAAGGAACTCCTCGAACCCGAGTTCTTTGCGCGTTTTTTGGACTATTTGAATGTTCAGGCGATGCGGCGGCGAAGTCGCTTGACAGAAGCGCAAGTTGAAAAACTTGCCGCAGAAGTGGATAGGGCAGTCTGGCAACAACTGAAATCGCGTGTTCTTCCAAGGATAGAGTAGCGACCAATCTTCAGTCGTAACGATTCAGGCGGGGATCAGTGAGCGCAGATTGAGTAGCCGAGTCTGCGAGGCGTATCGAAATCAAGCGAACGGGTCTACCCGCTTGGTTTCGATACGGCGGGAAACAGCCCCCGCCTACTCAACCAGCGCTAGGCCTGAGTAGTTACGTTGATTGATGAATATACCGAGCGTGAGGAGGAATTGGAATGACGACGTATGACGTAACCACAGCCAAGATTCGACAGCTACCAGAAACATTGGCACAGGAAGCGAATGACTTTATCGACTTCTTATTGCTCAGGCACAACAACACCCGCTGGCAATTGTGGACTCTATTCAGCGAGACGCTGGAAAGCGCCGAGTCGGATCTGGCTGATTACCTGCCCAATTTGGAAGATTACGAAAATCGTCTGGCCCGTGGAGAAATCCAATGGTAAATCTGAGCAGGGGCGATCTCGTTTTGTGTGACCTGAATCCGGTGGTGGGCACGGAGCAGGCCGGCATACGGCCTGCTGTCATTCTGCAAATTGATCGCGCCAACGCTGCCAGTCCGCACACGATCATTGCGCCGTTTACGACGAAGCTCCGACGCGCTCTTCTGCCTTCGCATGTGTTTGTTGCGGCGGGAGTTGGAGGGCTGAACCAAGACGCGGTTGTGCTATGTGAACAGATCCGCGTGATTGATAAACGTAGAGTTATTAAGGTTCTGGGACATCTCGACGCTTTCCAGATGGACGCGATAGCCGGGTCCCTGCGTGCGATACTTGGCTTGTAAGAATTTGTTTGGTTTATTGAATTTTCCAATCACCTAACTTCTTATGTCCCCACTCACCTACCTCAACTTCGATCTGACTTTCGAGTCCAACACGGACGGCTACACAGTTCGTGCGACCAGTTCTGTGGCGGGCGAGGCGCGGGCTGCTTTTGTCTTTCCCTTCAATGAATTGGAGTTGGAGAACTTCCTGTTGCGTCCAATGCATGCACTTTGGCGGATGGCGGGTGTGTAGTCGATGAGAAGGTTCATAGCGGATGATAGGATTACGAGACTGGGTTGATTGTACCCGAAGGAGCGAGGAAAGAAAATTTTGGGCGGTGAAAGCAGTATTCCATTTTCCCCCAAGATGCGCTATAATCCCCGCAGGACGGAATAGCATTCCGACCTACAAATACCACCCCACCGGGACCCTGCGATGAAACTGTATACCCCTTTCCGACTCGTTCTGATGGGAACTCTATTCCTGCTGGCTGGATGCAGCGGTCCGCGTGCGATTGCCCGCGAAGGCTGGACGCTGATGGACGTCTTGACCACTAGTGAGCGCACAGACTTGCAGACCGAAACCGTCGATGTGCGCAACTGCGGCGTGCCTGCGGCAGCCGAGCGCAAAAGTACCTCCTGTTCTGCCGGTTCGTCGGCCAGTTTCAGCGTGGGCGCGCAGGCTGATGTCGGAGCCGGGGCCGGTGTCGTATTGGCCGAACTGAACGTGGGCGTGGGGGCCAGCGCCGCTTTCCAGTTGGGTTTTGATCGCAGCAGCGGCCAGGCTCTGGACCTGGACACCCCGGAACAGGGAGTTGTCAACCGCTATTTGATCAGTAAGGAATTCCGCATTCTGACCGGTCGCGGGCGCATTGAGCATACAAGCGGTGACGTGGAGGAAGGCGCTTATTCCTTGCAGACCGGCTGCTTCTTGCGCATTGAAAAAGTGGAGAGCTTGACCTGTGACGCAGCCAATCCACCGACCCCAACACCTACGCCGCTACGCCCCACCCGAACCCCAACTCCAGTACCAGCCGAAGCAACCGCAACTCCGACAAGCAGTTCCACACCGACAGCCAACCCACTTGACACCCCGATACCCACGGCCACGCCGACGCACATCCAGACGCCGCTATCGGACTTGACGGGTACTGCGGCCGCGGCTACAGTAATTGCCTTTCAGTCGCGCACGGCCACACCTACTCTGACGCCTACGCACACACCCAATGCCACGGCCACGGCGCTGCTGGCCACGGCCCAGGCCATCGCCACTCTGGAGTCAGCCGTCGCCACAGCCACGGCAGCCACGGCGATTGCACTCCAGGCACAACGACTTCTGACAGCCACCGGCAGTGAGTTCGTCTACGTGCCCGCAGGCGAGTTTACGATGGGATCGAATGACGGCGACTCTAACGAGAAACCGGTGCATACTGTCTACGTGGACGGTTACTGGATAGGGCGCACGGAAGTGACGAATGCCCAATACGCCCGCTGTGTAGAGGCAGGAGGATGCCCTGCACCGGACAATAACCGCTGGAATGACGGCGCATTTGCCGGTCACCCGGTGACGGATGTGAGTTGGGAGAATGCCGTGGCCTACAGCCGCTGGTTGTCGCAAGAAAGTGGCGTCACTGTGCGTCTGCCCACGGAAGCGGAGTGGGAGAAGGCGTGCCGGGGCGACGACCTGCGCCCCTATCCCTGGGGGGATGCGCAGCCGAGCGCCGAACTGCTCAATTTCAGCGAAAGCGGCATTGTTGACACAACTGTCGCGGGCAGCTACCCGGCGGGGGTATCGCCCTACGGTGCGCTGGATATGGCGGGCAACGTTTGGGAGTGGACGGCGGACTGGTACAGTAGCGACTACTACAAGCAACCCTCGGAGCGTAACCCGACCGGGCCGGCGAGCGGAGACTTTCGTGTGTTGCGTGGGGGGTCGTTCTACTTCTACCGTTACTACGTGCGTTGCGCCTTTCGGCTCAGGGACTTCCCTGTCGACTGGAACTGGGTCAGCGGGTTTCGCCTCCTTTCCCCCGGCAGTTGAACCGATGGCCTCTGGTCTTCTCTGGACTCTGAAAGACTCTGATACTCTGTGCTTTTGCCCGGCTGCTGCGCAGCAGAGCCGGGCGTGCGGGGGGGGTGGGGGGCGCAGCGCCCCATTGCCCATTGCCGCCGTAGGTGGCCGAAATTTTTTCGTTTTGGGCCTACACCGCCCGCAACACAATCTCCCCGAAGACCCCCTCCTGCTCCGCCACAATCTCTCGCTGTTTGATCAATTCCAGCACAGCCAAAAAGGTCACAACGATCTCCAGGCGGGTTTTCCCCGCGGAGAGCAGCGCGCTGAAAAGCAGCGGCTCTGTGGATGCTCGCACCTGCACGGCGCGCAGCCGTCCGCGCACGACTTCGATCTGCTCGGCGACGGTAATCGGATAGGTGTGGACGCGGGGTTTGGGCGGGTCGCTGGGGATGCGGCGCAATGCCCGCTGCACTGCCGCGGCCAGTTTGTCAACGCTGACGCTGCCCAGTTCCAGCTTGCGTTCCATCGGCGGCGGTGGAGCCAGGCGCACAAAAGCGCGCAGCCCGGCCTCCTCGCGCAGACGCAGCCCCTCGGCCACGGCTTTGAATCGGCGGTATTCCAGCAGTTGTTGGATCAGCGCTTCGGCATCCGCCGCTTCGTCTTCATCTTCCGGGGGGCGGGGTTTGGGCAACAGGCTGCGGCTTTTGAGATAGAGCAGGCGGGCGGCAATCACCAAAAAATCGGCCAGCGCACCCGGTTCGATCTCCTCTAAATTTTCGATAGCTTTGATGTACTGCTCCGTCACCGCCACCAGCGAGATTTCGCTGATGTCCAGTTCTTCCCGCTCGATCAGATGGAGCAGCAGGTCCAGGGGGCCTTCAAAGAGGGGTAAGCGGACGGGCCAGGCGGAGCCTAGTAGATTCGGGGTAAGATTCATCGGCACAAATCAGCCTGAATGTCATTGAAAATGTCACGCAGATTCTCTTTCAACTCCTCAAGCGTTTCGCCTTGCGTCATATAATCAGGATGACTCTCCAGGTATCCAAGCCACATGCCGTCTGCTTCGCGCCAGTGAATAATTTTGACTGATTTCATCGCCGTTTCCCCTTTCTAACACTTCTTTCAAATTTTTCACTGGCTTGAGTCTATCACAATTCCATTTGTTCGACAACGATTTTTGACTGAGAACCACAAAGCTACGAAGGAAAAGCAAGAACAATTAACATTTTCTTGCTTTTCTTTGTGCCTTTGTGTCTTTGTGGTTAAGTTAGTCCTCCACCAGATGCTGAAAACGCTGCCCTTTGACTGCCAACTCGCGTAGGATGCGGGCCGTGTCGGCCTCGTCTTTGCCGTCAATGCGCTCCACCTGTGCGCCGGCTTGCCGCAGCCGCTCCTCGTCCTGGCCGCTGACCCCCGCCGCGCCGCCCACAATCGTCACAAATTTGGCCTGCATCGCCTCCTCCACACGGAAACCCACAGCCGGGCGGAAGCGTTCGATGTAAGGCTGGGCGTTGCGCAGGTCTGCCGCGGCCATCGCTCCCGGATGGGGCTGCTGCCACAAAAGCAGGTAGTGATAGACGGGCCGCTCGCCCCCGCCGCTCTGTACCCGCACAATCTCCTCGAAAAGCGTATCCCGCCACTTGCGCCCGTCGGTCCACTCGCTGCCGGGACAGGTGGTGCGGTTGCCGGAAAACTCCTTGTGACCCCAAATGTGCTGCAAAGGCAGTTTGCGTTCCTGCAACAGCCAGGCCAGCAGCCGCGCCCCGGCGCGTATCTGCGTGGGCGTGGGCACGCTGCCGTTCATAAAACTGCCCGCAAAGGCCACCCCCACCGTCTGCGGGTTGTGGCCGGCCACGTGATAGACCAGATTTTCCAGGGGTTGGGTCTGGTCAATACGCCCGTCGCCGTGTACAAAGAAGTGATAGCCGATGCCCGGCCACGCCTCTTTGCCCCGCTCCGGGTCCGCCTCCACATGGATGGCGGCGATGCGATCCGGCCCCACGTGGGGCGGCATGGCCGTGTGATGGACGGTCAGGTGGCTGATGCTGTCGAGGCGGCGTTGTTCGTAGCGCAGGTTGGGGTGGCGGGGCAATTGGCCGCTGATGTCGTGGATCAGCGGCGGCGTGACCCGTTTCCAGCGGTTGGGGTCGGCGCGCAGCTCCTCGATCTCACGCGCCAATCGGCCATTCTCCCGGCGCAATTGACCCGTCTGCACCAGCAGCGTCTCGTTCTGCTGCTCTAATTCGCGTAGCTGGCGCTGCAACTCTACATCCCCGTCCGGCCCCGGCGCGGACTCGTCGCGCAGACGATCCGCCACCGCGTTGAGCAGAATGTCCTTCCAGCGCCGCCCACGTAGCCACTGCTCCCCCGGCGAGCCGTGCGGGATGAACTCGCTCACCCCGCGCACGCTGGCCAGGGAAAGCTGGGGCAGTTCGCCCAACAGCCAGGCCAGCAGATGGCCGCCCGCCTGTATCTGCGCGCTGGTGGGAATCTCTGTCGTAAAGTCCCCGGCAAAGGCGATGTTGACCGCATGGGCGATGTAAGGACGCTCCCCGTCCACCACCTGCAAAAGGGGTTGGGTCTGCAAAATCTGCCCCTCCGCCGTGATGAAAAATTGGTAGAGAATGCCCGGCAATTTGTCGCGGAAGGCGTTGGCAATCACCTCTACGTCCACATCGGCTGGCGCGGCCGTGTGGTTGATCACCAGATATTGGATATCCTCGGCGCGGCGACTGAAGAAACCGGCGGGGTCGCGCGGCAGGCGGGCCACGATATCCTGGATGGGCGGGCGGGGCAGCGGATTTGGCTGTGGGGTGGCGGAGGGCAGGGCCACGGCTGGCGCGGGCGCAGGGGGCGCGGCGGCCTCCAACAGTTGACGCACTTCCCCGACCAGTCCATTTTTCCACGCTGGCCCGGTCAAAAATGTCTTGCCGGGGCTGGAAGTCTGGATCAATTCGCGCAGACCGATGATATTGTCGGGCAGCAGCCCCGTGCGTTGCAGCATCCACGCGCAGAGATGGGCCGCGGCTTTCAGTTGGGCAGCGGGCGGCAGCGCGTTGTCGAAATTGCCTTCCAGACAGATATTGACGCCGCCGCCGCTCCATTCGGCGTCGGCTTTGACCACCGCCTCCAACGGGCTGACCTGAAAAATCTGCCCGCTCTGGCTGACGTAAAAAGCGTAGGCAATGCCCGGATAGCCGCTGTCTACGTGGGCGCGGGCGATGGCCTGTACAGACACCAGCGGCGGCGCGCCCGTGTGGTTGATGATCAGATGGCGCACCTGGCTCAATGGGCGCTGCTCCCAGGGCTGGCGGCCTTTGGGCAAGCTGGCGCTGATGTCGGTGATCGTCGGCGGTGTCAAAGGCTGGGACGGCTGGGTGGGCTGCGACTGGGGGGCGCTGCGCCCCCACTTCACCGGCTCGGGTGCCGGTGTGATAAGTTTTGGCTGCGTCTGAACAGGCTGCGCAAACGCTGCCGGCGACAGGATTGCTTGGGGCATCGGCTGCTGCTGCGGCTGCGGCTGCGGCAATGGCGCAGGCGGGATGGCCTGGATCGGCGGCGGTTCGGCGGCCACCACCGGCGGTGACACTGCCTCACCGCCGAGGGTCAGCCAACGGGTCAGCACATCCGATTGCTGGTCAGCAAACCAGGTGACGCCCTCGTGTACCAGGTCCAATTGCAGGGTGTAATTGCCCGGCCCATCGGGCAACTTGACGCGGGCGTCAAAGGTGACACTCTCGCCGGGGTTGACTGTGTGGGGCAGGGCCGAACGAATCTGCTGATCTGGGCGCAGGACGACCTCCTGCCTGTTCTGGTAGAAGCGATAGCCCAGACGCACCGGGTGCGACCCGCTGTGACCCCAGGCGCGCGTGCCTGCATTGCGGATCGTCACGGGGAAACTCAACGTCTGGCCGGCGTTCAACGGACGGGGCAACTGGCCCTGCAACCACTGCACCCGGTAGGCTGGCCCCGACGGTTCGGGCGCGGGCGCGATTTGGGTTGGGCTGGCGGGTTGGGTTTGCGGTGTCCTGAGCTTGTCGAAGGGTCCAAACCCAGTCGAAACCGGCTGCTCTTCGCTCTGTTCGGCATTCTCCCAGCGGAAATCATTGCGCAGAGCCATACGAAAATCGTCAATCAGGTTTTGTTTGCCTTCGATGTGCCAGCGGTCGATCTGCGGCCAGCGATAGAGGATGAGGGCGCGGATTTTCTGGCTGCCCGGCTTGCGATTCCAGCCGTCAATCTCCTCGTAGGCGCTCTGCACCCAGCCCCGGTTGACATCCTCCCACGCCGCCACCTGGTCGGTTTCGGTGATATAGACGGGCAACTGGCGCATATTGTGCGGGATGGCCTGCATAAAATCCCGGTAGGCCAGAAAATGGTAGTGGTGTTGGGGGAAGCTCAGGAGTTTGCTGTCGTCCCGCAGCAGCGAGGCGTCTGCCCCCTGCGTGTAGGTGTGCAGGGTGACGCCGTCGCACTCGCTGGGGCCGAGGAGCAGCAGAATGTCCTGGAAGTATTTGATCCAATCCCCGGTCGGGTTGCCGTTGTAGCTGGTGTGGGTGTTCCAGGGGGTCACTGCGGCCACCAGCACCCGGTCGTTTTCGTGGCCGGGGACGCGGTGGATGGCGTCGCGGCAGAAGCGGTAGCAGCGCGCGTACATCTCCGGTGTGATGACTTCGCCGTCCTCCTCCGCGGCCCCGCTTTCCCGTTCTGTGCGTGCCGTGGGGGGGCGCTGGGCATTGAAGCGTTCGGGCAGACCGCGCAGTTGGGGGTCCGCCGTGGCAAAGCTGGTCTGTTGCGCGGCGCGGCCCGCGCCCCGGTTTCTGGCCCCCGGCCGCTCGACCGCGTAATTTGTCTCGTTGCCAATGATCCAGACACGGCAGCCGCGGCTGGAGGCGACAAAGTTGGCGCAGCGCCGGGCAAAGTTGGCGTATTCGCTGCTGTAGGGGATTGTGCCCTGGGGATGATAGCCGTTGTTCAGGCGCGCCATCACAGCCAACCCCTGCTCGGCAAAGGGGGTGTAATCCTTGCCGCTGCGCTCGTTGGGGTTGTGGCCCAGCGCTTCGCTGAAGAGAACCCAGCCGGGTTTGCCCGCGGCCAGCATCAGATGCTCACCGCCGGGTTCGTGAATGCCGAATAGGTAATCGGAGTCAACGCGTGGCTGGGGCATAGGGTCTCCTAAGAAGGGGATTGGGGATTGGGGACTGGGGACTGGGGAGTAGGGATTGGGGATTGGGGATTAGGTCGTCCGATTGCCAGTCCCCAGTCCCCACTCCCCAGTCCCCAATCCCCTACCAAAACCCGTCGTCCTCATTGAAGCCGGCCTGCTCAACAATTTCGACAACTGTTGTCATAATCTGTTTGTGGACCAGCCCGTTGCTGGCGATGAGGCCGTTGTGGGCGCGCACATCCCGTTTGTTGTATTTCAGTACATTGCCCCAGCAGTCGGTCATCGTACCGCCGGCCGCGGTCAGCACCGCCTCCGGTGCGCACAGATCCCACTCTTTGCAGCCGGGGCTGGGATGAATGTAGATGTCGGCGATTTGGCGGGCGATCTGCCCCACCTTCAGCCCCACACTGCCCGTCACATTTTCGCTGGTGATACGCAGTTTGCGCCGGATGCTGTCCACAATCTGTTTGCGGTGGCTGCGGCTGCTGACCAGAACCATCTCGCGCGTATTTGTGCGGCTGCTGACGAGCAGGGGGATGGCCTCGCCCTCTTCAAGCAGCGTGGCACCCTGGCCTACAATCCCGCTGTAGAGCAGACCGCTGGATGGCTGATGCACGACGCCCAGCACAGGCCGCCCGCCGATAGCCAGCCCAATCATAATCGAGAACTCCCCATTGCGGGCGATAAACTCCTTTGTGCCATCCAACGGATCGACAATCCAGACCCGTTCCTTCTGCAGACGGCTCAGATCGTCTTTGGACTCCTCCGAGAGGATGCCGTCGTCGGGATAGGCGGCAACGATACGGGTGACGATGTGCTGGTTGGCCGAGCGGTCGGCTTCGGTTACTGGTTCGTCCGGCGATTTGTACTCCACTTCCGAGGCACCGACGTAGAAAGTATTGACGATCGTGCCCGCTTCCTGGGCGATGCGCACGGCGAAGGTCAACTCCTCTTGCAAGTCGCCGGCCTGTGTATGGGCGCTATCGGTTTTGCTTTGTATCTGCATAGTTTTCCTGCCTGTTCGTCTTCGTTCTATGATGGGCGGCGTACCGCATTCGCTTGGCTATCGTTTTTCAGATACTCAGCGGTAGGGGCGCTGCGTGTTGGGTTCTCCCGGCACATGCGGGTTTTGTAGATGATGCTTTCTTGCCGGGAGAACCCAACCTACGACTGCGCCCGTCTCGTATGCACCGGGCGCAGCAAGCAGCGCCCCTACGAAAAACAGTATCATTAGGCCGCAGCGTGTTGGGTTCTCCCGGCACATGCGGGTTTTGTAGATGATGCTTTCTTGCCGGGAGAACCCAACCTACGACTGATTATC
>CAMDEX010000044.1 GCA_945897075.1 Litorilinea aerophila
GAGCAGCGAGTTACATTTTTGGAACAGAGATTTGCGGATGACATAGGCGATCACAGGTTTATCCCGCATATCCAATTGCATGAGTTTGAGGCATATCTATTTGCCGAACCGGATTGTTTTCGTTATGTTTATGATGACTGTGCGCGGCAAATTAAGAACTTGAGGAGCACAGCTGAAGATTACGAAACGCCAGAGATGATCAACGATGGTCAGCATTCCGCGCCAAGCAAGCGCATTGTCAACCAGTTCCCAGCCTATGAACGCGCAAAGTCAGTAGAAGGACCACAACTAGCTGAAAGGATTGGACTACCTACAATCAGGGCCAAGTGCAGGCATTTCGCTGCCTGGCTTTTAAGACTTGAAGAATTGGGCACGCACTCCTTGAATTTTTTAAGCTGAAGGCAGAATGAAAACGCACATCTTCATTGATTTTGGAATTTTGAATTGGGCATCAATAGCGCTGCAACGCCTATCTATCGAGCCGATTGGCAAAAATATCCCCGTGGCTGATTGCGCAAACCTCCACCGCTGTAGGACGAACTTTATCCTTTGAAGGAACGCACGTTTATATGTCATACAGCTCCATCCAGCAAGAGAGGACGCAGATGCTCCTGATGTCTGCGTCCTCTCTTGCTGGATGGAGGGCGATTGCTATGGAATGGTCACGTTGAGAACCCCGTCCGCTTCGGAGGGCAGATAGAAGGAGGGGCTGACGCCGAGCGGAGGAGCGCCGGGATGCGCTTCGATCACCCAACGGAAGGGGCCTGTGCCGAAATCTTTGGGGAGTACCCACCAGCTCACCACGCCCCTATGCGCCTCGCCGCGCCAACCCTCCACGTCATGCCAGACGCCGTCGCCCCCCTGCCACTGCACAACCGACCAGATAGTGCCCAGGTGCGGATTGGCGGTCAGGCGAATGCGCGCCCCGCGCGGGCCAGAGGGCGCTGCCGTCGCCGTGGGGACGGGTGTGGGGACTACAGTCGGTCGCGGGGGGAGATGGGGATAGGCTGCGGATGATTTGAGCGGGTGAAAACCAGCCCACAGCAAACCGAGTACCAATAGTGTACACAGTAGCAGGATGGGTAGTGGTCGTTGTCGCATCGTAGGGGTTTCCTTTGCAGATACAGCGCTTTGGGTGGGCAAAAATACCTCTGCCTATCCAAACCATCGCGCCTTCGTCCTGGTATACCGGGGCGGAAGTAAGACAGTAGAACAGAGAGTCAGTGACTGTCCTCTGCGCTACTGTCTTACTGACTCACTGGCATGCGCGGGGGCAGACAGCTGCCGGTGGGCGATTCCTCACCCTGCGCCCGCTGCGCAGGGGACGGTAGCTCTACTGATTGAGGAAGGGTGTAGGGGCCGAAGATATTGTTGTATGTCCCATGCCGGACCTCATGCCCCTCCAGCACCCCACCGAAATTGCTCTCCAGATTGTAGGAATCTACTTGTATGTAAAGAATTGCGCCGGCGGGGAGTAGATCCGGCAATAGGCTGAAAGTCGGCGCATAGAAGCCATCTCCCACCTGTAACGAAAGACTGCCGCCGGGTGGCAGAGGCAGTCCATTGCCTGTGACGCCCCAGACCCCACCCCATCCTGACAGATCGTTCCAGATTTGATTGACTGCACCCGGCGGCGGGGTCGGGTTCAGGTAGAGATCAACCCAGAACCCATCGATCACTGCCTCATCGCCCTGGTTGCGGAGTACCACCACCAGATTTCCCTGCGCAGGTGTTATTGACTCTACGACAAGATCGGGGTGGACAGGGGGTTTGTTGTTCAGTACCAGCGGCAGATAGAGCTTGCGTTCTGTCGGCGGTGTCGCAGTATTGGTCGCTGTCGGCGTGACCGTCGGCGTGCCGGTGGGCGTCCGTGTCGCTGTCGGCGTGACCGTCGGCGTGCCGGTGGGCGTCTGTGTCGCCGTCGGCGTGACCGTCGGCGTGCCGGTGGGTGTCCGTGTCGCTGTCGGCGTGACCGTCGGCGTGCCGGTGGGTGTCGCTGTCGGCGTACCCGTTGGCGTGCCGGTGGGCGTCCCTGTCGCCGTCGGTGTGACAGTCGGCGTGCCGGTGGGCGTCCGTGTCGCTGTCGGCGTGACCGTCGGCGTGCCGGTGGGCGTCTGTGTCGCTGTCGGCGTGACCGTCGGCGTGCCGGTGGGCGTCTGTGTCGCCGTCGGCGTGACCGTTGGCGTGTCGGTGGGTGTTCGTGTCGCTGTCGGCGTGACCGTTGGTGTGCCGGTGGGCGTCCGTGTCGCTGTCGGCGTGCCGGTGGGCGTCCGTGTCGCTGTCGGTGTGACCGTCGGCGTCCCGGTGGGCGTCTGTGTTGCTGTCGGCGTACTGGTCGCTGCGGTGGTGGATGCAGTAATCATCCAAAGCGCGTAGACCGGTTGCCAGCGCACCTGCGTACCCGGCGGCACAGGCTGGGCGTCCACGCTGGCAACTGTCACACCGGCCAGCAGATCGTTGATGCGGAAGCTGAGGGCATCGCCCAACTCGGCCCCTTCGTCCTCCGGGGTGGCGGGGTCGTCCCCGTAGCAGGGCGTCACTGGCAGCGCGCCGGCCAGGCTGATGATGCGGCTGCCGCACAGCGTTCCCTGGGGATCGTAGATGTCCACCCGATCCCCGGCCACCAGACTACGCCCCAGGAATGTGCTGTCTGTGCTGACAAAGTTGACCCACTGGGTTGTGGGGATCACCAGCGACTGGCTGGCTACGCTAGTCGCTGGGGCGAGGGTCAGCCCCCCACACAGAATCAGTAGACCGCAGACCAGCGACAGCAGACCGCGCCTGAAAGCGTAGGTTGGGTTCGCCCGGCAAGAGGAGATCACCCGCGCTGCCAGTATCTGCCGGGCGAACCCAACACACTGCGGTCTACTGAAAATGAGAAACAAGCCGACCCTGCGCACCCAGCGGAAAAATTTGAGAGTCAGGGTCATGGGGTCTCTGCTCCTTCACCGCCGACCGCTGGCAGCCACAGATGAAAGTCCGCCGCGCCGTCAGCCGGGTCATCCTCCGGGTTGACATTCCCGCCATCGTCGGCTTCCTGGGGCGGGAATTCCTCCACCGTCTGTGTACCTCCGCCCTGCTGAACGACGGGCAGGTAGATGACCGGATTCTGCCACTCGCCCAGCGTCAGCCGCTCCCGCTCGCCGTTGCCCGTCCAGACGCCCTGGGCCAGCACAACCCCGTCCACCACCAGTTGAATCAGATCCCCTGGCAGCGCGCCCTCGTCCGCGGCTGTCTGCGGGTCATCCCCGTAGCAGGCCAGCAGACCGTAGCGGCCGGCCTGAATCATCTGTACTGCGCCGCACACAACCCCGTCCGCGTCCACCGCCAGGACGGCCGTACCCGCGGGCAGGATTGCGCCGTCAGCCGTAGCCGCCGGGCCGTAGAAGTTCATCCAGCGGTTGGTGGCAGTCACCTGCACCGACGCCTCCAACGCCGCCTGCGCTGTTGTCTGCGCCACTTCCGTAGACACCGGGTCTGCGCCCGCGGCTGCGACTGCGCTGGGGTAGGTCAGCGTCACCGGCTCGGTCGCCCGAATCCAGTAGCCGAAGCCGGGGGAGAGTGAGTGTAGGGTATTCGTCCCGCTGTCCAGGTCGGGATAGAAGGAAAGCGCAGCGTTGTCGAAGGCCAGAACCGCCGTGAACTTGCCCGCGATGGAGGCCAATGCCTCGGTAACGGGTTTCGACGCTTGGGGCAGATAGGAGACCAGATTCCAGCCGGTCTGCAAGGGTAGGGGCGTCTCCACAGCCAGCCGCTCGCCCCAGATGCGTAGGGTGATGGCTACGCCGGACAGGGTTTTGATCCAGTAGCCGTGCCGGGCGTCCAGGGTCTGAAGCGTATTCAGTTGCGCGGCCAGATGGGGATAGTAGGCCAGCGCCTCCCCGTCAAAGCTCTGGATGGTGAAGTAGCTGCCGGCAATCGTGCGCTCCACCACCTGAATATCCGTGTCGAAGTGGGTGACGGAGGAGGAAAGCAGATGCCAACTCTCGTCCAGGGGCAGGTCTTGGATGGAGACGCCCGCCCCGAAGGTAGTCGCGCGGCACAGACGCAGCACGCCCGCGCCGGAGCCCTCGTCGTCCAGTTTCACGGTGAACGCATAATCGCCGCTGCTGGTGATAGGCACGGTCATCGTCACCACCTGGGATTGACCCGCAAGCAGGGGCTGGGTGGTAGTGACCACGCCCATCAGCGCGCCGTCCTGGAAGAAGCTGAGGGGGATGCCTGCGGGCAGGTCGGCCCCAGTGGTGCGGGTGATGGTGGCGCTGAGCAGCGCGACTTGCAGCAGCTCGTCCGCGGGCGTCACCGTCAGGGATGTCTTCAGCCCCGTCTCCTCCCGGCAGGTGGAGAGAACGCGGAAGGCGTCGGTGGTGGTGGCGTTGCCCGCCCGATCCCAGGCCACCAGAATCAGCAGATACTCTCCCTCGGCGGCAAGCTGGGGCAGATAGCGCCAGGTATTGCCGGCCACGGGCACGTCAGCCACCAGGAACTGGCCGGCGGGGGTGGAGAGCAGGGCGGTCATGCGGGCGATGCCGCTGCCATCGCTGACGCTGCCCGCGATGGGTGTGTCGGCCCCGCCGATGGCGACGACGAAACTCTCCGAGATGGGGGCGGTGACGGTGATGACCGGCGAGACCGTATCCACCACGAAAGTGCGGGTGAGGGGTATCGTCGTGCGGTTGCCTGCAGCATCCTTGCCCGTCAGCGCCAGGTCGTGGGCAACGCCGTCGGTATCACGCCACTCGTCGGCGAAGTCCCGCTGCCAGGGGGCCACGGCCTCGCCGAACAGCGTATTCTCCGCGCAGCCGTCGCCCAGTGCGTCGCCCTGACAGATGGAGAGCCGGGCGACTTGCTTGTCGTCCACCACCTGCCCCGCCCAGAAGAGTTCCAGCCCGTTGATGAAACCGTCGGCCAGGAAGTCGGTCACGGTTGCGTCCAGGAGGACGGTGGGCGGGCTGATGTCCACCTCCAGGGTCAGGGCTGGACTGAAGTCGCCCACGTTGCCGAAACTGTCTATACCGCGCGCCCGCAGTGTTACCTGGCCCACGCCGCTCAGATCGCCGGGGTTCCAGGCGCAGACCCAAGCGCCGTCGCCGGGGGTGGGGTCGGCGCAGTCGAGGATGCGGCGGACGCTGCGTCCGCTGTCGCCGGGCACATTCGTGATCTCTATTTGAATGGTGGGCACGCCGGAATCGTCTGTGCCGTTGCCCAGAATCAGCGTCGGGCTGGTGGGCGCATAGCCCTGGGGAGCCAGGATGGAGACCAACGGCCCCACACCGTCCACCGGGGCCTGCATCCACAGCCAGTCGAAGTCGCCGTGCAGCGCGTCGGCGACGGTCACGTTCAGCTCGGCGGAGCGAACGCCGCCGCTGATGTTCCCCGCAAAGGTGACTGTGCCTGATATGCCCGCCGCCACATCGCCGATGTTGACCGTCGCCGGGCTGCTCAGTTGCAACGCGCCGAAGGCGGCAGAGCGGAGGGTGACATTGCGGGCCGTCGCGGTGCCGTCGTTGCTGTAGTGAATTTCATAGCTTACCGGGCCGTTGCCCACGGGCTGGGGCGACTGGTTGACAGGCAGGGGCACATCGGGGACGCCGTCCAGATTGGCGTCCAGGGGCGTGCCGGGGGTCAACAAGTCCAGCAGGTCGTCGGCCAGATAGCCCACAGCCACGCCGGGGCTGGCGGCAATTGCCAGGGTCAGGCTGGCCCCAGGGGTCTTGCCCCCGTTGGGCAGCACGCCGTCGCCCAGAGACGGGAAGGCGAGGCGCTGGGTCAGGCGATAGCCGCTCAGATCGCGGCCCAGGGCGGTCGGGTTGATCACCCGCTCGCTGTTCAGCGCCGTCTTGTCCGGGATAGCCGCCCACAGGCTGAGAACATTCTCCTCCGCGGCCAGGGCCAACGCTTGCAGGGACGACCCCGCGCTCAACCCTAGCAGGCTGAAGGGCAAAGTCAGGTCGGTGAGGGGCTGGCCGTCGGCGCTGTCCATCGCGAATTGGGTGGGGTCGAGGGGCTGCACCGCTGTCCAGTCCGCGCCGTCAAAGCGCAGGAGGGTAGCCGTCTGGCTATCCTGCACCCAGACCAGATAGCGGGCGGCAAAGCCAGCGGGCAGAAAGATGGGGTTGGCCGCGGGCGGGGTGTTGACGCCAAAAGTGAAGGCGGCCCCGGCCACGGGATAGGGGTCGTAGAGTTCGCTCGCGCCGCCGCCGTCGGTGTTGAGATAGACAAAGAGATCGCCGTCCCCGCTCCAATCCGCGCCGGCCCAGACCAGACGCAGGCTGTCGGCGTTCCAACTGGCGTGCAGGGATTGGGCCGCGCGGCTGTCGTCTGCGCTCTGAATTTCGTTGTCCACACCGACCAGCGAAGCGCCGCTCTCCATCCAGCCCAGATAGCCGGGCACATTTACCAAATCCGGTGTGGTGGGCGCGTCCACAAAGACCGGGCCGACGGTTTGGGTCGTGCGGTTGCCGTGAATGTCGGTGCTGATCAGATGGGCGAACCAGACTTCGGCTTCGCCCGCGGTCTGTTCGTGGCTGCGCGCGCCTGCCGGGTTGAGCGCAGTCAGGGCGGCCAAAGCCGGGTCGGCTTCCCGGCTCCAGCCCACCCGGTAGTCGGCCAGACCGCTGCCATCCGCGCTGGCCGTCCAGTTGACGATCAGGCCCACGCCGCTCTCGCGCACAGTGGAGAAGGGTTCGATGGCCGTAATGCCGCCGCTGCCCCGGTAGGCCAGGGTCACTGTCACCGCGGCGGGGGGGATTACGTCCACGATAACAGTTTTGGCGTCCGTGCCGGTGCGGTTGCGCTGGTCGGTGATGCGGGCCGTGACGGGATGGCTGCCCCCGTCCAGATTGCCGGGGACAATCCAATCAATACTCCACGCCGCGCCGTCGAAGACGGCAGGCGCAAAGCCGTCGCCCGCGTCAACCTCTACAGTCGCCCAGGCCGCGCTGCCCGTGCCCGTCATGGTGACGATGCCGGGCGCAACCTCGTGGGCGCTGGTCAGCACATCCGAGGCGATAAGCACAGACGGCACGAAGCTGTCTACTGTGATGGTAATGGGATGGGTGGTGGTCTGCACCGTTCCGGCCCCATCCACCGCCACCGAGTCCAGCAGATAGACGCCGTCGCCGGGCGGTGTGAAGGTAGTGGCCCAGTTTGTGTTGCTTGTGCTGTCGGCAGGCCAGGTCAGGGTGAAGACCACGCCGCCGTTGACCGTCACCGAGAGCGCCCGCAGATAATCTGTGGCAAAGGCCCCGCCTTCGACGGCGATAGGCCCAAGCGTGTCGAAGAGCGTGCCGTTGGTCGGGGTCAGGATGGCCGAGTCCAGCACAGGCGCGCTGTGTACCAGGGATATCTCATCCAGCGGCGGGGCCAGGGTCGGTGTCGGCGTGGGAGTCTCCGTCGGCGTCGGCTCTGCGGGCGGATCGAAGGAGGCCGACGGGTCATCGGTTGGGGTGGGTGTTGGGGTGGGCGTCTCAGTTGCCGCCTGGGCCAGCGGCGCGCTGGGCGAGTTCGGCGGTATGAGCTTCGCCAGACCGATTCTCCCGCCAGCGCTGCCGACGCCCGCTTCCTCAAGCTCAAATGCGCCGATGTCGCAGACGGCGCTACCGATGCCGTCCCCGTCCTGGGGACGCGACGTGCCCTGTTGATCCGTTGATTCACAGGCCAGGCCGCTGCTGCTCGGCGTGATTGGGTTGCCTGCGTCAATGGCCGGGCTGCCTGTGAGCAGGGGCAGGAGCAAAGGCGTACTACCGCTGAAGACCGGCGTACCCAGAAGCGGATCGACGAGCGAACCCACTGTGCCTGTAATATCGCCTGTGGCCCCGACCCAATTGCAGCCTTCATCCGTTCCGATCAGGTTGTATCCGCCAGAGGTGATGACGCCGATCCCCGCGCTACAGTCCGGGGATTCGCCGGAGAGGTCCAGATTGTCTGCGATCAGACTGTTCTGGATGGTCGTCAGCGTGCCACCAGAGCCGAAGATACCACCGCCGTCTCCACCCGCATCGATAGCGCTGTCCTTGTCGCTGTCCGCGGTATTGTTGGCGATGGTGACATTGTTGAGGCTGGTCGTGCCGGCGAAGAACAGGCGGAGGCCGCCACCGTTGTCCGTGGCCTGGTTGCCTGAAATCGTACTATTGACGATGGCAAGCTGGCTGCCGCCGTGGAAGATGCCGCCGCCGTCGCCGGGGTCGTTGGCGGTGATGGGGTCGCGGCTGGCCGTATTGCTGAAGACAGCGCTGTTGGTCAGGGTGAGGACGCTCGTGCCGCCGGGCGCGTTGGAAATGCCGCCGCCAAATATGGCAGTATTCGAATAGACGGCAACGTTGTCCAACTCGGCGACAGCCCCATCCCCGTTGTAGACGCCACCGCCGTGGGCACCGTTGCGATGAAGCTCGGGCGGGACCGTATTGCTGACAATCTGGGTGTGGCCCAAGAAGATCGTGCCCTCGTTGGCGATGCCACCGCCGTTGGCTAACCCCTCTTTGGCTTTGGCAGCGGTATTCTGGTCAACCAGGCTGTTGGTCAGGGTCAGCGCGCCGCGGTTGCGGATACCGCCGCCGTCGCCGGTTGAGGTATTGGCCGAAATAGCCAGATCGTCGCCGGTCAGATGCGCGCCAACTTCGACGTAGAGACCGCTGCCGCCGCGGGTATCGAGACTGTCATCGGGAAAGTCGGGTAGATCGGGGATGAAATTGTTGCCGCCGGTCAGCGTCAAGCCGCTGATGGAGACGACGCCGCTGCTGATCTCCAGCACCCGCACCGCGTCGTCGCCGCTGATGGCAATCACATTCCGACCGGGGCCGACGAGGAAGAGATCGCCGGCGATGGCGGGCAGGCTGCCCAGCGCGCTGCTGATCACCAGCGTCCCGGCCAGGCCAGGGGCAAAGGTGACGGTCTGCACCCCGCTTATATTGTTGGTCGCGGTGATGGCTTCGCGCAGGGTGCAGTCCAACAGTGTACAGCCGCCGTCGTCGTGATCGTCCAGGCTGGTGATGAGGAAGTCGCTGACGGTGACGATCACTGCGTCCGCCGCGCTGACCAGACCGAAGCTGTCCGTCACCGTGAGGGAGAAGGTGAGGGTGGCTGGGCTATCCGGCGCAGTGAAGGTGGGACTGATGGACGTGGCATCGCTCAGTGTGACCGCCGGGCCGCCGCTCTGCGCCCAGCCGTAGGTGAGAGGTGTGTGGCCGTCGGGATCGCTGGATGCGCTGCCGTCCAAAGTGACGGTGGCGCTCACGACCACAGACTGGTCGGTGCCGGCGTCGGCGATGGGCGCGGCGTTGGTGACGGTCACCGCCGTCTGGACCTGGACGCTGGCCAGGCCGAAGCTGTCCGTCACCGTGAGGGAGAAGGTGAGGGTGGCTGCGCTGTCCGGCGCGGTGAAGGTGGGGCTGATGGCTGTGGAATTGCTCAGAGTCACCACCGGGCCGCCGGTCTGCGCCCAGCCGTAGGTGAGGGGTGTGTGGCCGTCGGGATCGCTGGATGCGCTGCCGTCCAAAGTGACGGTGGTACTCACGACCACACTCTGGGCGGTTCCGGCGTCGGCGATGGGTGCGGCGTTGGTCACAGTCACCGCAGTCTGGGCCTGCACGCTGCCCAGTCCGTTGGTGGCGGTGACGATGGCGGTGTACGTTCCCGTCGCGGTGTAGATGCGGCTGGCGGTTGCGCCCGCACCGCTGCTGCCGTCGCCAAAGTCCCAGGCGAAGGCGGGATTGCTGCCCACCCCAATCGTGGCGGTGAAGGCCGTGTTCTGGCCCAGAACCGTCGGGCTGCTATTCGCCGCGTTCAGGTCGGTGATGGCGATGTCGCCCACATTGACGACTACGCTATCCGGCGCACCGGCCAGACCGGCGCTGTCTGTCACCGTCAGGGAGAAGAACAGTGCGACCGGGCTGGCTGGCGCGGTGAAGGTCGGGCTGATGGCCGTGGCATCGCTCAGGACGACCGCCGGGCCGCTGGTCTGCACCCAGCCGAAGGTGAGGGGTGTGTGGCCGTCGAGGTCGGTCGAGCCGCTGGCGTCCAGCGTGACGACATCGTTCACCGCCACGCTCTGGTCGGCCCCCGCAGCCGCGATGGGCGCGGCGTTGGTCGGCGTCGCTGTGGGAGTGTTGGTCGGCGTTACGGTGGGTGTTGCTGTCGGCGTGCGGGTCGGTGTGGCCGTATTGGTGGGCGTCACCGTCGGCGTGTTGGTCGCAGTCGGTGTATTCGTCGGCGTGTTTGTCGTCGTGGGTGTGACCGTCGGCGTATTGGTCGGTGTCGGCGTCACGGTCGGCGTGCTTGTCGGCGTGGGCGTACTCGTCGGCGTATTGGTCGGTGTCGGCGTCACGGTCGGCGTGTTTGTCGCCGTGGGCGTGACCGTTGGCGTGTTTGTCGGCGTCGGCGTCACAGTGGACGTAGCGGTCGCGGTGGGCGTGTTCGTCGGTGTATTCGTCGGCGTCGGCGTCCTTGTAGCCGTCGCTGTGGGCGTGCTGGTCGGTGTGCGGGTCGGTGTCGGTGTACGGGTCGGTGTCGCCGTGCTGGTAGGGGTAGGCGTGGACGTGCTGGTCGGCGTGGGTGTCGGCGTGAGGGTGGCAAAGGCGGGCAGATAGGCCAGGCCCACATTCGCCCCATAAAAGAAGAAACCCTGGGTGATGGCGCTGCCGGTCACCGCACTGGATATCACCTGTTGCACCGCCGCGCCTGGGGTCATATCGGCGCGCATGATACCGGAGCGTTCCAGCCAGTAGAGTTTGTTCCCGGCCACATCCAGAGCCAGGCCCGCTCCTTCACCGGGGCGGCTGAACATTTGCACGATATTGCGGCCTTCCAGGTCGGAGCGCTGCACGCGCCAGGTCGTACCATTGGTACGAAGACCCCAATAGAGATGGTTGTGTACCCGATCCACGGCCAGGTCATTGACAAATGACCCCAGCCCGGTCACGATCTCTCTATCTGCCGATCCGTCCAGCCGGGCTTTGCGGATCGTGCCAAAAGCATTGCTGTAATAGATTGCGCCGTATTCCTGGTCAACGGCGATGACGTGGGGGTCGCGTTGCCGGACCAGTTCGCGCACCTGCGCGATGACCTGGCTGCGGTCTGTGCCGTCCGCGTCAACGGCATGAATGTCACCATTCGCCGACCAGTAGAGGCGGCTGCCCTGGTCATCCACGGCCAGATCGATCCCGCTGGAGACAACGACCTGATTGAGCATATCCGTAATGCTGTCCGGGTTGGGCGCAGCGAAGATGTCCACACTGCCCGACCCGTCCAGAGCCGCACGCAGGATGGTTTGGCTGTTGTTGTCCAGCCAGTAGAGGGCGCGCCTCGGTCCGTCGTCCACGGCCAGGCTGCTGATGTTGAGGCCAGGGAAGGAGGCCGAGGGCGGCACAACCTCCCGGCGGAAGCTGCCGTCCACGTAGGCGGCCTGGATGCTCCTACGGTTGCTGGTCCAGAAGAGGTTGAGTTTATGGCCCACGGGTGTGGCTGTGGGCGGGATGCGGGTGGGCGTCGGCGTCGGTGTCGGTGTGCGCGTCATCCCTTCAACCCCGACGAATGTCTCGTTGTTGCCGGGGACCAGATCGGTCTGGTTGATCTGGACCCGGGCCTGGTTCAGCACCAGGGCCTCTGCGCCCACACTGGCGGTCACGGGGATAGTCACCAGTACCGCTTGGCTGGGGGCCAGGGGCTGCAACGGGCAGGTGATGACCCCCGCGCCGTCTGCGGGCGGGCAGACTTCGCCCCGGTTCGAGGTGGCCGAGAAGGCTAAGACCCCCACGGGCAACTGGTCCGCGAGGACGACACCCGTCGCCAGTTCCGTGCCCGTGTTTTCGATGGCGATGGTGTAGGTCATCACGGCGGGCAGGATCAGGGTTTGGGCCGAGGCCGTCTTGCGCACGCTCACATCCGGGCCGGAGATGGCCGGGGGCGTCACATCGGCAAAGACGATGCCCGTCAGATTGGCGTGGATAAGGGGCAACCGGGTGGGGCGGAAGTCGTTAAACGTGGTGTTGAGGCCCCATTCCAGGGGCGACTGATAGAAGGCCTGGCCGCGCACGAAGCGACTCACGAGATAGCCGCGCACGGCGAAGACGTTCTGGTCCCGGCTCACGCCGATGGTCTGCACACGGGTCAAGGCGGCGCTGGAGCCACGGCCTTCCTGCCAGGGGATGCGGGAGGAGCCGCTGAAAGCGGACGGATTGGGGATATTGCCCAGCTTGGCGGTGATGAAGTTTCCGACGAGACAGGATTCTTCATAATCAACCCAGCGCAGGCCGCCCGCTTCGGAGATCGCCAGATCGACGATGACGGGCTGGTTGCATCCCGTGCTGCGCAGGATGCGGGCGTTCCCCTGGCCGTCCAGCCCAGCCTTGAAGATGCCGTCGGCCTCGGCGTAGTAGAGCAGGCCCACCCGTTCGTCCAGCACCAGCCCCACGATTCTGCGGCTGGTTGGGGTGAGGGTGAGGAGGGTTTCGGCCCCGCTGCCGTCCAGGTTGGCCCGGCGGATGAGGTTGTTTTCGATCCAATAGAGCTTGCCCGCGCTGCTGTTGACAGCCAGCCGTTTGGGCGTGACGGCCAGGCCACTTAGGATGCGCTGGACGTTGCCGCCGTCCAGGTCTGCCCGGCTGATGGCCCCATTCTCGCCCCAATAGAGTTTGCCACGCGGCTGATCCAGGGCAATGCCGCCGCCGGCCGCCGTGACAGCGCGGGGGACAATCGTCTCGATCTGGGCGTTGCGTGCGGGGACGGCACGGATGATGCCCGCGTCCGTCGTAGCGCCGTAAAGCTGATAGGAGGCGGCCAAAGTCGCCGCGCAGCGGTTGTGGAGATCACAGGCCTGGAAGCGCTGATTGCCTGTCACAAAACCGGGCACGGCGCAGGTGAAGTTCAGCCGGTTTAGCCGCTGGGGTTCGCCAGGCCGGGTCAGGCTATTGAAAGTCCGGGTGATGGTCGGATTGGCACACGGAAACTGCCCGTTCCGCTCGCTCAGGTTCAGGTCCGTGGCCGAGCCAGTGAAGATTGTCTGGGCTGTTTCGCCGCCGCCTACAAAGTTGGCGCGCAGGGCAACCCGGGGGGCCAGCAGGTCGATCTCACCTCGCCATTTGTTCCAGGTGCTGCGCAGATCGTTGCGGTTGCCGCTCAGGTCTGTGGCGGTCAGGTCGATCTGGTAGTTGCCTTCCAGCCCCGTGGGCACAGGAAAACTCCAGGCCGCGTTGGCGACGCCGGGCGCGTTGCCGGTTACTGTCACGGGCTGGAAGAGGCGGAACATCCCCGCCACCTGATCTGCGGTCAGCCCGGTCTGGAAGATCAGCACTTCGTCCAACCGTCCGGTGAGGGCTGGCGTGGCTGCGGCGGGTGCGCGCCCCAACACAGGCGTCAGCGCGCCCGCGAATTGGGAACGATTCTTCAGTCCCCTGGCTGCTTCCCGACCGTCGGCGTAGAGCAGATGGCCGCCGCTTGCTTCCAACACCTGGGCCACCTGATGATACTGGCCGTCGGCGTAGTTGACGCCCACCGAGCAGATAGTCTCCCGCCCGCTGTTGCTCACATCCGCGCAGAGGTTGCCGCCACTCAGGTAAATCTGCCGGTCGGTGGCAATGACTGCGCCGGAAACCGGGTCCGGCACGGCGACGGAGAAGAGGCCGCAATTCGGGCAGGTGGTGTTGAACCAGCCGGTCAGGGCATAGCCGGTGGTGGAAATGGGCACACCCGGGACGACAATCGACTGATTCCGGCTACCATCAAAAGCCTGGGCTGTGCCGAATCGGCCCTCTGCGCCGCCGACAGGACAGTTACTGCCGCAGATGCCGTCGTGGCCCAACCCGGAAGCGTCGGCAAAACGAACCGACGCCCCCGGCTCGTCCAGCCCCAACAGCAGGACAGTCTCCGAGAAGACATCGGTCACTTTGTCCGAAGTGAAGGAAATCTCGGCGCGGGCGATGCCACTGATCACCGGTCCCACGTCCGTAATGACGCCAGAGAGGGTCAGCGGTTGGGTGATAATCTCCGACACAATCGGCGCGATATTCAGGGCAATCTGGGGCGGGGTGGCGTCCACCTGGGCCAGCCCCAGGCCGTAGGCGGAAGGCGGCGTAAGATTGCCCACCTGATCCGTGCCCCGCACCGTCACCGTATATTGGCCGGTGGGGTCGGTCAGCAGTGAGTTTTGGCTGTCCAGCGTAGCCAGCACGTAGTCGATGGACCAGGCTGTGCTGTTGCCGGGGGTGATGCTCGCCTCCTGCCAGCCCCCACCGCTGGGTTCCACCAGCACTTCCACCTGGGCCACACCGGCGCGGGCGTCGGTCGCTCCACCGCTCAGGGGCAGGGTGAAGCGGCCATCGGCGCGCTGGTCGAAGGTGATGATGGGGTTGCCCGCCAGGTCTGTGTTCACAGCGGGCGGCTGGGTGTCCACAAAGACAGTGGCGGCAGCCATCGTCGCCACATTGCCCACGGCGTCGGTCACGCGCAGGACAACGCTGTGGTTGCCTTCGCCGGTCGGGGTGCGCCAGGCGAAGCTCCAGCTCCCCCCGCGGCTCTCCGGCTCCACGTTCAGGCTGACAGGCGCAAAGCTGCCGCCGTCTTCCTGGAATTCCACCAGAACGGGGTAAGAGGTGGGGTCATCCACGCTGCCGCCGACGATTTGGGTGACACTCGCGGCCACGAAGCCGGGATTGGAGAAGCTGGCCGTGGGCGTGTCCGTGTCCACCGTAAGGAGAAGGCTGGACGATTGGTTGAATTTGGTAAAGTCAGCCGGGGTGACGCCGGGCGTCGTCTGAGGGGTCAGGGCTTTCAGGCCCGCCCCAACTTCTGTCTGAATTTCAAAAGTGCCGGACCCACCGCCCACCGCGACGCGGGTTGCGTCGTGGGTTGCGTTCTGGCCTTCGGCGATGAAGAAGGGGCGGTTCAGGTTTGGCGCGCCCAGGCGGGGGGCAAAGGTGGAGGAGACGATGCCCGCGGCCGCCACCACCACACCGGGCGCAAAGGAGCCGGGGGCAAAGTTGTTGGTCACAGTGGCCGTGTAGACATAGCTTTGCCCGGCGCGCAGGAAGTTGTCGGCGTCGTCCACAGCGGTGAAGATGCCCAGGGTGTTGGTGTCAAAGACATTGGGATTGGTGCGGAAGACCTGCTTTTCGGCCCGATCATCCAGCCCGTCGGCGTCGGTGTCGGCCAGCAGGGGATCGGAGGTGACGATTGTAGTTTTGCCGGGCGCATAGGTGAAGAGATGGCCCTCCACCTCTACCCTGTCTGTGAGCCCGTCGCCGTCGGTATCGGAGCGGGTGGGGTTGTTGCCCCGAATCAACTCTTCGGCGTCGCTCAGGCCGTCGCCGTCGCTGTCCGCGACCGCGGGGTTGCTTCCAGCCTCGATCTCCGCGCTGTCGGGAACTCCGTCGCGATCGTTGTCCGGGCTGTCGGGAAAACGATCCAGGCCGCCCAGGCTGACGGGGAGCAGACCGTCACCGTCAGCGTCTTTTTGCACCGGCAGCCGGGAATCCCAGCGCATCTCCCAGAACTCATCCAGTGTGGCCGGGAAAACATCCAGCACAGAAGTGCTGCCCATATCGTTGCTCACCCTGCCCTCGATTGCGCTGATCTTGCACCTGTCCACGAACACCCCCCAACAGCTAAAGCCAGGCAGGGCATAGCTCATGTTCAGCCGCAGGTTCTGGCCCGGCTGGTTGATGCCGGCGGTCAGCAGCGCCGAGGGGCTGGTGAGGCTGGTGGTGGTCTGGCCTTCAAACCCCAAAATTGAAGAGCCTATGACATTGTTCCACGCATCCCGCATCTGATTCAGGCGGGACAGGGCGGGCAGGTCGCCGGCCGACTCGGCCAGCTTGAAACGAACCGTCGTGGAGCGGAGGTTGCTCTCGGTGATCAGCCCTTCTGCATCATTGAAACGCCCGACGGTGATGCCGCGAACCTGCTTGATTCTGCTGGTAACGGTGACGTAATGGTAGATAGAATTTCCCGCGCGCAGGCCCAATCCGTTGTTCACCAGGCGCATACCGAAGCTATCGACCTGGGCCAGATTGCTCTTGTCCAGGTCGAGGGTCAGGCCGCTGTCGTGGAAGAGTGAGGCGATGGCCTGAGTAACGGTACTGAAGATGCTGAAACAGGCCCTCTCGGCTCCGATCGCGCAAAAAAGGGCAAGGAAAGCATCGATCAGCCCGGCGATAGCAACGGCGATGATACCGACCAGTGAGAGGCTAACGGCAAAGATCAGAATAGCCAGGATCGTGCTGGCAATCGCTGTGGCCAGCGCCTGGTCGAAGGCGACGGTTCCGCTTCTTGCGCCGTTGGCCACCTGGAAGATAAAGATGCCCCAGGCAATGCCAACATCAATGAGTATCCCGACAATCCCACCAATTTTGGTGCTGCCCAATACCTCGGCTGAAGACGTCAGCAAAGCTCTGGCAACAGTTCGATTTCCCAGTTGTACGGTTGATACCGTACCACGCAGGGTAGTTGCCAGCTTGACTGTCGTAATTGTGACTTTGGCTGCGATCCCGCCGTTCAATGTGAGCGCGAGCAGGACGGTTCCTGCCTCGACCAAAGAATTGTTTTCTGTGAAAATTCCAGCCGCCAAGAGTCCAGCGCTGACCCCCGCGCTCACGAGAAACAATATGCTGCCAGCGCCCGTCGTTGCGCTTTTCTTAAATGCTTTTATCGGGTTACGCAGGGTACCCATCCCTAAGCGTATATCCTTTAGTTTGGGGAGAAATGCCTTTTCGCGTGTATAGAGGTTGCCAAAGAAGGTCTGCAACTCGCGCGCCTTCACTTTATCCTTGAATGCATTCACTACGAGTTGGTTGGCAAGCGTGTTAAGCGCCACTTTCCCAATACGTACACCGAGAATTGTTACGATTCCGAGATCCGACACGGGCAAAGGATTGAACGGGCCAAAGCTTTGCCCGCCACGTTCCACCACCTGGTCCAGGCCGAAAAAGAAAGAGGTGTAGAAGAGTTGAGTCAGCGCCAGCTTGCCCGCGGCAATCGTCGGGCTGTCTCCAGGCTCTGCCTCGGAATAGCGATTCACCAACTCACCCCAATAGTCATCCAGTTCCACAGCCTGCCATTCGTCAAGCGCGCTGTCCCAATGGTAGGGCGACACTTTGACACCGGCCATCACCTGTAGCGGGGTGCCCCCGTCGGCGTTCAGGTCCATAGTCAGGCGTACACCGTCCCAACGGACGACGCCGCCGACACTCCCCGCGGCCAGGTTGGTGGCGCGAAAACTCTCGTCGCGCACGAAGAGCAGGCTGGGCGTGATGGCCGTCTCTTCAAAGGCGGCGAAACGTTCGTCCAGCAGGGCCGGGACATCAATTGTGACCAATTTGCCGACGGCCTCATCCCGGTATGCGTAGGAGTGGTTGACCACTTGCAGGGTGTTGGGGATGCCCCAGCGTGCGCTTTCCGAGACGCCGCCGTTCAGGTCCCGATCAAAGCGGGCGGCCAGGGTGGGCCCGTTGACCCCCCGACCCGCCACCGTAACATCCGGCAGGCCATCCCCCTGACAGAGTTCGTTGACCAGCGCGTCGCAGTCGCGCGCGGTCAGAAAAGCGCTGTCCAGCCCGACAGCCAGGGCGAGAAGGCCCCCATCCTCATTCGTGTCGTCGTCCACCGCCGGGTCTTCGTAGACCAGGGCGAAATCTGTCCCGTGATCTTCTCGGATATTGAGACCGGTCAGCGTCCATTCGTCGTGATATTGATGCACCACCTGAATTTGGTTGTGGCGATCCACGCCATTCTCGTCCACGTAGGATGCGCAGAAAGTGCCCGCGGCTTCCTGGCACTCATCCACCAACATCTGCACCAGCCAGACCATCCGCACCAGATCCGGGCGCACCCAATCCGGGCCTGGTCGGTAGAACATTTTGGCCGAAAAGGCGACCCGGTCGCTGGTGTCCGGGTCTGTCACCAATTGCAGGGGCACATAGGCAGCGCTACCCGTTTGCATAATCCCCGCTGCCTCGGCGAGTTCCGCAACAGATGGGAAACGGAAATTCGAGCCGCTTTCGCCGACCAGTATTTCCAGCATAGGCACCAGTTTGATGTCCCCGTTGGCGTCGGGAGAGAGGCGACAGTTGGCCTCACCGCGCTGGATGCAATCGTCGAAGAAAGTTTTGACACGGGTATCGGGCCGGTCGGCCACGGCCACAAAGTCGTCGTCCCGCTGCACCTGGCCCTGTTTGTCCCCGTCCATCCAATCGAGGACGTTGAAAGCGTACCAGAGATGGTCCGGGTTCGTGGGCCTGATCTGAAACTCGACGAAAGTGGGCTTGCCCCGTTCCAGTCCTTTGATCACCAATTGCATAGGCTGGTTTTCGCTGAACAGAGTCGGCTCGCCCCGGCTCTGGGGCGACAGATCAGAATTATTGGGAACCCCGTCCCCGTCCAGATCGCGGTCAAAGATGTCCACCGTACCGTCCCCGTCCGTGTCCGGGCAGGCGGTTGTCGCTGACATTTCCGGGCATTTCAAGCCGTCGAAAACCCCGTCGTCCAGGGTGCTGGTCTTGAGCGGGTCCGAGTTGCGGTGGACGCCGTTGGCCGTAAAGCCCACCACCTCCACAAAATCGCTGAGTTGGTCCTGATCCGTATCCGGCTCTTCGGGATCGGTGTCCAGAAGCGTTTCCTCAAAATCGGTCAGACCGTCGTTGTCGGTGTCCGTGCCGTTGTCCACCAGCGCAGTGCGCGGGTTGGGTGTCACTGGGTCTTCGCCCTGGAAGACCTCCTGCACATCGGTCACGCCGTCCGCATCCGTGTCTGTACCGTTGTCGTTGCGGATGGTGGCCAGGGGCGCGGCGTCGGCCAGTGTAGCGCTTTGCTGATGGGCTTGCACCTGCACCGTCGCCTCCTGCTGCCGGGTAGCCGCGTCGTTCTTGGCTGTCTGGGCCTGCTGGCGGGCGTCAAAGCGGCTATAGGCCGCGGCCGTCTGGAAGCTGCTGAGGAGGGGGATGATCACCAGCGCCACAATCAGCAGCCCGGAGAGACCCCGCTGCACCAGAAGTGAACCTCTGCGCTGTACAAGCACTACAGAGAGCAGCAATAGCACAAGAAAGGCGCTGGTGCTGGCAGCCTGGGCGGCGGCGGCCCGGCCCAGCGCTTGCCCAGCCGAGAGCAGCCCGGCGGTGGAGAAAGTGGGCGCGGGGGTATGGGAGGCCAACTGCTGGCGGTCGTAGCCGGAAAAGACGGTGGTGATCTCGGCCTCGATCCGGTAATCGGTCTGCTCTGGAAGGCTCAAGCGCAAAATCTGGCGACGGGGCAGGCCGTCGCCGTCCACCCAGAGTTCGCCGTCGCCGGTCATACGCCGGTAGGTTTCGGACAATTCGAGCAGCGCGCCGGGCGGCAATTCGCCCTGAGAGGTCAATTGGGCGGTCATCTGATCGCGCATAAAAACGGCAAAGCGCGGCCCGTCAATGTCAAAGGTGAAGCGGGTGAACTCCAGCCCGCCCCGGCTCTCCGCTCCCCGGTTGCGTATATTCTTGGCCGCGGTCAAGAAGGCCAGAAAGTCCCCTTCCGGGGCTATCCAATCGGTGACGCTGCTTGTCTCCTGCCATTCGCCCTGGCCCCGGCGACCATAGGTTTTCCCCTGTTCGCTTTTGATTTCGATGCCGCTGGCCGGGTTCAACACACTGCCGCCATCGGTCCACAAAGTCATACGCATGGACTTGTCGCGTAGGTTGCTCTCCCCTTCCAACCGGATGGACTGCTGCTTGCTGCTGCGCCCCGCATTGGCGACAGAGGCCAGGGGAATCGTCGTTTGCAGCACATCGGTGGCATAGCTGTAACGGCCCAGATCGATGGCGCGCTGCCAGGCCCGTGTCACTTCCTGGCGGGCCGCGGGCGCTGTAAGAACAGCGGGCGCGGCGATAATCTCGGCGGTCTGGCTGCCGAACTGTCGCTGCCAATCTGAGATGGAATCTGTGAGGAAAAATGCGGAAAGGAGGAGGCAAAGCGTAAGGAAAGCCCCAATCCGAATCGCAATCCGGAGCGGTGGGCGCGGCGCTGTTTTCAAAATGACGTACCTTTCGACATCCCCGGATATCTCGATCAGCAACAGCGCCGACGCTCCACGCGTCTACCCCGCCAGTTACGGACGGACTATGGGCAGCCATCGGAATCTGCTGACAAGCGATTTTGGAGGGAGAAAATTAAAATTGGTTGGGAAGATGGCAGATTGTAATACGGGTAGATCAAAATGGCAAATTGTACTTTCGGCGGTTCGGCGGCGGGTAGGGGATGCGTCCAGACACAAAAAGGGAGTGAACAGCATCGGCTGTCCACTCCCTTTCCCAGAAGTTCGACTTTTCGGAAAAAGTCGAACTTCTGACAATCCGTCAAACTCTCAACCAATCACCTGTCTATTCGCCGCCCTCGACCAATTCCACGGCGATAGGTGCATAGCCTGCGCCGGTGGTGTCGCCTTCCAGCATTTTCAGCGCCTTCATCGCCAAGTCACTGCGGAATGCGCCGTCGCTGGGGGCTTCCGGGATGATGCCGCTCTCCAGCGAGACCGCCACCGTCTGATCCCAGAGGGCCTGATCCATCACGCCGATACCTGCGGGCGAGGGCCAGATCAGATTGTTGATTTCGTTCAACTGCCAGGTCATGTGGCTCTGGCCCAGAGTGGGGCCGTTGTCCAACACCACCTGCACACAGGCTTCCAGTTCATCCCGGCACCACTGCCAGCCTTTGAAACTGGCGGCCAGGAAACGCACCGCGATATCCTCGTGGCCTGCTTCGGCCAGCCAGGATTCGCGCACAAAGACGTGATCCTGCAACATCGCCGTGCCCACATCGTTGAAGTTGATAACGGTCAGGTCTTCCGGCGTGTAGAGCGCGCCCGTGGCCGGGTTGACCGCTTCCAAAACTTGGGCGTATTCGTTGTAGATCATCGCTTCGGCCGCGTCCAACTCCCGGTTGAGCAGGGCCAGCATATCGAAACTCTGCTGGATGACCGTCACATCGGCGGCGTTGTTGGGGTCAATGCCTTCGGCGCGCATGGCGGCGAAGAGTTCGTGTTCGTTGCCAAAACCCCAGGTGCCGATCTTCTTGCCGCGCATATCGGCCACCGTCGCCACCGGGTTGTCGGCCCAGGAGACCTCCAGCGTGCCACTGCGTTGGAAGACCTGGCCGATGTTGACCAGATCCGCACCTTCCGAGCGGGAGGCCAGCACTTTGGGCACCCAGGCCAGCCCGAACTCAGCCTGACCGGAGGCGACCACCTGCTGCGGCACAATGTCCACCGCACCTTCCAGGATCGTCACATCCAGACACTGCTCTGCATAGAAGCCCTGGGCGACCGCAGCAAAGTAGCCAGCGAACTGGGATTGGGTCACCCACTGCAACTGGAGTTTGACCGGGGTCATCTCGGCGCAGCCCTCCTCGGCCGGGGCGGCGGTTGCTGCGGCCGCCGCCGCAGGAGCCGCAGCCGCGGCAGGGGCCGATTCAGCCGGGGCCGCGGCGGGGGCAGCCGGCGCAGCGCAGGCTGCCAATGCCAGAATCAGCAGAGTCAACAGAACAAACAGAAAACGGTTCTTCATACTTTTCTCCTTTGGGAATGATAGGAAACGGGGACTGGGGACCGGAGACTGGGGACTGGGAAGGCAAATCAACGAATTCCCAGTCCCCAATCTCCAGTCCCCAATCGCTAACTGCGAAACGACGAATGCCAGGGCATAGCCAGCCGCTCGGCCAGAAGGATGAGCAGATAGAGGCTGATGCCCATCGTACAGGCGATGAAGATGGCGGCCCAGGCCGAAGCAAAACGAAAAAGCGACGCTTCCTGGGTGATAAAGACGCCCAGCGCAATGCGCGGGCCACCGAAATACTCCCCCACAATTGCGCCGATCATCGCCAGCGCGCCCGCCACCTTCAGCCCGCTGAAGAGATAGGGCAGCGCGTTGGGGATGCGCGCTTTGAAAAGGATGGCAAACTCGCTGGCGGCGTAGGAGCGCATCAATTCCAGGCTGCGCGGCGGGACAGAAACCAGCCCGCGCACACAGTTGATCATAATCGGAAAGAAAACCATCATCGCCACAATCGCCATTTTGGAAAAGGGATTGTCGAGACCAAACCAATTGTTGAATATCGGCGCAAAGGCAATGATGGGCATAGAATTGGCGGCAATGGCAAAGGGGAGCAGCGCCTCGCGCGTGGCTGTCCAGCGGGCTGTAGCCAGGGCGACCAGAATGCCAGCCAGCCCGCCCATTGCCAGCCCGCCCAGCGCCTCCTTCAGCGTAAACCAGCTTGCCTGCAAAATCGGCGTCAGGTTGACACCCCGCGCCACCAGCACCCGCCTACTGCCCTGGCGGAACTCTGCGATGCGGGCATCCTCCAACGCAGCCACAATTGCAGGCGAAATGCCGTCCGGTAGCTCCACAAGCAGCCGGTTGGCCCGCAGCAGCGCGGCAATTTCGCTGTCGGTCAGTTGTCTTTTGTCGGCTGTCTCCACCCGCACCACCCGTACCAGATTGGAGAGGATGGCCGATGGTTTGGGCAGGAGAAATTGCTCGATGCGCAGAGCCGTGACCAGCCCTTCCCAGACCAGCAGAATGACCACCAGAATCACAATCGGCGCGACGATCCGCTGGCTGCGCTCACTCATTTCGGCTGCCGCCCTTCGACAGGCCGTCGGATTGAGTCTATCGAAATCTCAGGACGCCGTTCGCTGGCGCGCAGCGCCTCGCGCACTTGGGTCTCCAGCTCGAAAAAGCGCACGTTTTCCCGCGTCTCCACATTGCGTGGCTGGGGCAGATCTATGGCGATGTCCCGCGTGATGCGGCCTGGGCGGGCCGACATGACAATCACCCGTGTCGAGAGAAAGACGGCTTCGGTGATGCTGTGGGTGACGAAGACGACGGTTGTGTTGGTCTTGCGCCATATCTCGAGCAGTTCCAGATTGAGCCGTTCGCGGGTCATCTCGTCCAGTGCGCCAAAGGGTTCGTCCATCAGCAGAATGGACGGCTCGAAGGCCAGGGCGCGGGCGATGGCAACCCGCTGCTGCATCCCGCCGGAAAGCTGCCAGGGGAAGTGACCGGCAAAGTCGGAGAGTTCGACCAGTTCCAGCATCTCCCGTGTGCGCTGCTCTTTTTTCTCTTTGGAATAGTTCATCAGTTCCAGGGGCAGCTGGACATTTTTCGTCACTGTGCGCCAGTCGTAGAGGGTGGCGGCCTGGAAGACCATCCCGTACTCCCGGTCCAGCCGGGCCTGGCGTGCGCTCTTGCCGTGTACCTGGGCCGTCCCGGAGGATGCGCTGATCAGATCGCCGATCACCCGCAGCAGCGTGGATTTGCCACAGCCCGACGGCCCGATCAGCGAGACGAATTCGTTGCGCCCGATGGAAAGGTTGATATCTTTCAGCGCGTGAACCTGATTGCTTGTGCCATCACCAAAGACTTTGTCTATGCTGTCGAGCAGGACTACCGGTTCTGTCATGGCTACATTGTCGCTTGCTTTGGGAAATCGTGGATGGGCGCGATGACGGCGGCAAATGCGAGCGGGGGGCTGCCGAGTTGCGATCTTACCAGAAGTTATGACTGAACGCAAGCGGATGCCCTCAAGTTGCCTATACGTGTTGATCGACCAGAACCGGATTTCCGTCCGGATCCACGACGATGAAGCTGGCTGGCCCCGTGGAGTTCTCGTCTGCCTCCAGTTGGAATTCCATCCCTTGCGCCCTCAGCCTGCGCTGTAGTTCGCGGATATCGGTGAAGGTGGCGAGTTGCTGGGCGCTGTTGTCCCAGCCGGGATTGAAAGTCAAGATGTTCTTCTCGAACATCCCTTCAAAAAGCCCGATCACATGATCGCCGTTCTTCAGGATCAGCCAGTTCTGCGCCGCATCTCCGGCAAAGGCTGTGAACCCCAACTTCTCATAAAAGCTCCGCGAAGCGGCAAGATTCTTGACTGTCAAGCTGACGGAAAACGCACCGAGATCCATTTCTGCTTCCTCCCTTATAAAGTTGATTCGGTTAGGGCCGAACTCCCGGCCCTTTTGGGATATGTCACTTTGCCTTCATGCGATTGTTCTTCGGGTTGTGCTCCAATTCACATAAGCCCAACTCTTCCATCAACGGCGGAAGGTAGACGCCGAATCTGCCGCGCAGCCCCTTCTTCAGACCATACCAGCCGCCGATTGGATTGTCTGTTGAACGCCCCCAGGCTTCCACCGTTCCTTCCTTGGCCGGCTTCTGCTCATCGCTGCCGCCAAGTTCCACCCAATCCCCCGCAGCCTTGAGCATGGCGTGCAGATCTTCGATACAGCGCGCATCGTAGAGAAGGACTGTAGAACCAACGGTACAGACCAGCACAGCCTTGCCATCCTTCTCATCCATGTGCATCGTGTACTCGGCTGTACCGGGCGGTGTCTTGAGTCGCCAGGGATTTTCTTTTGTACGATTGAGATCGAACATGGGGTTTCCTTTCTATGCTTTGAATTGAAGAGCGCGCCGGCCAGGTTAAGTGTAGCAACTGGGCAGGCGATTGTCCAGCGCGGATACTACCAATTCGCGCAGGGCATCGGGGATCTGTTCAATTTGCCAGCTACGTTCGAGGTTGGCGGCTGCGCCGGCCGCCGCAACAGATTTTAGGGCATACCAAGCGGCACCCAGGCAGTGGTCGGCCATGTGAGCGGTGGCGACGGCGTGGCCGGCAGCACGCGCCGCTGCCGTAGCTGATGCCGATTGGCTCATAACCGCGCGGGCGGCTGCGTGTGCTGCGACCGCAGCTTTTTGCGCGTCGCCGACGGATATCTCGCCTCGTGCCCACGCCCTTGCCAACTCGATGGCACATCGCGGTTGCGCGTCTGCACTGCAACTCTCAAAATGCGTCAGTACGTGTTGCGCACAATCTGCTGCCCAGACCGACAGGAGACGGTGTTGGGCGATCTCCAGAGGGCCGCCGCGATGGGCTGCCACAAAACGCAGATCTCGCATTATGAATCCCTCTCCGCCGAACAGCAGCCCTCGACCGGAGGGGGACGTCACCGATACGTCCAACCCTTACCGGGTTTGAGTGCATACGGTTGCATCGGTTGCCAAATTGGTTCACATGGCCTCTTGATGGAAAGTGGTTGGTGTTCCGACTGATTTTTGGGCCATTGACCCTCCCCAGTGATTTCTATGGTACAGGAACATCTTCGTCAGGTCAAACAGTTCGCTATTTATAAAGACAAAAAAATAAAATCGGGGCTTGACAAATTTGAAAAAAGGCTTACTCTGTTATTTACACACTGAAGCCATTCCAAGAAAATAATCCCCCAATTCAAGCCACCGCATGGCAGTTTGCCAGTCAAGCGCCGGTGAATACTTGAACCCCTGTAGCTTGGAAGCGGCTTTGGTATAGAAGGAGGCTCTATGCTGTTGCGCAGACTTCCGTGGATTCTACTATTTGCCGGCATTGTGTTAGGTGGTTTATTTTGGCGACCAGCGGTGCCCCTACAGAGCGCCCCATTCCAACAGACAATTCCACTACCGCCGCGTCTGGAATGCAGCCAACACACCATCTTCGCGGTGCGAAGCGGCAGTTGGGATGCGCCGAGTACCTGGCAGGTGATGCGGACGCCCACTCTAACTGACGTGGTCGCCATCAGTTCAACCTTTGTCGTCTCACTCACGAATGAAGTACCGCGCACCGTTGCGCTGAACGAGCTGTGCAACACAGGCACCGTGTACATAACCGCTCCTGAACTCCATTTCGAGGTGAACCGCGTCCTAGTCAACGGGGTTAGGGGAGTAATCGAAACCCGTACTATTTCATCACCCATTGGATTTTCGCCCTCTAACCTGTGGCTGAATGTGGCGGATGGCGGACACCTGATCAACGACGGGCAAATCACGGCAAGCGAAGAGCAAGAGAACGAACAAGGGACCGCGAGCACAGGCGGCTCCATCACGGCTAACGCTGATTGGGCGTTCCTTGGTGGTGCGATCATTGCCGGCAGCGGCGGCGTAGGTGGCGCGCGAGGGGGCGATGGCGGGTCGGTCACTATTGCGGCTCGCTATGGCATCTACCACGCTGGCGCTATCATTGCCGGCAATGGCGGTGCCTGTAATGTCAACCCAATTGTAGCTGCTCCCGATATGGGCGGACGCGGTGGATCAGTTACGATAAACGTAAGTCCCCCAACCGGTGTGATCGAGTTTGCGGGTAGCTCTATCTTTGCCGGACAAGACGGAACTTGTCCAGGAAGCAATTCGAGTCCCCCACTATCAGTTGTAAGGTCGGATCCAATCCGAATCAGTCTTTCCGGCGCGGGGAATCGGATTAGGGGCGGTAACATCGTACTCTTCACTGACGATGGTGGCAGCATCGATTTGTCAGATATGGACACCATTGCGATTTCTGCTACTGGAAGCATCACGCTTGCCGTGGGCGTTGGGGGCGTGATTACGATGACGGGCGGAACAGAACCCATCCTTCGAGCTGGTGAAAACATCACTCTTTACGCCGATGATGTGGTGACGGATTCGGGGGTGACGCCTGAAGAACTGGCAGACGCCAAAACTTTTCAGAGCGAGACCAGCAGACTCCTGCGCTTTGTCGATCTGTGGCCGGGGGCGGACGTCTTCCCGGCGATCTTCAACCGGACCCAGGCAAGCTCCTTTTTTCTCAACAATATCAGCGCGATCACCGATACCTTCCAGATTGAGGCAACAACCCAGTCGCCTCATTGGTCGGTCAGTCCTGTCCAGACGACGGTAGAGATGTCGCCCTTAGAATTGCGAGCGTTCGCCATCTCGGTTACGCCGCAAATGGGTGCTGCTGTCCAGGCTACGGTTGTTGTGACTGTCACCTCCCAGAGCGACCCAAGCATCAAAGCCTCGACAACCCAGAAACTCTTCACGATTTATCGCAGCTATGCCCCGCTTGTCTGGCTTGCGCAATACTATCGTACCTATGCTCCGTTCATCCGGGTGCTGCGGGCGGCCTCCATCCTACTGCGTAATTGATGAGTGAACGACTGCTACGTTGGCGAGAGACGACGCGACTTGCATAAAAAAGGCCGGTCATCCCACGGGATGACCGGCCTTTTTGTATTGTTAGGTAGGCGCTATTCCCCCACCTGCACGGGCCGATAGCCCAGATTGGCCTCGGCTGTGCGGGGATCGATCCTTTGCGTGCGGGGTGGCTGGTTGTAGCCGGTGGGTGTACCCGTCTGGGGTGTGCCGCAGGCTACGCAAATGTCCCATTCCTGGCGCACGAGCGTGCCACAGTTGGGGCAGGCGTACTGCTGTTGGGTGTGGCAGTTGGGGCAGAAGACCCATTCGCCTTTGACCGGCACGCCGCAATTGTGACAGGTGACGGTCTCCTCCAGTTCACGCAAAATCGCCTCTTCTTCCAGCGCCCGGTCGTAGACATCGGCCAGGGTATCTTTGGGGCGAATCATCATATACAGAATCAGCCCAACCAGCGGGAAGATGAGGGTGAGCAGACAGGCCAGCCCAATCGCCAGCCAATCCCGTGTGCGGGAACGGATGTCATTGAATGTCCAGATGCCCATCGCGATCCAAAAAGCAAAGAGAAAAGCGCCCAACAGAGCAACGGCGATACCCAGCACAGTTGCAATTGAATTGACCAGATCAGTTGACATGAAAACTCTCCACAAAAATAAAGCGACTACGGCAATTATAGCCTATAGCCAGGTAGGATAGAAAAACCGAGTTTCTCGCGGACAAATCCAGTCTGGCAACGGCATACCAGAAACTCGGTTTTTCAGGATGACCAAACAAGTTGGGGCGTCAGACCTGCCAGGTTTTCTACGTACAAGCGGGCGTATGGGAGAGTTTGCAAAAATCGGCCAAATCCTGTATAGTAGCCCCACCTCCGAAGACAATCGGTTTTCGCTCCCTCATTTTTTGTTCTGGCTTTGAAATCGTCCAGCAATTCTCTATCTGCGTTTGCTTGGCGATTGTTCCAAAGATTTTTCGTTTACCCCTTTTCTATCAGAAGGAGAATGCAATGTTGAAAGGCAAGAAGATGCAAACTGTAGGACTGGTTGTATCCATGATTGTGGGTATGATCATCGCCGCCTGTCTGGCCCCGGCTGCGGCCCCGGTCGTATCCGTGGAGCCGGCCGCGCCTGTGGCCCAGGAAACCGCCAAGTCCACCCTGGACATCGTGAAGGAGCGGGGCAAGCTGATCTGTGTAGGCAATGCTTCGCTGCCCGGTTTTGGCTTCCTCAACGAAGCGGGTGCTTTCAGCGGCTTTGATGTGGACTTCTGCTCGGCGCTGGCCGCTGCCATCTTTGGCGACAGCAGCAAATACGAGATCCGGGCCACTACTGCCGCCGAGCGCTTCACAGTGCTGCAGAGCGGCGAAGGCGACGTGTTGATCCGCAACACCACCTGGACGATGTCCCGCGACACCGACCTGGGCCTGAACTTCGCCCCCACCACCTTCTACGACGGCCAGGGCATTATGGTTAACAAGGACAGCGGCATCAAGACACTGCAGGACTTGAACGGCGCTTCTATCTGCGTGCAGACCGGCACCACCACCGAGTTGAACCTGGCCGATCAGATGGCCGCGGCCGGTGCCAGTTACGAGCCGGTTGTCTTTGAAAAGTCTGAGGAAGTGACCACCGCCTACGAAGAAGGGCGCTGCGACGCCTGGACCACCGACAAGTCCGGTCTCGTCTCCCTGCAAACGACGCTGGCTGAGCCGTCTGCCCACGAAATTATGGACGTTACCCTCTCCAAAGAACCCCTGGCCCCGGCCGTGCGTCACGGCGACGACCAGTGGCATGACATTGTGAGTTGGGTTGTCTATGCCACCTTCACTGCCGAGGAAATGGGGATTTCCAGCGCCAATGTGGATAGCTTTATGACCACCCAAGACCCGAACGTCATGAAGTTGCTCGGTCTGGAAGGCGAATTCTGCGGTAAGCTCGGTCTGGACAACAACTGCTTTGTCAACGTCATCAAGCAGGTTGGCAACTATAGCGAGATTTACAACAAGAATCTCGGCCCAGATACGGTCTTTAACCTGCCGCGTGGTCTGAACGCCCTCTACACCGAGGGCGGTCTGCACTACTCTCCGCCCATCCGGTAAGGCTAAAAACCGAGTTTCTTCTGAGAAACTCGGTTTTTGTAAGAGCTTCCCCGAAGCGCAGAAGCTTTTGGGAAGCTCTTTCTTTGCCTCTCTGGCTGTGCAATCCCCTGTGTGTCCCTTTCAATCAGAATTTTGGCACAGTGACGGAGGCATAATGCAACAGGTTGCCACGAGTCAGGCTACACCTCCCTTTTATCGCGACGAACGGGTTCTGGGCGTGATCAGCCAGATTGTCGTGGTTGGCGTCGTCGTGGGCCTGCTCGCTTACTTCTACAGCAATATGATCAGCGCCCTGCGCGAGCAGATGGGCGTTGCCATCAATTACGGTTTTTTGCGCTCCACCGCCGGCTTCGACATCGGCGAAAGTCTGATCGAGTACAGCCGTTCCGCCACGTATGGCCGGGCGCTCGTTGTCGGGCTGCTCAATACACTGCAAGTTGCTCTTCTCGGTATCATTTTTGCTACGATTCTAGGCGTGCTTGTCGGGATGATGCGGCTTTCGACAAATTTTCTGGTCAACCGTATCGCAGTCATTTATATTGAGATCTTTCGCAATATCCCCTTGCTCCTTCTTCTGATCTTTTGGGCACAGGCTGTCTTCTTTAAGCTGCCGCGTGTTCAAGATGCGCTGATTCTGCCCGGCCCCACCTATCTCAGCAACCGGGGTCTGGCCATTCCCTGGGGTGTGCCGACCGAATCGTGGCCCACTTACCGGATCGTCCTGCTGGTTGGGCTGCTTCTGGCCTTTGTGGTGGCGCGTATTTTGCAGGAACAGGGCAAGCGCACCGGGCGTATGCCACTGATTACGCTCTGGTGGTTTGTCACTTTTATCGCAACAGGGATCGTTGGCTGGTTTGTTCTGCCCCAGCCGTTGACGCTGACTACGCCGGAGTTGGTCGGCTTCAACACCCAGGGCGGGCGGGTCTTCAGCCAGCAGTTTTTGGCCCTGCTCTCTGGGCTGATCATCTACACCGCGGCTTTTATCGCCGAGACTGTACGCGCCGGCATCCAATCGGTCTCCAAAGGCCAACGCGAAGCCGCCACTGCGCTGGGGCTGAACGGCTTTCAAACCCTGCGTCTGATCATCTTTCCCCAGGCCCTGCGGGTGATCATTCCGCCCCTGACCAGTCAATATCTAAACCTGACCAAAAATTCATCCCTGGCCATTGCGGTTGGCTACCCTGACCTCTTCGCTGTGGGCGGCACAACACTCAACCAGACAGGCCGGGCGATTGAGGTATTCTCCCTGATTATGGGTACCTATCTCATTTTCAGTTTGACCACCTCCTTCTTTATGAATATCTAAAACAAGCGCATTCGTCTGGTCGAACGATAGTCTCTTGTCAGCCGTTATGTGATAGAAATACGGTAGGGGCGCAGCTT
>CAMDEX010000045.1 GCA_945897075.1 Litorilinea aerophila
GCACATCGCGCTGGCTGTAGCCCGCAAAGGTATGGACACCCGTGATGTGGGGCTGCTCCATTGTGAGCGTGCCCGTCTTGTCAAAAACCACTGTATCCACACCCAGCAAAGTCTCCAGGGAGCGGCCATCTTTGATCAGAATGCCCTCCCGCGCGGCCAGATGCAAAAAGCTGAGCATACTAAGCGGGCCATAAAGGATCATCCGATAACCGGGTGCGCCCATCATCAGTCCCAAAGCTCGGTCCAAGCCGATATAGGGCAGAAAGAAGGCGCTGAGAAGAAGAAAGGGCAGGGAAATCTTATCGTTAAATGCGTCGGCCCGAGAAATCAGGCTGGCCTTGAAGTCATTGGTGTCGGTGAGAACCTGTCCAATCTGGGCGGCAGTGGTCTCCGCGCCCGTCTTTTCCACCAGGACAGAAAGCCGTCCCGCCTGCGCAATCGTGGCAGCCATCACCCGATCCCCCGGCCCCTTCTCCGCAGGCTGGGCTTCCCCAGTCAGCATATGCTCGTCAATGACGGCATAGCCCTCTACAATCAGTCCATCCATCGGCACCATCTGGCCTGCGTGAACCACAATCAGGTCACCAGCCTGCATCCGCTCGATGGGCACTTCTACCTCTGTGCCGTCAATGATCGTCCACACCGAACGCATGTGCTGCCCAAAGAGATTGATAATGCCCTGTTTCGTGTGATCTTCGGTTCGGATTGCCAGCCACCTGACCAGCACCACAAACCAGCCACCCACACTCAGGGAAAGAAAGAAACCGCCAACCAATGTCCCCAGGAGAAAGACCGCCGAAAAGACCTCCCCGGAGACGCGCCATTCACGGATCAGGTGGCGGAAGGCATCCGCAAAGACACCTGCCATCGTTGGCAAGAGACAGGCGACGCCCACAATCTGCAGAGGGAAATAGAAGATACCGACCGTCGTGAGAGCCACACCTACTGTTGCCACCTTCAGTTGCGCAAAAGCCTTGCGTTCAACCTCACTGCTGGGGGTATCAGAGGCGAATATCCTCACAATTTCAAGCACACGCTCCCGGTTGGGTAGGGGCAAACGCGCCAAGCGGCGGCTGCCCAGAAGCCGCGCCTCCGGTTCAGGCTTGAAAATGTCGGCCAGACGGCGCTCTCTGCGTCTGTCAACCAGATAAGCAGTCATCGCGCCGAGAGCCAAAGAGAGAGGAAGTAAAAATGCCATAAAAAATTGTCGCTGTTTGAACTGCGCTGCAAGCGCCCTATTTTCCAGGCGCAGTCCTGGAAAATGGCTAGTTCTTGTGGCAAGGAGTGGCCCTATTGTACCCCATTCCTCACAATAACCAAATTGAAATTTCAGGCAAGTATCCGATTGCCCTTGTTCGAGGTTTGTATACAAAGAGCCGGGGGTATTGTGGATACGCGGATCGCTTGTCTTGCCGAAACTACTGTTTCAGAGTAGTTGACAGCGAGGCAAACTTCTCCTACGATTGTGCGAGGAGGGCCAGAAAATTGTGACAATACAGGAGAGGAGACGTTATGTCCGTTACCGGGGTTAGTTCACTGTCGCACTCGCGCAACTACGAAGAGATGGCTGAGTTCTGGGATACTCACGCATTGACCGACTTTGAGGACTCATTGCAAGAGGTGGATATCACTTTCGATCCCGCGATTCGCAGGACTGTTGTGGGCCTCGACCCGGATTTGTACGGTCAGCTACAGACCGCCGCCAAAAGTCGGCGAGTCAGTTTGCAGACACTGACGAATCTCTGGTTGAGTCAAAAGTTGCACGAAACGGAAAGACAGCGGGTCGCAGAAGCAGCCGATTAAAGCGCGTTTTGCTGATTGGCCGGGTCTGGCTTCTTTTCGCGCCGGTTCCGTGGCTCTGGCAGGGGATCCCGGGGGAAGAGTTTGGCGCGCTCGACGATCTCGGCCACCGTCTCTTCCTGGCGATAGGCCATCAGATGTACGCCATGCACGCCTGCGATGTGGCGCACCTCCTCGATGATCTCCACACAAATCTGCATCCCCTCGTCCCGTTTGCGTTTGGGCGGCGTCTTGGCCAAGCGATCCACCACCGCGTCGGGAATCCAGACGCCGGGCACTTTTGTGCGCATAAACTCGGCGGCCTTCTCCGAACGCAGCGGACCCACGCCGACGAGAATGTATACCCGTTCGTGCAGCCCCAACTCGCGCACACGGCGCATGTACTCCTGGAAGACCGGCACGTCGTAGCAATATTGGGTCTGGATAAAATCGGCCCCAGCCTCGACTTTTTTGGCCAGGCGCAGATGACGAAACTCCTGCGGTGGCACGAAGGGGTTGGCCGCCGCGCCCAGAAAGAAGCGCGGCGGGGTGGTCAGCTTGCGCCCGCTGAGAAAGACGCCCTCGTCGCGCATAATTTTGGCCGTGCGCAGCAGTTGCAGCGAGTCGAAGTCAAAGACCCGTTTGGCTTCGGGCTGGTCGCCCGCGCTCACGTCATCGCCGGTCAAACAGAGAACGTTCTGCACACCCATTGCGGCCGCGCCCAGCAGATCGCCCTGGATGGCGATGCGGTTGCGATCCCGGCAGCTTACTTGCAGCACAGGCTCGTAGCCGGCGCGGGTAAGCAATGCGCAGCAACCCATACTGCTCATGTGGCAGTTGGCCCCGGAGCCGTCGGTGGCGTTGATGGCGTCGCACACCTCCGACAGGACGAGCGCGTTGCGGTAGACATCTTCCGGGTCGGCGGAGTCGGGCGCGTTCAATTCCGCGGTCACCGCAAAACGCCCGGAGCGCAGCACCCGTTGCAGACGGCTCATCTACCCTCCTCCAGTTCAATGCGCGTCCAGCCCGGCGGGGTGCGGCTGTCGCTGCCTTGCAGCATATTAACCCAAGAGGATGTGTGCTGCAATGTGCGGTTGACGGGCGGCTGGAGCAGTTGGATCTCCCCACCAAAGGTAGCCATCGCCGCGTCCCGCCGCCAGGCCAGCACCCAAACGCAGGGCATCTCCGGGATGACTTCGCAATGGCCGTTGGCACGCACACCACCGCAGGGTCCATTGCGCAGATTCTTCGGGCAATTCATCGGGCAGGTCATGCCGGTGCTGTGCAGAATGCACTGTCCGCACATCTGGCAGTTGAAGAGAATTTCCTTGACTGGCTTCTCGATCCAGAGCAGCAGCTTGGCGCTGGCCCGCGGGCTGACCCGTTTCAGCAGCGGCCAGGCGGCTTTCAACAGCCGTTCGGTAAAGACGTAGACAGTTTCCAGTAGCCGGGGATGATCTTTCAGCCATTCACTGCCCGGCCAACGCCGGGCTTCGGGGAAAGTGGACACGGGAGAACCTCAACAGTGGAGATTGGGGAGTAGGTATTGGGGATTGGATATTTCGTGGGGACGTTCAATCTCATCCCCACGAAATATCCAATCCCCAATACCCAATATCCTAACCTGGCAAAACCAGAACCAAAGAGGATTGTATACACGGATAGAAAGGAACACAGATCAGAAAAATCCGTGTTCCTTTCTATCCGTGTATACAAAAACTTCTCTTTTCTTGCACAAAAACAAGAATTTTACTGTATTACCCAAGTGGATAGACCAGCGGGAAGGCGTCGCCACGCAGGATTTCGCCGTCGGCGACAGTGACGTAGTTTTTCATCGGGTGGCGGCCAGCCGCGACGTAGCGGGTTTCGCCGGTCATATAATGCAGGGCAATGGCGCGGCGCGGGCGTCCGCTGGTGTTGCTGTGGGAGCCGTGCCAGGTCAGCGCGTGGTGGAAGTGGACCTCGCCCTTCTGCACCGGGCAGCGCACAACATTCACCGTATGGCCCTCGTGTTCCGCGGGCAGGGAGTCGTAGACCTCCACTGTGCGCAGAAAGTCGATCTGGTTGCCCCAGGTGTGTGAGCCGGGCACCATTGACATACAGCCGTTGCTCTCGTCGGCGTCGTCCAGCGCCACCCAGGCCGTGACTTCGGTCATCGGTGCAATAATCGGCCAGAGGGGGGCGTCCTGATGCCAGTCGGTCTGCCCGCCGATCTGCGGCGGTTTGTACTGAATCTGGTCGTGCCAGATGCGCAGCTCAGCCGCGCCGGTCAACTGGACGATGGAGCTGGTGATCTCGGCGCGCATCATCAGCCGCTGGAAAGCCGGGCTGGCCTGCCAGATGTTGACGATCTGCCAGACGGGTTTGCTGTCGTCTTTGCTCAGATTGCGCACCAGCACGGGCTGGGGAATGTCCGTGCGTGTCCGCTCGTCAATGACACGCATCACATCGCGCCGCAGTTCTTCTACTTCGGCGTCATTCAAGAGCGCGCCGCCGTTGAGAAAGCCGTCCTGCCGAAATTGATTGATCTGGGATTGGGTGAGCATCGGGGTTTCTTCTTTCTTCAGGCGAAGGCAGGTTCATAAATGAGTACAATCAACTGCTCTGGTCGTAAGCCGAGAGAGTCATACATCCGGCCATCCTTATCGCAAAATTCCACCTCAAAGGCGTCGCCATTCCCCAGAATATCCACGACCGTACCCACCTGGCCGCGGGACAAGCCTGTTCCAAGAACGTCTTCCGTCAGAGCTACTACATCGAACAATTGAATCTTCTGCTTCATAGATCGATTTCAGCGTTTTCCGCAAAGGGGAGTTTCATCGGTTAGCGGGATCCACACGCCTGTAGAGACGCCTGCATATGTCCACGGCTTTCGGCGGCGATGGTGCAGCACTGCTCCAGGCTGTATTCCTTAGCGCCGATGATTTCCAAATTGAGCGGGCCGTTGTAACCGCCTGCGTGCAGTGTACGAATGTAGCCGACCAGATCGATGTCGCCGCGCCCGTTGGCCTGCATCTCCGGTTTGCCCGGCCCCTGCTGGCGGCCTTTGCAGTCGCGGATGTGGACGTGCCTGACTCGGCTGATGACCGCGGCGATGGCCTCCACCGGGTTTTCGTTGGCCCGGTAGATGTGGGAGGGATCCATATCAATCCCGAAGTAGGGGGAGGAGATGGCCGCCATCACCTGCAGGGTGGTGGGTGTGTTGTAGACGGCGTGGCCGACATGGGCTTTGACGCAGAGAATGACACCGTAGCTTTCGGCCATCTGGGAGAGGTGGCCCAGCTCGTCAATGGACTGTTGCAGGCTGGCTTCGTCGCCGGTCTTGCCGCCCGGCCCGCAGTTGATGATGGGGATGCCGATATCCAGCGCGGCCTGCATGGCCGCCTCCATTTTGGCCGGGTCGCGGGATGGCTGCTCCATCGCCAGCAGTTCCAGCCCGTAGTCCGCGCTCAACCGCTTGACTTGCAGCGCGATCTCGCGCCAGCGGTCAATGACCAGATGTTCGCTCATGCCGTCAATAGCCGAGAGTTCCACGCCGTCATAGCCGGCCAGGGCCGTACAACGAAAGGCGGTTTCCAGATTGTAGCCGCCGAAAAGGACTGTGTTTGCGCCGAGTTTCATTGGGGGTCTCCGGGGTATTGGGTAGTAGCGTTGGTGGGACGGTCAGAAGTCAGTAATCAGTAATCAGTTTGTAGTGCAGGAGTTATTTTGACTGTCAACTTAATACACCTCGTCGTGGGTGCCAACCGCCTCCAGCAGAATAGCCTCCGTGCCTTCGTATTGAACAAACTCAAAAACGACGCGCAGGTCGTATTCCACACTGCACGCCCACGCGCTCGAAAGATTGCCTTTGAGTTTGTGGGTCTTCAGGCTTGGGTGGAAGGCATCTTCAGAAAGCAACTCCAGTGTATCTTGAATCGCTTGCGCCAGCAGGCGATCCCGCCTGATCATTTTTTTGGCGGAGCGAATGAAAGCAGTGGTTTTGATCAGCGTGCGTTTCATGCAAGCAATTCGTCCATAATCTCTGCAACGGATGCGATCTGCGCCTGCCCACTGTCGAACTCGCGCCGGGCTTCTCGGACCGCGCGTTCTATCTCTTGGCGGCGGGCCGCGGCCAGACGGTGACGCAACAGATCTACCAATGTCTCCTGATCAGTCATGGAGAGGCTGTCCACCGCTTCCACTACTTCATTGAATGTCGTTGCGATTGGCATCGTTACCTCCTAATGTATGCCCGCTCATCGAGAACGGGTGACTGTTCACTGCTCACTTTTTTTTCTTGCGCCGCGCGCGCGATTTTGCCTTCGGCTTCTCCTCTGCCGCGGCCGCGGCGACCTCTGCTTCTGCCTTTAGCTTCTCTTGCAAACGCTTGGCCTGGCTGGCATTGCCGATGTGCAGGGTATCGTAGGCCTGCTGGCTGCTGGTAAAGGGGCCGACGCCTTCGTGACCGTGCCAGTCGCCCTGCTGGTGGATGGGATTGGGCAGACCGGTCTCGGCCTCGCGGCGCGCAATCCACGCCTGCATCCGCACGGTCAGGGCCGCCACCACATCCGGGTTCTCTTCGGCTACGTTGTGGTTCTCTGCCGGGTCTTCCACCAGATTGTACAACTCCACAGCCGGCTTGAAGTGAAAATCCGGCTCCAATGCCAAAATCAGCTTCCAGTGGGGTGTACGCCAGCCGTGTTTGCGCATCCACGTACATTCGGTGATGTAGAACTCGGATTCGTGGCTGGCGATTTCGCCGCGTACCAGCGGCAGCAGACTGCGCCCGTCAAAGGCGATACCAGTCTCAATCTCGGCCAGTTCCAGCAGTGTGGGCAGCAAATCCTTGTGCTGGTTGAAACCCGCTACCCGTTTGCCCGCGGGCAGTTTGGCCGGGTAGCGCAGGATCAGCGGCACATGCAGCACATTGTCATAGACGCCGTGATGATCGAAGAAGCAGTCGTGTTCGTAGAGCGTCTCGCCGTGATCGCCGTTGACAGCGACAATCGTCTCGTCCAGCACGCCCCGACTCTCCAGCGCGGTAAAAATCGTCTGGATGGCCGCGTCCATATAGGCGATGGCCCCGTCATACTGCGCGGTCACGTATGCCTGATCGGTGATGCCCGGCGGCAGCCAACTGGCGAGAAAGTCGCGGAAGGGCTTGAAGGCCAGCACCGGCTGCATCGAATTGTTGGCCGGGTCACACTCGTTACCGTGATAGAAGATGCGCTCGTAGGGTGTGGGCGGCAGGTAGGGTGCGTGGGGGTCCATGTGGCGCAGGACGAGGAAGAAGGGTTTGTCGCCCGCCAGCAGCCGTTCTAAGGCCGGTATGGCCTGTTCGTTGAGATTCTCGGCTTTGGGCAGACGGCCCTCGTCCCAACTGCCCCAGGCCGTGTAGTCCAGATATTCGTCAAAGCCCCGGCTGCTGGGATTGCCGCTGAAACCGACGCAGACGGTGGCATAGCCCTGTTCGCGTAGGATTTCGGCCAGGGTTTTCACTTCCTCGCGCAGGGGGCCTTTGTGACGCAGGGCCACCACCTGCGTTGAGAAAACGTCCATTCCGGTCAGCATCGAGCCGTAGGCGCTGGTGGTGGGGATGTGCGCGCTGAAGGTATTTTCAAAGAGGACGCCCTGCTGCGCAAAGCGGTCGAGATGGGGCGACGTCAGCCGCAGGTAGCCGTAGCTGCTCAGGTGGTCGGCGCGCAAGGAGTCAATGCCCAGCAGGACGATATTGGGTTTGCGGATAGGGTGGGTCATAGGACGGCTGCCTTGTCAGATTGGGTAATTGGGTATTTGGGTAATTCGTTGGGTGAGATGGCGGGGTGGTGGGAATTCAGTTTCCGTCTGGACGTAGACGCCGTGGGGGAACAACAATCCGTGAATCCTGTAATCGGTGTTCTTTACGAGCTGACTGCAAGGCAACCGAAATATACTGGCTCAACATTGCCTATTGCTCCTGTCTCACTTTTCTCAGTAGACTTTCCCGCTCTTCGTCGGTCAGGGCAACGGTGGCTGTGTACCCGTCAACTTTTACAACTTGCGCCAGAGTTCCATCAAAGAACCTGTATGGGACATGCCAGCGCGGATTTGGCTGCGGAATCCATACCGGTTCGCCGCAAAACAAGGCGCAACCCACCAGATCGCCGAACACCCGCCGGTTTGCGGCACGCCGAGCCTGAGATGCGGAAATAGGAGACTGGGTTGAGCGCAGTTTTTGAAAGCGCTGATAGTCTGCTACGCTAATCAGTACCGCGACCGAATTGCCGTCTTGTTCCAAAACGACGGGCTGGTCAAGCGCAACAGAAATTCCATTAATGTGAGCCGTTTTCGGTTTCGTTTCCATCGAACACTCCGTCACAGATCAATCGATTCCTTAAGAACTGGCAGCGAATCACCAAAACGAAAGGCTAAGAGCATCCAATCCTCCAGGACTTCTTGAAGTTCGGCGCGGCATTTTTCCAGATTATCCGCATTGGCCCAAACGCCGGGGCAGGGAGGAATTTCACCGTAGCTCGTGCCGTCGTCCGCCAGAATCTCATAACGGGCCGATTGCATTGCAACTGCAATATATTCGCTCAGCATCGCCTGTACTCCTTAACTGCTATTCCCTACAACCTCCCCCGCTCTTCATGAGTCTGGTTACAGATCACTTTCATCAATACCGGCAATTTTCATCAGGTGTCGCTGTAAGCCTGTTTTTAACGACTGATTGCCGTGGACAGGCACGGAGATGCGAGCCGCATTCCCGGTTTTGGTGTAGATATGATGACTGCCATTGATGCGTTGAAGTTGCCAGCCCCGCTGTTCCAACAATCGGCAAAGCTCCTTCCCGGTGACAGCTTTCAAACTGCTATTTCCATTACTTTGTCAGTTGGCAGGATTTGCATAGATTCGAGATCGACAGACAAGCAGCCCTCCACCGCTTCATAGAGATTTTCGAGCAGTTCATCGAATGTCTCCCCCTGAGTAGCGCAGCCCAAAATAGCCGGAACTTCTGCCCAGTATCCCCCTTCTTCTGCTTCGTGAATCACTACTTTTAACTTCATCGTGCCGTCTCCAATCGTATCGAAGTTGCGTAGGTTGGGTTCTCGCCGCCGGGGATCAGCGGATGCAGTTTTGCGTTTGCGACGAGAACCCAACCCCCGAATGTCACTGTTGGGTGAATGCCCAGACCACTGGTTGGATTTGTCCGTTGTGCGGGGGCATTCACCCAACCTACGCAATACGCAACCCATTTACGCCCGGTTCAACTTGCGATACGTCAGCCGGTGCGGTCGATCGGCGGCGGGTCCGAGCCGTTTGCGCCGGTCTTCTTCGTATTCGCTGTAGTTTCCGGGGAACCAGCGCACTTCGCTCTCCCCTTCAAAAGCGATAATGTGAGTGGCGATGCGGTCCAGAAACCAGCGGTCGTGGGAGATGACCAGCGCGGTGCCGGCGAAGGTTTCCAATGCATCTTCCAGTGCGCGCAAAGTGTTCACGTCCAGATCGTTGCTCGGCTCATCCAGCAGAATGACGTTGGCGCCGCTTTTGAGCAGTTTGGCCAGATGTACCCGGTTGCGTTCGCCGCCGGAAAGCGTGCCGACTTTCTTCTGCTGATCTGTGCCGCCGAAGGTGAAACGGGAGACGTAGGCGCGGGAGTTGACCATCCGGTCGCCCAGCTTCATCTGTTCGTTGCCCTCAGAAATCTCCTGCCAGACCGTTTTGTTGGGGTCGAGATCGTCGCGGCTCTGATCCACGTGGGCCAGTTGCACAGTCGCGCCGACGATCATCGTGCCGGCATCGGGCTGCTCCTGGCCGGTGATCATCCGAAAGAGCGTCGTCTTGCCCGCGCCGTTGGGACCGATAATCCCCACAATTGCGCCAGCAGGCACATCGAAAGTGACGTTTTCGTAGAGCAGCCGGTCGCCATAGCCCTTGGCCAACCCATCGGCGTGGATGACCAGATCACCCAGCCGCTGACCCGGCGGAATGTAAATTTCCCGATCTTCGCGTGCCCGCTCCACCTCTTGCGAAAGCAGTTCGTTGTAGGCGGTGATGCGCGATTTGCGTTTTGTCTGCTGGGCCTGGGGTGACATCTTCGTCCAGGCCAGCTCCCGTTGCAGCGTCTTCTGGCGCGTGCTTTCGCTCTTTTCTTCCTGGGCCAGCCGCTGCTGCTTCTGCTCCAGCCAGGAGGAGTAGTTGCCTTTCCAGGGGATGCCGTAGCCCCGGTCCAGTTCCAAAATCCAGCCCGCCACATTGTCCAGAAAGTAGCGGTCGTGGGTGATGGCGATGACGGTGCCTTCGTAGTCCTGCAAATGGCGCTCCAGCCAGGCCACGGATTCGGCGTCCAGATGGTTGGTCGGCTCGTCCAACAGTAGAATATCCGGCTTTTGCAGCAGCAGCCGGGTCAACGCCACGCGCCGCCGCTCGCCGCCGGAGAGGATGGCAACGGAAGTATCCGGGGGTGGGCAGCGCAGTGCGTCCATCGCCAGTTCCAAACGGCTGTCCAAATCCCAGGCGTTGAGCGCGTCCAGTTTGTCCTGCACTTCGCCCTGGCGCTGGATCAGCGCGTCCATCTCGTCGGGGGAGAGATCTTCGCCAAAGCGCATATTGATCTCGTCGAACTCACGCAGCGCGTCCACCGTCTCCTGTGCGCCCTCCTCCACAATCTCGCGCACAGTCTTGGAGTCGTCTAGCTGCGGCTCCTGGGGCAGATAGCCGCGGCTGAAGCCTTCGAGCAGTGTCGTTTCGCCCTCGTGCTCCTCGTCCAGCAGCCCGGCCATAATTTTGAGAAGGGTGGACTTGCCCGCGCCGTTCAACCCCAGCACACCGATTTTGGCACCGTAGTAGAAGGAGAGGCTGATGTCGCGCAGGACTTTGTTTTGGGGCGGGTAGGTCTTGCCCACTTTGTACATCGAGTAAATGATTCGAGTATCGCTCATAAGGTTCTTTCGCCTGACAGAAGATCAACCACAAAGGCTTTCTTCGTCTCTCTGGTTTTTGTGATGGATGTCATTGATTGGATTGTACACAACCAGCCTATTGTAGCACGAAGCGGGTGGAAAATCACATCCCACGCCCGACACAGCCAACCAGACCTGCAGGCGGGTTGTTGGCGCGCCGTCCGCCGTCCGCCGTCCCGCTATTTTACACCCCCAACGCCGGCACATCCACCCAGCGCCGCTCCTTCCACGCCTGGTAACCCAATTCCGCCAACTGTACACCCTTCGCCCCTTCCATCAGGTCCCAGCGGAAGGGGGTATCCTCGACAACGTGGCGCAGGAAAGCCTCCCATTGGATTTTGAAGGCGTTTTCATAGCTCTGGTTGTTGGGCATCCACTGCCAGGTGTCGAAAAACTTAATCGGCTGGGCAATGTCCGGGTTCCAGACCGGCTTGGGCGTGAAGGCGTCGCCCTGCACCACACACTCGCGCAGACCGGCCACTGCACTGCCGCGTGTCCCGTCTACATGCACAGTAAGCAGATCGTCCCGGCGCACACGGGTTGTCCACGCGGAGTTGAACTGGCAGATGACGCCGTTCGCCAACTCGAAGATGGCGTAGGCCGCGTCATCGGCATCCGCCGCGTAACGGTTGCCCCGTTCGTCCACCCGATCCGGCAGGTGTACCGCGCCGATGCACGACAGACTTTTGATCGGCCCGAAGAGATTGTCAATGACGTAGCGCCAATGGGCGAACATATCCAGAATAATGCCGCCGCTTTCGGATTTCTGATAATTCCAGGAGGGGCGCTGGGCTGGCTGGTCAATGCCGTCGAAGACCCAATAGCCAAATTCCCCGCGCACGGACAAAATGCGGCCAAAGAAGCCCGTATCAATCAGATACTTCAATTTGAGCAGACCGGGCAGGAAGAGTTTGTCCTGCACGACGCCGTTCTTGACGCCCGCGTCGCGCGCGGCCAGGGCCAGACGCACGGCATCCGCAGTCGAGGTGGCGGTGGGCTTCTCGCAGTAGACCGCCTTGCCCGCGGCGATGGCTTTCAGCGTATTCTCGACGCGCAGGTTCGTGGTCAGGGCGTCAAAGTAAATCCGGTTGTCGTCGTCGGACAGCGCCGTGTCCAGGTCGGTTGTCCAGTGTTCAATGGCGTGGGCTGCGGCCAAGCGCTGAATTTTTTCCGCGTTGCGCCCCACCAGCACGGCTTCGGGCACAATGCGGTCACCGTTTGTGGTTGTCACGCCGCCCTGCTGCCGGATCGCCAAAATCGAGCGCACCAGATGCTGATTGGTGCCCATACGCCCGGTGACGCCGTTTAGAATCACGCGAATTGGGATGATTGCCATTGGAAGGAAATTCCTTTGCTACTTGAAAATTTTTAGTTCGACGATTACTTTATCTTCCGTTTTCCCGGCGTTCAACGGAGACGAACCGTAAAGTTCCTCCATTATTTCTCGCCGGATTTCGCGAAGCATCTCCAGAATCTGCTCGCGCGTGGAATAACCGGCGGCAGACAACAATTCCCGCGTGTGCCGACGAAATTCAGCAGTAGAAAAAAGCCCGTCCTCCATCATTCCATCACCCATTCGCCAGATACGCCTCCACAATTCGCCCCAAAAACGCCTCCTGATCCCCCGCCCACAGACGGTTGGAGAAGATCTCCACTTCGTTGCAGCCGTTGAAACCGGCCTCCTCCACCCAGCCCCGAATCTGGCGAATGGGGATGCAGCCCTCGCCCATCAGCCCGCGGTCATTGAGCAGGTCTTCTGTCGGCGTGCGCCAGTCGCAGATGTGAAAGGCAAAGATGCGCCCGGCTTCCCCGCAACGCTGAATTTCCGCCTGCAAATGGGGATCCCACCAGAGGTGATACACATCCACAGCCACACCCACAAACGGCGAGGCGATGGCGTCGCAGAGGTCGTTGGCCTGTTGCAGTGTGTTGATGGCGGAACGGCTGTCCGCGTACATCGGATGCAGGGGTTCCACTGCCAACTTCACCCCCGCGGCTGCGGCCTGGGGCAATACAGCCTCGATCCCCTCCCGAATCTGCCGCCGGCTGACCTCCAATGGCTGGCCCGGCACAGCCCCGCAGACCAGCACAATCAGCGGCGCGCCCAGGGACGCGGCTTCGTCAATGGCGCGCCGGTTGTCGTCAATCGCAGCCTGACGGCCAGCAGCCGTCTCTGCGGGAAAGAAACCGCCTCGGCACAGGGAGACGACCGCTAGCCCCGCATCGCGAATACGCTGACCAGTGGTGACGATATTCCGTCCGGCCAGCGCATCCCGCCAGACAGTCATCCCTTTCACGCCGTGGGCGGCAAAACGCTCGATGGCGGTTTCGATGGGCCAGGGCTTTGTGGTGATGGTGTGGATGCAGAGTTTGGATGTGTCGAGGATTGGATAGGCCATCGGAGTCTCCGATTTCAACGCTGGTTTGTAGCGAAGTTTCAACCACAAAGACACAAAGACACGAAGAAGAAACAGACTCTTCTTAACTTTGTGTCTTTGTGCCTTTGTGGTTGCCGGTACGGCTATGACTGTTCAGTCGCCAGAATGCCGTCAATAGCCGCCAGTTCCTCGGCGCTGAAACCCAGATTCGCCAACGCGCCAACGCAGTCATCAATCTGTTGCGGCTTGCTGGCGCCAATCAGCGCCGATGTCATCCCCGGATGGCGCAGCACCCAGGCAATCGCCATCTGGGCCAGACTCTGCCCGCGCTGCTGCGCCAGTTCGTTCAATTGTTGAATGGTTGCCAGCCGTTGCGCTGTAATCTGCTCGCGGCGCAGAAAGGCCGAAGGCTTGGCCGCCCGCGAATCCTCCGGGATGCCGCCCAGATAGCGGTTGGTCAGCATTCCCTGGGCCAGGGGTGAGAAGACGATACAGCCGATGCCCTCGTCGGCCAGCGTCTGAATCAGCCCCTCCTCCGGCCCCCGCCGCAGCATACTGTAGGCGGGCTGGTGGATCAGACAGGGCGTACACAGCCCGCGCAGAATGGCCGCGGCCTGGCGGGTCTGCTCCGCGGAGTAGTTGGAGACTCCCACGTACAACGCCCGTCCGGAACGCACCGCGTAGTCCAGCGCGGCCATCGTCTCTTCCAGCGGTGTGTTCGGGTCCGGGCGGTGGTGGTAGAAGATGTCCACATATTCCACACCCATCCGCTTCAGGCTCTGGTCCAGGCTGGCGATCAGATATTTGCGCGATCCCCACTCGCCGTAGGGTCCGGGCCACATCCGGTAGCCCGCTTTGGTAGAGACAATCAACTCGTCGCGGTGGGCGGCGAGGTCGCTGCGCAGAATCGCGCCAAAGGTCTCCTCTGCGGAGCCGGGGGGTGGGCCGTAGTTGTTGGCCAGATCGAAATGGGTGATGCCGAGGTCAAAGGCGCGACGCACCATCGCCCGGCCATTTTCCTGCGCATCCACGCCGCCGAAGTTGTGCCACAGGCCCAGCGAAATGGCGGGCAAAAGCAGACCAGAGCGGCCTGTGCGGTTGTAGACCATTTTTTCGTAACGGGATTGCGCAGCTGTGTAGGGCATTGGGTTTGCTTCCCTGTGAATGATATAGTTTTTCCTGTAGGGGCGCTGCTTGCTGCGCCCGTCTCCTGTGCGCCGGGCGCAGCAAGCAAGCGCCCCTACAAATAATTATCTGAACAACTATAGTTTGAACGAAAAAGCTGCTCCATTGTAGTCCGCCAGGTCAGGAAAGCCAAACCGATTTGCTCCCGGCGATCTTTCCCGCAGACCCCGCACATTAGCCGAAATCATTCAAAAACGCTATACTCAATGAGCAGTGAACAGTGACCAGTGACCAGTCATCCGTGACCAGTGGCCTGCTTTACCGAACCTGAAAATAGAACGCGGATCAAGCGGATTGGGCGGATTACAACGGATAAAAAAATCTGCGAAAATCTGCGGTTTCTGCGCAATCTGCGTTCCTATTTTGATTCCCACCCAACCGACGACACCCCAAGCCTATGCCCGCCTCCCGCATACTTTTTGGCTCTGAAGCACAAAACGCACTCCGCCGCGGTTTTGATCAGTTGGCCGCAGCCCTGGAAGTCGCTCTCGGACCCACGGGTCATCTGGTGGCGGTGGAACGGGACAACCGCCGCCGCCCGCCCGAACTGTTGGTGGACGGCGCGTCCATCGCCCGGCGCATCGCCGGTCTGCCCAACCCCCACGAAGGGATGGGTGCCTATCTGGCCCGCCACATCGCCTGGCAGATGGAGGAGGCTGTGGGCGACGGTGCCACCACCGCTGTCGTCATCGCCCGCCACATCCTCAACGAGGGCCACCGCCATATCGCGGCCGGCCACAACGCGATGAGTCTGCGCCGGGGGCTGGAAAAAGGGCTGGACGCCGCGCTCGAAGCCCTGCGTGGGTTGACTTCGCCCCTGGAAAACGCCCAGCAGACCGTCGCCCTGGCTACAACCATCACCGGCGACCCGGCATTGGGCAAATATATCGAGGAGATCTTCGATGTCATCGGGCCGTTGGGCGCGGTAGAGATACGCAAGAGCTACGCCCGCACCCACGACCGGCGCTACATCCGCGGCGTGCTCTGGAACAACGGCTGGATCTCCTCCTATTTCACCACCGAGCCAGGCAAAGCCGTCATCGCCAAGCCCTATCTGCTCTTTAGTGACCGCCATCTGAGCCGGGCCGACGAACTGCTGCCGCTGATGGGGGCGATTCGCAAAGAGGGCGGGCGCGGGCTGGTCGTCATCGCCACCGACGTGACCGGCGACGCACTCAATTTATTGGTCACAAACAAACAGCGGGGCGGCCTGCCCACGCTGGCGGTTAAAGCGCCGGGGCTTGGGCTGGAAAAGGCCGAGGTATTGGCGGATCTGGCCGCGCTGTGCGGCGGCAAAGTCTTCTTGGAAATCACCGGCGAGCGGCTGGACAAGGCGACACTGACCGATCTGGGCCAGGCCGATGAGGTGCAGGCCATCCGTTCCAGCTTTACGATTGTGGGCGGTCACGGACGGCCCGCGCTCATCCGCCAGCGCGCCGACGATCTTCGCAAACGCATCCCCAGCGCACCCTATGGCCGCGAACGCGAGCGGCTGATCGAGCGCCAGTCCAAACTGACCGGCGGTGTGGCTGTGCTGGAGATCGGCGGCGCGTCAGACGTGGAACAGGAGTATCTCAAAGAGCGCACGCAAGAAGCTGTACGGGTGGTGCGTCTGGCCCTGCAAGAGGGGATCGTTCCCGGCGGCGGCGCGGTCTACCTGGCCTGCATCCCCGCGGTGGAGCGGCTCTGCCTATCCACGGACGAGACCCCGGCCATTGCCATTCTCTGCCGGGCATTGGCAGCGCCAACGCAGGCCATCATCCGCAACGCGGGGGTGGAGACCGCGCCGATTCTGGCCCGGCTGCGCGAACGGGGCGCGGGCTGGGGCTACGATGTCTTGCGCCACGCAATTGTCGAGATGGCCGCCGCCCAGATCGTTGACCCGGCCAAAGTGGCCGAGACAGCCCTGCGCACAGGTGTTTCCGGTGCGCTGATGGCGCTGACGACGGATGTGCTGGTCTACAAACCCCGGCACAACCGGGACGAGGATGTGGATTTCGAGGTGTAAACCAGCGGTGAGGATGGGATGATGAAATGATGGGGAACGGACAAACTCATCATTCCATATATCGCTACACGAAACAATACAATCTGAAAGGCACAATGCCCATGACAACTTCCCCTATCCGCGTCGGCATTGCCGGTCTGGGGCGCAGCGGCTGGGACATCCACGCCAAATTGCTGGCCCCGATGACCGATCTCTACCAGATCGCCGCGGTAACGGACGCCGACGCCAACCGCCGTCTGGAAGCGGTCGAGCGTTTCGACTGTCTGGCCTACGACAACTACGCGGATCTGGTCAACGACAAGGCGGTGGAGCTGATCGTCGTCTCCTTGCCCAGCTTTCTGCACGCCGACTGCGCCATCGCGGCGCTGGCCGCGGGCAAGCACGTCGTCTGCGAGAAGCCGATGGCCTCCTCCCTGGCCGACGCCGACCGGATGGTGGACGCCGCGGCCCAGCCCGGTGCGCCCGTCCTCTCCATCTTTCAAAACCGGCGCTACAACCCGGACTTCCGCAAAGTGCAGGAGATTATCGCCTCCGGGGTGCTGGGGCGCATTGTGCAGATCCGCATGACCGAATCCCGCTTCAGCCGCCGTTGGGACTGGCAGACGCTCAAAGAGTTTGGCGGCGGTTCGCTCAACAACACCGGACCCCACTTTCTGGATATGATTCTGCAACTCTTCGGGCCCGCTGAGCCGCAGATTCTCGTCCACCTGGAGCGCACCCTCTCCCTGGGCGACGCCGACGATCACGTAAAGTTGGTGCTGAAAGCAGAGGGCGCGCCGACGATTGACCTGGAAATCTCCGCCTGCGACGCCTTCCCGGACGAGACCTGGCACATTTTGGGCACGCAAGGCGGTCTGCACGGCAACACCCGCCGCCTGGAGTGGAAGTTCTTTGACCCGGCGGAGCTGATCCCCCGCCAGTTGGACACCCAGCCCACGCCCGACCGCTCCTACAACCGCGACACAATCCCCTGGCAGGAGGCAAGCTGGGAGCGCACGCAAGAGACGGACGACGCGTATCGGGGCTTCTATCGCGATCTCTACGCCACCATCCGCCACGGCGCACCGCTGGTCATCACCCCAGAAAGTGTGCGCCGGGTGATCTGGCTGCAAGAGGAGTGTCACCGCTTGGGAGGGATGTAATCTCTTAATCTCCCAATCTCAAACGTAAACCAGAGATTAAGAGATTACCAGCCATCAGATTGTCGTACCCGTACAGGAAAGGATTGGCGTCTGTGCAACTGATCGTTTTTTCCAAACTATTGAAGGACTATTCCATTCCTGCGCTGATCGAACTGGCCCACAGCCACGGCTACACCGGTTATGATCTCTGCGTGCGGCCCGGCTATCCGGTCAGCCCGGAGAACGCAGCAGAGGTGTTGCCCGCGGCTGCGCGCCGTATGGCAGATGCGGGTTTGGCTATCCCGCTGGTGACGGGTCCGATCAGCCTGACCGATCCCCGCCAGCCGGAAGCCGAAGCGCTGCTGGCGGCCCTGGCCGCGGCGGGTCTGCCCCGGTTGAAGCTGGGCTACTTCCGTTTCGACCCGGCCCGCCCCTACTGGGCGCAGGTAGACGAGGCCCGCCGCTCTCTGGAAAGCTGGGAAATTTTGGGGCGCATCTACGGCGTGCAGCTCTGCTACCACACCCATTCGGGCACTCTGCTCGGTCTCAACGCGGCCGGCCTGATGCACCTGTTGGCCGAGCGCGACCCGGCCCACATCGGGGCCTATCTCGACCCCAGCCACCTGGCGGTGAACGGGGAACCTTTCACCCTGGGATTGGCGATGGTGGCGCGCTATGTGAGCGTTCTTTCCCTCAAAGATGTCTGGGTGGAGCGGGTGACGGCCAACAGCCCTTCGACAAGCTCAGGACACCGTCACGGCAAAGGGGAGGTGCGTTGGGTGGCCGCGGGCGAGGGTGTGGTAGACTGGACGGAGGTTTTTGCTGAACTAAAGCGCACCGGTTTCAACGGCCCCGCTTCCATCCATTGCGAGTACGAAGTCCCCGCCGACGAGTGGATGGGGACTTTTGCGCGCGAAATTGCGTTTTTTAAGCGATGGAACGCGGATTTGGCGGATTGAGCAGATTCAAACGGATTGAAAAAAACGAGGAGAACCAATGAAAACCATCCTACTCAACGAACCGGGCCGCTTTTCCTTGATGGAGACCGCCCCGCCACCTGCACCTGCACCTGGCGAAGCGCAAGTCGCCATCCGTCGCGTGGGCATCTGCGGCACAGACCTGCACGCCTACCGCGGCCGCCAGCCCTATTTCGCCTACCCCCGCATCCTCGGCCATGAACTGGGCGCACAGATCGTGGCTCTCGGCCCGGATGCGAACGCGCCGGGGCTGGCCGTGGGCGACCGCGTCTGTGTCCGGCCCTATCTCAATTGCGGCGTCTGCGGCGCGTGTCGGCGGGGCACCACCAACTGCTGCTCGAAGCTGCAAGTGCTGGGCGTGCATACCGACGGCGGGATGCGGGAGCTAATCAACGTACCGATTGACAAACTGCACCGGGCCAACGATCTGAGCTTCGACCAGTTGGCGCTTGTGGAGATGCTCTGCATCGGCAGCCACGCAGCCCGCCGCGCCGAAGTCGTCCCCGGTGAGTTTGCGCTGGTCATCGGCGCGGGGCCTATCGGTCTGGGCACGACACAATTCGCGGCGTTGGACGGGGCGCGGGTGATTGCGATGGATGTGGCCGACAGCCGCCTCGAGCGGGCCGCGGAGCAGCCGGGCATCGAGTTTGTGGTGGATGGACGGGGCGATGTGGCGGCCCAGCTACACGCCATCACCGGGCTGGACGATCTGCCCACTCTCGTCTTCGACGCCACCGGCAACCCGGCCTCGATGATGAACAGCTTCGGCCTGGTGGCCCAGGGCGGGCGGCTGGTCTTTGTCAGTCTGGTGCAGGGCGACATTACTTTCAACGACCCGGAATTTCACCGGCGGGAGACGACGCTGAAGAGCAGCCGCAACGCCACGGCCCAGGACTTCGACCGGGTGTTGGCTGCCCTGGCAGAAAGAACAATCCACGTAGACCCGTGGATCACCCATCACGCCACGGCGGAAGAGATGCTGAAACAGTTTGAGAGTTGGACAAAACCGGAAACCGGCGTTGTGAAAGCGATGCTGGATTTTTAAACAACGGACGGCGGACAACGGACGGCGGACGGCGGAACACAAATCACCTCATCGTGCGCGGTCTGTCGTCGGCGGTCTGTGGTCAATCATTCACAAGGAGACCCGTATGCTCACAATTCCCCCTGGACTGACGCTTTACGCCGATTCTGTTGTCGAACAGGACGGCAACATCTATTGTATGCTGCGCGACGCGGACGGCAAGCGGTTGTTGGGGGTGACCGGCGACACCGACGGCTTCATTCCCAACGCCATCACCACGGATGGGCTGGCGATCTGCCCGTTGACCGCGGGGAATGCCCGCCAACTGCGCGACCGCCTGGCCTGGCTCTCCCCCGTGGCGCTGGGACTGCGCACCTCCGCCGGTTTTGGCGACCGGCTGGGCGTCGCCACCCCCGGCCACATTCTCGCCACGCGCGGCACGGGTGTCGCTCCCATCTACGCGCAGCAGTCCGTGCGCGAGAACACCCGCACGGGCCGCACACCCCAAAACGTCCTGGACGATGCGCTGTGGGGTGTGCTGCAAATGGGCTGGCGGGAGGATTGGGGCGCAGACGCCGACCACATGAAAACCATCGCCGACATCGATCCCTTTGTGGATGCGGGCTATACATTCTTTACGATTGACCCCGGCGCGCATGTGGACGACGCGGCCGAACACGCCGACGAGCCTTCTTTGCGCGCAAAAGTGGCCGGCCTGCCCTGGGAGAGCCTGGAAAGCTCCGTGGACGATCTGCGCGCCCGCTATCTGCGCAGCTTCGTTCTGGATGACCGCACCCTCACCTTCGACGAGCATCTTCTCTACAAAGCCGCGGCCAAATATGCGCGGGCCGTGGCCCACACAGCGCAGATGGCCCGCCACCTCAAACAGCGGATGGGGGGCAGACCCTTCGATCTGGAGATGTCGGTGGACGAGACCCACACGACAACGACGCTGCACGAACATCTCTACATCGCCGGGGAGCTGGCGCGCCTGGGCGTCTCCGTCGTCAGCCTGGCCCCCCGTTTTGTGGGCCGCTTTGAAAAAGGCGTGGACTACATCGGCGAACTGGCCGAACTGGACGCCAACATCGCCGGGCACGCCGCGGTCATGCGCTACTACGGCAACAGCTACAAACTGAGTCTGCACACCGGTTCGGACAAATTCGGCGTCTACCCGATTGCGATGAAGTATACCGGCGGGCTGGTCCATCTGAAGACAGCCGGCACCAGCTATCTGGAAGCGTTGCGCGTGATGGCGAACATTGACATCCCCTTCTTCCGCGAGGTGCTGGACTTTGCCCGCAGCCGCTACGAAGAGGATCGCAAGAGCTATCACGTCTCCGCCATTCTGGGCAAAGTGCCCGCCGCGGCGGAATTGAACGACGCCGAACTGCCCGATCTGCTCAACCAATTCGACGCCCGCCAAGTGTTGCACGTCACCTTTGGCTCCGTCCTGGACCACTACGGCGACCGTCTACAAGCGATGCTGGCCAGCCACGAACAGGAGTACGACGCCGCCATCCAAGCCCATTTCGACAAGCATCTGGCGGCATTTGCGCGTTAAAATAATACCTGAACCACAAAGACACAAAGACACAAAGAAGAACAAGAATTTCTTGGCTTTTCCTTCGTGTCTTCGTGTCTTGGTGGTTTATGAACTGATTGGAACCACAAAGGCACAAAGACACAAAGAAGAACAAGAACTTCTTGGCTTTTCCTTTGTGTCTTTGTGCCTTCGTGGTTTATGAACTGATTGGAACCACAAAGACACCAAGACACAAAGAAGAACAAGAATTTCTTGGCTTTTCCTTCGTGTCTTTGTGCCTTCGTGGTTTATGAAAGGAGAACAAATTCAATGACCGACCGACTTCCTCTCATTTTTAGCACGCTGGGTACACCGGATTGGAGTCTGGAACGGGCGGTGCAGCAGGCTGTGACCGATGGCTATGCGGGCCTGGAGGTGCGCGTGCTGGACGGCCAGATCATCCCGGCGGATCTGCCCGCGCAGAGAGGCGCCGAAATCCGCGCGCTGATGCGACAAAACGGGCTGGTCATCGCCGGTATCGGCGCGTCCACCCGCTTCTCGTCGCCAGACGCGGCGGAACGGCGCAAGAACCAGGACGAACTGCGCCGCTATCTGGAATTGGCGAATGATTTGGAGTCGCCGATGGTGCGCACCTTTGGCGGCAACGTGGCCGAGGGCCATACGATTGAAGAGACGATTGATTGGGTGGCCGAGGGGTTGGCCGGGGTGATGGAGAGCGCCGAGGCGCAAGGGGTGACGGTTGTGCTGGAAACCCACGACGCCTTTTGCCGGGGGCAGGAGGTGGCTGCGGTGTTGGCGCAAGTGGAACATCCCCGACTGCAGGCGGTGTGGGACGTGCATCACCCCTACCGGATGGGGGAGAGCGTGGCCGATACCTGGAATTTCATCGGGCAGCGGCTGGCCCACGTCCACATCAAAGACGCCCGGCGCAAACCCGACGGCGACTGGCAACTGGTTCTGCTGGGCGAGGGCGAAGTGCCCAACCGGGAGGTGATCAATCTGCTGCTGGAAAAAGGCTACAGCGGCTATCTCAGCGCGGAATGGGAGAAGAAGTGGCATCCGGAAATCGAAGAGCCGGAGATCGCCCTGCCCCAGCACGCGCGGGTACTGCGCGAGTGGATGGGAGCGAAGAAGTGAGCAGTGAGCAGTAATCAGCAGGGACGTGCGGACACCCACTGCCCTGAAAAAAGTCCCCGGCACTTCACGCACTTGGCTGACGGGTACTTCATCTACAGGCCCGCTGGGAGAGAAAGTGCCGGGGACTTTTTCATCCGCCGTGGCGATCGATAGTGCATGAAGAACTGATTACTGTTCACTGCTCACTATCTGTTCACTACCCCAACGGAGCCAGGAAGCGCTGCCCCCGCCACTCGTCCTCACAGACCAGTTGCGGATTCTGGCTGTAGCCGCCCGTCTTCAACGCTTTGACGGAAAGCGCGTGCAGGTCGCCGTAGGTGATCTGTCCATTCGATTCGGCGATGGCCTTGCCCAGCGACCAGGTGAACGCGCCCCGGTAGCTGCCCTCGATAAAAGCGTCGGCGGCGGTCTGCACATCCTCGCAGGCGGCCAGGAGGACGTGGGGATCGCTCCCGACCATTTTCTTTTTCTTTTCTGCGAAGAAGAGCGCTTTGAGATTCTCTTTCAATCCCCGTCCCTTCACCTGCCGCTCGCCAAAGGTGAGTCCTTCCAGCGCCCGGTTATACTCTGTTTCCACCCATTGCGCCTCTGCGCTGAAACGCGCATCGTTGAGAGCGCGGATGCGGGCCTGCATTTCCGCCGGGGGATCGACGCGGCGGGCGCGCACATCCATCTCCACGGGGAAGAGGTCTTTGTTGATACTGCCGCTGTGACAGCAGTCGGCCACAAAGGTGAAGTTGACGCGGTCGGGGATTTGGGCGAAGGTCTGCCGCAACTCATCATCGGTGAAGGGGCGGTTCCAGTCGTGGTCGTGGGGGACGATCACCTCGTCCAGTTTGTCACCCTCGGCGTCGTTCTCCGCATTGGCCGCTAACTGTGCGCCGTGGCTGGCGAAGTGGAAGAGACGCACATCGCTGCCGTCGTTGGCGTAACCGCTGAAGAGCCAGGCCAGCCCAGCCCGAATGCCTTCTGCGGTAGCGTCCTTGTCAAAAATCGTGTAAATTTCGTCGCTCTGGTAGCTGTAATAGTCTTTGAGCAGTTGGGCCATCGCCTGGGTGTCGTTGACACAGCCGCGCAACAGCCAATCCGCCCGGTTGAACTGGTTGATCCCCACCAGCAATGCACGCTTGGACATTTTTCGCCTCCTGGAAAGAAGAAAAAGAAAAAGAGGATATTGGGGTATTGGGTATTTCGATGTGTCGTCGCCTTACGCAATATCCAATACCCAATATCATCCGTTACGCTTTGCTCTTGCGGCGCAGGGTAAAGGTCAGACTGCTGTTGGCGTTGGCGCTGACCCCTGTGCCGAGCAGTTTGAATTCGCCGTTGGCCCCGATCTCGACGCTGAAAACGATCTCGTCCAGCACCAGATCACCCACTGTGGCCTGCTCGACATTAAGCACTTTGCGCAGGCCGTTGATAAAACTGTTGAAGCTGGCCGAGAGCGCCTCCACCGAGAGCGACTTCTCGACGGTCTGGCGGATGGCCGCCTCCGGGACGCCGCCCCGGGTCAGGCTTTTGGATTGGGCGGTCTCGGTAGCTACGATTGTGATGGTTTCTGTCTCGTCCATCGAAGGTTCCTCCTGTCATCTAGGCTGAAGCACGGGATTACTCTAGCACAGACTGAAGCCCACGACAAACAACAAAAAAGCGGCCACGACAGATGCCGATGACCGCTCTTGGAGATTTGTAGAAGTCGCTGACTTGGCAAAGCCAGAACCAAAGATGGCTGTAAACACGGATGGAAAGGAACACAGATCAGAAAAATCCGCGTTCCTTTCCATCCGTGTTTACAAGAATCTCTCTTTTCTCGCAAAAAACAAGAACATCATCGGTAAGGTACTAGCCAGGAAAGAGTTCCACGGGATAGTGCCGGAATACGACGTCCGTAGATGCAAGCTGGTAGCCTTCCACAATCGCTTGGGCGATCAGCAGCCGGTCGAAGGGGTCGCGGTGATGCAGCGGCAGATTGTCCAATGCCCAAATGTGTTCATCCAGCACGGTGAGCGTCTGGATGTCATTTATATTCATTTGTGTTGTCACAAAGTTTGGCACAGACGCCGGCAATTCCAGTTTGCCAAGTTGATATTTGATCTGCATTTCCCACATACTGGCAATACTCAGAGCGATCCGATTCGTCGGATCCAGAATCGCATCATACAGTCGCTGTGACAACCTGCGCGGTCTTACGACCATCCAAATAAATATATGGGTATCGAGCAATATTTTCATTGGGGTAAGCTGATTCCGTACTCGTCAGTTTCAGAACCCCACCAGAGTTCTTCATCCTCCAGTGGAGCGTCAAAATCGTCAGCAACCTCTACCAATCCGGCAAAAATACCCAAAATGCGCGGTTCGTCGGGACGCCGCCCACGGCGCAAGAGCCTACTTGCCCGCGCATACGCCTCCAACTGTACAGACGTAAAAGCGGACGTATCCAGCTCCAAAAACTCCTGTACAGCCGGATCTAGGGGTGTGGCTTGTCTATTCGTCGCCTCCACCGGCAGGACGATTACTTCCACCTGCTCTGCCGAAAAACTGGCGGGCAGATTAATTGTCACCCGGCGATCCACCACCTGCGCAATCTGTCGAATGGCTTGCATCGTCTATTCTCCTTTGCCCTGGATTTTGGCCCAGGAATCGCGCAGCCCAATCGTCTGGTTGAAGACGAGCGCACCGGGCCGGGAATCTTTGCTGTCCACACAGAAATAGCCCTTGCGCTCAAATTGGAAGACGGCTTCGGGCGCGGCGTCGGCCAGGGACGCCTCGACTTTTGCGTTGCGGATGATGTGCAGGGAATTCGGGTTGATCGCTGCCTGAAAATCTGCATACGCGCCGGGGTCTTCCGCAGCAAAGAGGCGGTCGTACATCCGCACTTCGGCGTTGAGCGCGTGGGGCGCGGAAAGCCAGTGGATCGTCCCTTTCACCTTGCGCCCGTCCGGGGCGTAACCGCCCTTCGTCTGCGGGTCGTAGGTACAGCGCAGCTCGACAATTGCGCCGCCGTCATCCTTCACCACATCCGTACAGGTGATGAAATAGCCGTAGCGCAGACGCACCTCCTGGCCGGGAGCGAGACGGAAGAACTTCTTGTGGGGCGCTTCCTGGAAATCGTCGCGGTCAATGTAAAGTTCCCGGCTGAAGGGAAGCTGCCGCGTCCCGGCGCTTGCGTCCTCCGGGTTGTTGACCGCTTCCAGCCATTCCACCTCGCCTGCGGGATAGTTGGTGATCACAACTTTTAGCGGCTCCAGCACGCCCATCACACGCGGCGCAATCAGATTTAGCTCCTGGCGGATGTAGTATTCCAGAAGGGCAATATCCGCGGTGCTGTTGGTTTTGGAGACGCCCGCCCGCTCCACGAAGTCGCGCAACGCTTTGGCCGGCACACCGCGCCTACGCATCCCCACAATCGTCGGCATACGGGGATCGTCCCAGCCATCCACCTGCCCATCGTTGACCAGCCGCATCAGCACCCGCTTGCTCAACAGCGTGTGGGTGATAAAGAGGCGGGCAAATTCGATCTGGCGCGGGTGGTACTCCTCCAACTGGTCCAGATACCAATCGTAGAGGGGGCGGTGATCCTCGTATTCCAGGGAGCAGAGCGAGTGGGTGACACCCTCGATGGAATCGGACTGACCGTGCGCCCAATCATACATCGGGTAGATGCACCATTTGTCGCCCGTGCGCTGGTGTTCGGCATGGCGGATGCGATACATCGCCGGGTCGCGCAGGTTCACATTGCCGGACGCCATATCAATTTTGGCGCGCAGGACTCGGCTGCCGTCGGGGAATTCACCCGCTTTCATGCGGGCGAAGAGGTCCAGATTCTCGGCGATAGGGCGATCCCGATAGGGGCTGTTGCGCCCCGGCTCGGTCAGCGTGCCGCGATAGGCGCGCATCTCGTCCGCAGTCAAATCGTCCACATAAGCCTTGCCCTGGCTGATCAACCCCACGGCCCACGCATACAACTGGTCGAAGTAGTCGGAGGCGTAGTAGATGTTGGCCGGTGCAAAGCCCAGCCAGGCCAAATCCGCGATCTGGCCGTCCACATATTCCTGATCTTCTTTCTCCGGGTTGGTGTCGTCAAAGCGCAGGTTGCAGATGCCACCGAACTGTTGCGCCACACCAAAATCAATGGCAATCGCTTTGACGTGGCCGATGTGCAAATAGCCGTTTGGCTCCGGGGGGAAGCGGGTCTGCACCCGCCCGCCGAAGCGACCGGTCGCAGTGTCTTCGACCACCGCTTCCCGAATAAAGTCCAGAGATTCTACGGCTTCTTCATTTTTTGTTTCTGTAAGGCTATCCACTGTGCGTTCCTATCCTCTGCAACCGATTGATGCCAGTTCAATCAGCCTACTATAAAGTCATTTCACGCTTTAGGCAAGAATTCAGGGCAACTGCTCAGGCAGCGGTTCACAGCCGCGGATTCAGGAGGCGCGGATTTCTGCGCCGGTACATCAGCTATCCGCGTTTCCTACATCCGCGGCTGTGTGGGCTGTTAGCTTGCGGCGACTGCCTGAAAATACAAGAGGACGCCCACAAATGGCGTCCTCTGCGGCGTCTGTGCCCTGCTCCTCGCCCGTCTACGCAATTGCATAGTCCGTGTACTGTCGTACATCTTCAGGATGAAAGGCCAGCACAATCTGATCGCGGGGGATGCCTGCCTCCACCAATTCTTCGGCCACGCCCTCTTCGATGCCGTCGTGTTGAATCCAGACTTTGCCACCGCGGATGTCTATGTGCAACACGCAGCCGTGTACCCGCCGGTGCTTCTGCCAGCCCACGTACATCATTTCGTAGTGGTCGTTGGCTTCGTCGAGGATGGTTTCGATGTCAACAACGCCGTAAGCTGGGGGGAATTGGGCGTATTGGGTAATAATTTTTTTGATAATTTGGCGATACTCCGCTATTCGATCCATCTGTGAATCGCTCTTTCATCCGGATCAAAAACAAGCATCTTCACATGGAACTCCTCACTCGTAAACCGGCCCAGTGGTTGTTGGAACAGACCTTCGAATATCTTGCGAGAAACTCCGAGATATAACGTCCGCTCTGCATCTTCTTCCTGCATCAGCCCACGGTACAGCATATATTGGCCGAGGGCCAGTCCCAAATCGTCGACTTCGGATCCCCCTACAAAACTCTTGACTTTAACCGCAATATGGCGGTTTCCACGCTCGGCGGCCAACATCCGTTCCACCCCTAAACCAACATACATATTGTGACCACCAAAAACGATAGGGAACGGGTCATTGGTGATTGTCCAGCCATCCGCTATAAGCGCATCGCGCACAGTGTTGTGATAGATGTCTCTTGCCATCTTTGCTGCCAATCTTTGGGTAAAGCAACCTGCGCCACACCAGATCAAGTGATAGAACTCTGCTGTGAATTGTATCAGATCCGCCGATGAACCCCAAGCACCCGTCCCACACCTGAGACAAAAGTCGCAGCCAAACGACGCACCTTCCCCTACACTGGAACCGACAGACAATCATCCGTTCCCGTCCCATTCCGGCGGGAACGCACCCATAGCAGACGGAGTAGCCGATGAGCGCCGTAGAATCAACCAGCAAAACTGCCAAACCGGGCGAGAGCGAACAACTCTCCGCCATTGCCCGCATCTCGCGCCAGCCCAGTTTTCGCCTGAGTACGGTCCTGCTCATCGCAGCCGCGGCGGTGTTGGCGATCTCCACCTTTCTCCCCTATTGGAGGATGCGCCTCAACGCGCCCCAATACCCCAGTGGGCTATTCGTGACTGTCTACGTCAACCACATGGAAGGCGACGTGGCCGAGATTGACGGGCTGAACCACTACATCGGTATGCGTCCGCTGGGCGACGCCGCCGAGATCGAGCGGGCCATTGCGCCGATTGCGATGGTTGTGATTGGCCTGATGATTGTGGGCGTGGCCTTCATCCACAGCAAATGGCTGGCCGTCTTCGCCATCCCGGCCATGACATTTCCCTTTATCTTTCTCGCTGACCTCTGGGTCTGGCTCTGGTATTACGGCAACAATCTGGACCCGAAAGCGCCGCTCTCCTCGTCTGTTAAAGCCTTTACCCCGGCTGTGCTGGGCACGGGTCACGTCGGACAATTCAGCACGACAGCGGTACTGCAAGCGGGCTGGTATCTGGCCCTGGCCGCGGCCGTTTTGGTCGCTTTTGGTCTGCACTACCGGCGGGTGGCGCGCCAGGCAGCGGAAAGAAGTGAGCAGTAATCAGTGAACAGTGTCGTGATCGTGATACACTTACTGATAACCGATTACTGAAAACTACTCTTTGCCCGAAAGACGATATTCGATGAAATTCGACCGACGACACTTCTCTCTCTATCTGCGTTTCTCTGCGTTGATCGGCGTACTCTGCTTTTTTCTTTTTGCAGCGACAGGCGGGGCGCAGACCATCCCTTTCGACCTGTCCGCCGCGCTTGCCGCGGCCCTGCCGGGCGCAGTGATCGATGTGCCCGCAGGCGTCTACGCCGGCTTGTGGACGATTGACAAGCCGCTGCACCTGCGCGGCGCGCTCGCTGTGGACGGCAGCCGACCGATTCTGGATGGCCAGGGGGCGGGGACGGTGCTGACCATCAACGCAGCCAATGTCATCGTGGAAAACCTGGTGGTGCGCAACAGCGGCGACAAACTGGAACGGGAAGACAGCGGCATTTACGTCCACGCCGCCGATGTGCAGATTCTCAACAGCCAGATTGTCAACGTTCTCTTCGGCATTCAGGCCAGCAACGCCCACCGACTGATCCTGCGTGGGAATTTTATCGGCGGTATGCAATTGGATATCGCCCGCCGGGGGGATGGCATCCGCCTTTGGGAGAGCAACGACTGTCTGTTGGAAGACAACCGGGTGGAAAGCGTGCGCGACGCTGTCTTCTATTTCAGCCACAACGCAACCATTCGCAACAACATTTTTCACAACAACCGCTACGGAATCCACACAATGTTCACCGACGGCATCCATGTGGAGGGGAATATCCTCTCTGACAATTCCGTGGGCGCCTACCTGATGTCCAGCAAAAACGGGGTAATCGAAGGCAATACTTTTCAGAAAAATCGAGGACCGAGCGGCTACGGTCTGGCCTTGAAGGAGATGGACGGGTTGACAGTCCATGACAATTACTACCTGGACAACCGAGTAGGCCTCTTTTTTGACAACTCGCCCAGCAGCGTAAATATCACCCACACCGTCGAGCGCAACGTCCTGGCTTTCAACGACACCGGCGTGCTGATGATGCCCGCCATCAAACGCAATATCCTGCGCCAGAATACTTTCCTGGACAATCTGGAACAGGTGGGCGTGAAGGGCGGCGGCAGCAACCCCGGCGACGAGCTGGGCGGCAACGGCTGGGATGGCAACTATTGGAGCGATTATGTGGGTTACGACGCGGCTGGCGAGGGTGTGGGCGATATCGCCTATCACGCCGAAAGCCTTTTTGAGAATATGACGGACCGTCAGCCCAATTTGCAGCTTTTCTACTTTAGCCCGGCCCAGCAGGCCATAGACTTTGCCGCCAAAGCCTTCCCCATCATCAAGCCCAAGCCCAAACTGACCGATCAGCAGCCCCAAATGACCCCCACAATGCCCGCCACTCCCCTGCACGCCGAGCAGACCCCCTCCCGCATCGGCTGGCTGGCCGCGGGGTTGCTGTTGGGCGCGCTGGCCATATTTGGTGGGCAAATCAGATATTGGATATTGGGTATTCGCAGACGAGGGGATTGGGGATTAGAGATTGGAGATCGGAGAATCGGCGTCCAATCCCCAATCCCCAATCCCCAATCCCCCAATCTCCCAATCCCTCCTTTCCTAAGGATTCCCCTATGCTTTCCATTCGCAACCTCACCAAACGCTATCCCCGCCCGGGCCGGGCCTGGTGGAGCGACGAAACCATCACCGCAGTAGACGCTCTCAGCTTCGACATGCCCGCCGGCACGTCGCTGGCCCTGTGGGGCGTCAACGGTGCGGGCAAGACGACTGTGCTGAAATGTCTGCTCGGCCTGCTCGCCAGCGAAGGCGAACTGCATCTGAACGGCTACGACCTGCGCCGAGATGGGCGCACCGCGCGCCACTTTCTGGGCTATGTGCCCCAGGAACTCGCCTTTCACAACGACCTCAGCGTGGCCGAAAGCTGCCGCTTCTATGCCCGGCTGAAAGACGTGGGTGACGAGCGCATTCCGGTTGTCCTGGCCCAGGTGGGGCTGACCGGTCAGGAGAAGAAGGCTGTGGGCGCGCTCTCCGGCGGGATGAAGCAG
>CAMDEX010000046.1 GCA_945897075.1 Litorilinea aerophila
CTGGTGTGCCGGGCGCAGCAAGCAGCGCCCCTACAAATGATTCAACTATCAATCCAAATTCCCAGGCAACGGTATCCATTTTATGACAAACACAACCAATCACGCCTTTCCCGGCCCGGACAATGTATTTCGCACCCAACTGAGCAACGGCATTACGCTGCTGGTGCGCGAAAACCACGCCGCGCCCGTCGTCGTTCTGGACGGCTATCTGCCTGTGGGCAGTGTCCACGAGTCCGCACAAAAGGCCGGGCTGGCCGCCTTCACCGCCTCTCTGCTCACGCGGGGCAGCAGCCGCTACGATTTTGACACCTTCAACGAGACAATCGAATCGGTGGGGGCCAGCATCAGTGCGGGCGCGGGCGATCACCAGACCAGTTTCAGCACGGAAAGTCTGGCCGAGGATTTCCCCCGGATGGTCGAAATGCTGGCCGATCTGCTGCGCCGCCCCACCTTTCCCGCCGAGCAGATGGAGCGGGTACGCGGTCAATGGCTGGTGCGTTTGCAGGAACGGGAGCAGAATACGCGCAGCGTGGCCCATAAGCGCTTTCACGAACTGCTCTACGGCGATCATCCCTACGGGCGGCCCGGCTCCGGCTATCCAGGGACGATCCAGGCCATCAGCCGCGAAGATGTGGTCGCCTTTCATCGCGACAACTACGGGCCACAGGGCGCGATTGTCGTCGTCAGCGGGGATGTCTCCACCGATGCAGTTGTCGAACTGATCACCACCCATCTGGGCGATTGGAGCGGTTCTGCTCCCCAGCAAAACCTGCCCCCAGTGATTCCCCAAACCGGCATCCGTCAAGAGTCGGTTGCTATGCCCGGCAAAGTCCAGTCGGACATTCTGATCGGTTCGCTGGCGATTGCCCGTTCCGACCCCGACTACTTTGCGGTGCAGGTGGCGAACAGCATTCTGGGCCAATTTGGAATGATGGGGCGTCTGGGCGAGGTGGTGCGCGAGGAGCAGGGGCTGGCCTACTACAGCTACAGTATGCTGGATACGGACATTGGCCCTGGCCCCTGGCTGGCCGCGGCGGGGGTGAATCCGTCCAATGTGGAGTTGGCCGTGGCGAGCATCCGCGCCGAGTTTGCCCGTCTGGGCGCAGAGCCGGTCAGCGACGAGGAGCTGGCCGATAGCAAAGCCAATATGACCGGTCGTCTGCCCCTGGCCCTGGAAACCAACGACGGCGTGACCTCCCAGTTGCTCAATATGGAGTGGTATGGGCTGGGGTTGGACTATCTACACCGCTACGCCGACAATATCAACGCCATCACCGCCGCGGATGTGCAGCGGGTGGCGGCCAAATACCTGCGCGCCGATGTTTATACGCTGGTGGTGGCGGGGCCGGAATAAGAATGGGATTGGCGATTGGCGATTAGAAATTAGAGATTGCTTCCGTAATACCCAATCGTTTTACTCTTCCGCCTCGAAGAGCAGGTCGATCAGCTCATCGCAGCGTTCTTCCACGGCCTCGTCGTCCCCGTCCTGCACAGCCTCGCGGATGGCAATCACCACTTCGCTGATATCTGCGGCCAGTTCCGCGTCCACACCCGGGGCCGCCAATATTTTGGCGGCCCGTTCCAGCAGGGCGTGGACGCCGGGATCGACAACCACCTCGTCCTCGTCTTCGTCCTCTGCGCCGGCGTAGGTCAGGGCAAGTTTGGCTTGACTCTGGGCGATATCCTCCGGGCTAAGCCGCTGGCGGCTGGCCTTCATCTGCTCCGAAATCTGTTTGCGACCGGCCCGATCGATGACAGTCACATTCAGAATGCCGTTGATGTCCAGTTGAAAATTGACAGTGACCTCCGTCAGACCGTCGCCGCGGTTGGGCTTCAGTTCGTCGAACATAAAGTCGCCCAGCAGCACATTTTCCGAAGCGATGCTGTTTTCGCCCTGATAGACTTTGACGTGGATCGCATGTTGGCCGGGAAAGATCGTATTGAACATTTCGCTTTTCTGCACAGGCACGGCGCTGTTGCGCCGGATCAGCGGCACAAAGTGATCGTCTTTGAGTCGCCCGCGGCTGATGGTAGCTGTCTCGAGGCCCAGCGAGAAGGGCGTCACGTCCACCAGAATGGCGTCAATCTTCTCCCCAGCGACGATGCCCGCCTGTACGGCCGCGCCCAGCGCCACCGCCGCGTCCGGGTCAATTTCGGCGTGGGGTTCCTGATCCAGATGCTCGGTAACCAGCGACCAGACCGCGGGGATGCGGGTAGAGCCGCCCACCAGCAGCACCCGGTCCAGGTCGTCCGCGCCCAGCTTGGCGTCCGTCAGGGCCTGGTCAATGGCGTCGAGGGTGCCATCCAACAGATCGCTGATCAGCCCCTCAAATTCCTGGCGCTCGATCTCGCGCTGGATGTGCAGGGGGCGCCCCTTTTTGTCGGCAACGATATATTCCAGATTGATGGTGGCGTAGGGCAGGGAGGAAAGCTCGATTTTGGCTTCTTCGGCCGCCCGCCAGAGGCGCGCCCAGGCCTGGTGGTTTTGGCGCAGGTCAATTTTGTGATCGCGCTCGAATTCGTCGGCCAGCAGGTCGGCCAGCCGCTGATCGAAATCGTCGCCGCCCAGGTGGTTGTTGCCCGCGGTGGCGATCACATCCACAATCTCCCCATCCAATTCGATGATAGAGACATCAAAGGTGCCGCCGCCCAGGTCATAAACCAACACGCGCAGGGGTTCACTGCCATTGTCCCGCCCGTAGCCATAAGCCAGGGCCGCCGCGGTCGGTTCGTTGAGGATGCGCTCCACCTGCAAACCGGCAATCTCGCCCGCTTCAATCGTGGCCTGGCGCTGGGGTTCGTTAAAATAGGCGGGCACCGTAATCACCGCCCGCTGCACATCCTCGCCCAGATAGGCCGCGGCGGCCTCGCGGATGCGGCGCAGGATAAAGGCGGAGATTTCCTGCGGCGTGTAGCTTGTGCCCGCCATCTCGGCTCTCTTGCCGCTGCCCATCAGCCGCTTGATGGAACGCACAGTGCGCTCCGGCGCAATGCCCCACTGGTTGTAGGCGTGGCGACCCACCAGCAGGCTGCCGTTGCTGTCGAGTCCCACCACCGAAGGCAGCAAGCGCTCGCCCCCCACCGGGATGATGCGCGGCTGGCCGTCCTCGATGATCGCCACCACTGAATTGGTTGTGCCCAGGTCAATACCCAAAACTTTTGTACTCATTGTGTTTTTCATACCTCTTGTCGCATTAAGCGTGACTTGCGAATCGGTCAAACCCGTCAATTCTGTTATCCGTGTTCTAAGGCGCACGCGAGACCAGCACCTCGGCGTAGCGCAACACCCGACTTGTACTGAGCTTGTCGAACGTATCGCCCTGGATGTAACCCTTGCGCAGAACAGAGACGACTGTATTGGCCGCCACATCGCTCCGTTCTTCCCCGCCCACGGCCACGTGCAGCCGGGGATCGAAGGGTTTGCCCAGCGCGTCGATGGGCTGGATCGACTCTTTGGCGAGGAGCGCCACAAAGCGATCCCGCACCAGACCCAATCCCTGCAACCAGCCGCTGAGCGTGTCAGACATCTCCCCGGCCACAGCGGGCAACGCGGCGGGCGGCGTCTCTGGCCCCTGCTCGCCAAAGACCCGGCGCACTTTGGACCAGACGCTGGGTTGGGGTGTCTGCTGGCGGCGCAGATGTTCGACGCGTGCGGCTTCTTCGCGGCGGCGCTGCTCTGCCACTATCTGCGGGCCGTGTTCCAGGGCCAGTTCCAGCCCGTCCAGGCTGGGCAGCAGCTCAACGGCCAGCGCGCCCCGGGCCTCGCTGCGTATCTGGGCCAGACGGCGCTGCTGGGCCATCTCCCGTTGCACGGCGATCTCGTCGCGGCGGGTGGCGATCTCCTGCAAAGTGGAGAGAGAGTCAGCAACCTGCTGCTCCCGGCTTTCAGTCAATGTGTTGGATTTGAACTGGGAACGGCTCAGTTTTGTCACCGTTTTGTTCAGTTCATCCAACTGCTCCTGCAGGGTTTCCAGCCGGGTGACGAGTTCGACCTGCTGTGCGTGGCGGGCGGCGCTGGCCGTGTCCCCGGTAAAGTGGTAGGTCAGCGCCGCCACCTGTGCGCCGTGTTCCTGGGTTTCTTCCAGCAGCTGGGCCAACTGCTCCTGCAGAATTTCGTTCTGACTCCTCAGATAAAAAAGATGACCCTGGCTTTGGGGGTCCACATCCGGCTGGCTGTCGTTGGCAAAACCGGGCGCTGACGCTACCGGTTCGGAACTGGGCGCTGACGCTAGCCGTGCATCCCAATCCAAAATGTTCTCTATTGCGTGCATGGGCTACTCCCGCGCTGGCATGGATGGCACGCTGAAATCACGCTGGGGCGCATAGCGGGCCAGCCCCAATTCCAGGGCCAATTTGTCGAGATCCGCGCTATGCACCGACAGATCATAAGTGGGGCGGCGGCGGTTGGGCAGGCTGGGCGGCGGTTGCAGCAGGAAAAGATCGATCTTGGCCCGGCTTTCCGGCGTGCGCAGCAGGTCGTAGGCGATCCGGATCTCCTGGAATTTTTCCGGCTCCTGCTCAGGCGGATATTGACGCACCAGACGAAAATAGGCCTTTTTGATGGCGCTTTCGTCGGCCCGCCGCTCGATTTGCAGAACCCGATAGGGGTCCACGTTCGGCTTAGAAGAAGTCAGGGACATCGTCGCCTCCAAAGTCACGCAGAATATCCATCAACGGGTTTCGTCGCCCAGAAAAGAGCGCTTCGAGATCATTCATCTCTTTGCTCAGCGCCGGGTCCCCCATTTTTTCCGCCATTCGTTTGGCCTTGTGTAACAGACGTTGCGCTTTTTTGCCGTCTTTGGTCTCTCTAAAAACGATACGCGCTTCGGTATACTCCAGAATCCCACTCTCCGGCATCTCGTTACGCACCCGTTCCAAAAAGACTTCGGTCAAGGCGCTGGCGTTGTTCTCGAAGGTGACATCAATAATCTGCACCAGCGCGCTAGGACGGCTGTTGTCGCCGCGTTTTTTGTCGGCCAACAGCAAGCTCTCCTCAAAGAAACGCATGGCCCAGCTATCCCCTAGTTTACACGTCAACACCTGCGCGCCCTGGCTGACCCAGAAACCCATCAACAGGGTGGGCAACTCGCGAACTTCGGTTATCATCTCTTCCACAACGCTAAATTCTTTGAGATGGAGCATCTCGTGCATGACTTTTCCAGCCGTCTCGATGTGTTTGGGGTCAACCCGATAGGCTTCTTGCAGCGTGGCGCTGGCCTCTTTCTTTTTGCCCGCTTCCCGGTATTGCAGACCCAGCGTCAGCAGAATGCGCGGGTGACCGGGCAGATCTTGCAGCGCCTCCTTCAAGAGTTTGATCGGTGGTCTCTCCTCGCCCATACCCAACAGACGGCTAAATGCTTCTCCGCCCAACAGACGACCAAAGAGATTCTGTGAGGGGCCGCGCATCGGTGTTGTCTGGCGCAGATAGTGATCGGCCAGGCTGTCGCGCGCCTCCTGATTGTCAGGTTCGAGGGCAAGCACACGCCGGAAGAGGGGAATAGGCTGCCCGCCCCACTTCTCGGTGGCGATGTGGGCCAGACGCAACAGAGTGGGGATATGATTCTCGTCAATCTCCAGGATGCGCACCAGTTCATTTTCCGCCGCTTCCTCGCGGTCCGCTTCCAGCAAGGCATCCACCAGCTTTGTGCGCACGTCAATGTCGTCCTCGGCATATTTGACAGCCGTGCGCAGACAATTGAGGACTTCTTCGTTGACGTATTCGCTCCGGTCGTAACATTCGGCGGCATGAACCCAGATCGAGGCCACCTGCGCATCGGTCATATAGTCCGGGTGGTTTTCCGAGCGGGGACGGCGGCGCGCCATCTCGCGCCAGGCGTCGCCGGCGGCGTCCCAACGCTCCAGCGCTTCTTCACAGAGCGCCAGGTTTTGAGAGAGGGTGCGTCCGCCCACGTATTTGCTCGCCGCGCGCAGCAGACCAGCCGCCTTCCCCCAATTGGCTGCTTCTGCCGCCTGATAGCCCAGCACAAAATAGGCCGTGCCGATGGTTTCGGAGAGAATGCGGTCGTTGACGGAGCCGGAAATCCGCTCAGCCAATTTGACAATCTCCTCCCACTTTTCGTCCTGGGCCAGCGCGATCACATCTTCCCGCCCCAGATATTCATTGTTTTCTGTAAGCCAGGGGGAACTCCAACCGCTGGCCGCGCTGATACCCCACGCAGCCGCGGCCTCTTGCTTGCGCCCCTGGCCCAGCGCGGCAACTCCCGCGTAATAGTGGAGAATCCCCTGCGCCTCGCTGCTGACCAGCGGCCCGGCCAACTTTTGCAGATGCTCGGGCGTGACAGAGTTGGCGTCGGAGCGCAGGTCAATCAGCGCCTGCCAGATTTCGTGGGAGGCGAGCATAGATTGTTGGGCCAGTTCGTGGAGAGAACGCGCTGGTTTATTTTGGCGAACGGCGTTGAGGAGACGCAGGCTACTGGCTTCATCCGGCGTAAGTCCCTTTTCTTCCCACGTCTGCCCGTTGGCAAGCCGGAGCAGAGCGCCCACGAAAGCCACGCCGGGATGTCCCGCGGCTTTGTCCAGGGCCGCGCTGACGTCGGCCAAGCGCGCCTGCCGGAAGAGCGCGACCGCCCGGTGAAAATGAAAACGGGCTTCTTGGGGGGCCAAGACCAGCGCCGCGTTGAGATGGGTCTCTTGATCCTGCGGCAGCGGGGCAGCGGCAGCCTGGCGGAAATGGGCTTCGGCCAGAAATTGCTGGGCAACGCGAGCGGCCGGCGAAGTGCGGTCGGCGCTGACAAATTCCAGCGCTTTTTCCGCGTAGAATTTGGCAGAGTCGGCCTGATTCTGTTCCAGGGCGCGGCGGGCGCGTTCCAGCGCAGTGGAATAGTCCAGAATCGGTTTGCTCGTTACAGGACGGGGCTGCGCGGAGCGATTGCGACCCTTTTTGTGTTTGCTTGCCATAACTCCCCATTCATGCGTGCCGCGTAAACTGGACAAACTCTTAATAGTATAGCACAAAATTCGCATAGAATTAAAAAACCGACCAGACCCGCCAAGTTTTCCGCAACCTGGCGGGTCTTTCACCTCTGTTGTAGATCGATCAGCCGCTGCTTTGCCCGCGCCGTCGTTGTCCGGTCAATCACCGGCAGCCCGAACTGCTCAATCGTAAAACTGGCCGAGACCGCGCCGTAGAGTCCGCCGACGTGGGGATCGCCCGTCTGGGCATAGCCGACGAGAAAGCCGCCGCAATAGCTGTTGCCCGCGCCGGTCACGTCCACCACTGGCACGGCAAGCGCGGGGATGCGCCAACGTTTCCAACGCGTCGCCACCAGTGACCCCGCCGCGCCCATACGCAGGGCCACCACCGGCACGCCCATTTCCAGAAAACGGGATACAATGTCGTCTGGATCGTCAAATCCCAGGAGTTGGGCCGACTCCTCCCAGTTGGGGGAGAAGACCTCTACGAATGGCAGAAAAGCGGCGAAGGCGTCCAGATGCTCCGGTGTGAAGTCGGTAGGCGGCGGCTCGGCCAGCAGACAGCCCACCCCACCCGCGCGCAAAAAGTGGGCCAGCGCAGCCATATCTTTGGCCTCGTGGAGCAGATGGAAGCCCGCCGCGCTTTGCCAGGCAGCAGGAATGTCGGTCAGCACCGGTTGCAGACGGTAGAAATCGGCCTCCGAGGTGCGGAAAATCTCCGTGCGGTGCTGGTTGAACTCGAAGACCTGCCAGCAGCGGGGCGTCGGCTCCGGGTTGGCCGCGGCCCGCTGCAACAAAATCCCGGCCTGATCGAAGGCAGCCAGAATTTCTGCCGGGCAGTCCGCGCCGTAGCTGGCCAGCAATCCTACGCTCTCGGACCAGATGCGCATCCCCCAGACGCTGTGGGTGCCCGATCCGCCGGGCACGCCCATGCGTGTTTCACCAGTTGGGAGTACAATATCATCAATGATCAGACCGGCCATGGCGGCGAAATTGATGGACATGGAAATACCTTTGGAAAGCTGGGAACCTTCGCTGTAGAAACGTGAAACGTGAACAACACCCGGCGATCTCACGTTTCACGTTTCACGCATTTTCGGGACAATGCACATTGCGCACACCAGACAGACTCTTGGACGCGGTTTCTATCAGCGACCTGACGCTGGACTACATTCTGGACGCGGACGGCCAGCCCCATCTGCACCTGCTGGGCGGCAAAGGTGTCTACGCCGCGCTGGGGATGTGGCTGTGGGGGCTGCGTGTCGGGCTGGCTGTCAGCGCTGGCTGCGACTTTGACCTGACCCGTTTGCAGCCGCTGCGTCAGGCCGGCATTGACCTGCGCGGTGCGCAACGCCACCCGCATACTTCGACCGTCGTTTGGGCGCAACAGTACGCGCCCGACGGCGAACGGGTGGCCTGGAATCCCCGCCGCCACTTTGCGGGAACGGCTTTGGCGGACTCTCTGCCCGACATAGACGGTTTCTCAGCGCCGTCCGTCGTGCGCGCCCATCACGTAGACCTGAGCCGTCTGCCCGCGGACTACAACGCAGTCCCGGCCTACCACTTCGCCGGAGACGAATTCCTGCGCTATCCGCAGATCGTGGCTGGCTGGAAAGAGAAGGGCACGCTTTTCAGCCTGGACGCCGACTGGAAAGGTGGGCCGCCAGCGACTCTGGCGAACCCAGACCGGATAGTGGCTGCACTGGCCGGGTTTACTGCGCTTCTTCCCAGCGCGGAGGATGTCTACCAGCTTTTCGGTGCGGGCGTCGATCTGCGCCAGGCGGCCCGCGTTCTGGGCAGTGTAGCCGAAAGCGCTGTCGCTGTGAAGCTGGGCGCAGCCGGTTCTCTGCTCTACCAGCCCCAGACAGACTGCTTCGATCACATCCCCGTTGTGCCCGTCGTTGCCGTCGATCCCACCGGCGCGGGGGATGCCTACGCCGGCGGCTTTCTGGCTGGTCTGCTCAAAACGGGCGACCCGCTGGAAGCCGCACTCTGGGCCACAGTCAGCGCCAGTTTCGTTGTGGAAGGCTACGGCGCGGCTTACGCGTTGGGTGCAGACAGGCGGGAAGTCACTCGGCGTCTGGCGTGGCTGAAAGAAAAGATTGGACGCAAATAGCGCACTGGGACGCGGAGCGTCAGCCAGACGTTCCCACGCGGAGCGATGGGAACGAGGAATCCCATCCTCCCTTCCTCCTGTCCTCCTGTCCTCCCTTCCTCCCGTCATCCCCCCAGCCCCTCCAGCATCACCCGAAAGAAGCGGGCGTAGTCAATGTCCAGCCCGACGTGACAGTTGGGTGTGTGACCGGTCTGCCCGTCCAGATCGCAGACGGTCATCCCCGCGGTGAGCGTGCCAGTCGTCTCCACATCCACAAAGCAGTGCTTCGTCGTCAGCATCCCCGGATCGACGACCGCTGCCACCGCGCAGGCGTCGAAAATCTGCGCACCCGGCTTGCCCCAGCCCAGCACCTCCCGCTGCACGCAAAAGTCGAGCAGTTCGCCGGTGATGGCTGCCCGTGCCGTGGGCAGCGCCTTCACCCGCGCCGCATCCTCCGGCGGGATAAGGGCGCGCCCGGTCACGTCCAGCCCCACCATCGTAATCGGCCAGCCCGCCTGCCAGACGCTGCGCGCCGCCTCCGGGTCAATCCAAATGTTGAACTCGGCCACGGGCGACATATTGCCCCCGTGTACTGCGCCCCCCATCAGCACAACTTCCTTCACCTTGCGGGCGATACGCGGCTCTTTGTGTAGGGCGAGGGCGATGTTTGTGAGCGGGGCGAGGGGGACGAGGACGATATCCCCAGCCGAGGCCATAATTGTCTGCACCAGCCAATCCACGGCGTAGCCCGGCGTGGCTTCCCGCTGCCGGGGAAAGCCAAAATGTTGATTCTGGGCGTCGGTGGAGCCGCCCAGTTCGCGCAGGAGCGGGCGGTGTGCGCCGGCGATGACGGGGATATCCGTATAGCCCGCGGCGTCCAGCGTGCGCAGTGTGTTGTCGGTGGTGACGGCGAGGGACGCGTTGCCGGCGACGGTCGTCACGCCCAGCAGATGCAGCGCCGGATGACCGGCAGCCATCAGGATAGCAACGGCATCGTCATAGCCGGTGTCAACGTCGAGGATAATGGGTGTGGGCATGGGAATTCTCCGAGGGAGTGGGGATTGGAGATTAGGGATCGGGAGCAATCGCTCTCAGTCGTGCATTGCGTTCGTTTGGCGTGGCTGTCTCCAGCGCGTGCAACGCGCCGAAGCCTTCGATCACAAAACTGGCGGCCACCGCGCCCCATTGGGCCGCCGTCGCGGGATCACCCGTTTCGCTCAGGCCCACGGCGAAAGCCCCGCAGAAAGCATCGCCCGCGCCGGTCACGTCCAGCACGCGGGCGGGCGCGGCGGGGATGGCGGTGAAGCGGTCGCTGTCGCGCTGGTAGACCAGACTGCCCTCCGCCCCCAATTTGAGAACAACGACGGGTGCGCCTAACGCGGCCAGTCTCCGGGCCATCTCTTGGCGGGTGGTTTGCGGGCCACAGAAGAGGCGGGCTTCGGCTTCGCTGGGCAGAAAAGCGTCGCACAGAGCCAGCACTGCGCCCACTTCCGCTGCAGAGCGCTGACCGATCCAGAGGCCGGGGTCGAGGGTCAGTTGAGGCGTTGCGGCGCGGCGGGCGGCTGTCAGACAGGAGCGGGTGGTCGCCCAATCAATAGGGCTGCAATGAAAGGCGCGGGCGGGCCAGCAATTTGGGGCCACTTCTGCGCCGTCTATGCGTAGTGGCCGGTAACTGGCTTCCTGCGCGTCGGCGCTGGGCTGGGCATAGCCAGCCAACCCATCGGGCAGGGGTAGCCCCAACGCCCGGTAGTGGCTGGCCGGGTTGCCCTCATCGCGCTTGCCGTCGGCAAAATGGGAAAAGAAGGTGCGCTGGTCCACCGCTTCGGCGATGGGGATGACGCAGCCGGTGGCGATGCCGTGGCTGTCCAGTTGGGCCAGCCATTCAGCGGGAAAAGACGGTCCGCACTTGGCGAGAATCCCCACCTGCCCCGCATCGCTCCAGAGGCGCGCACCCACCGCGGCAAAGGTCGCGTTGCCACCAAAAATATCGGATGCGGCGCGGCCATCGGCGCTGATCAGATAGTCAACGCGCAGACCGCCCAGACAAATGAAGTCAGCCATACGGTTTTACAAATGAAAGGAGAGTACTCTATAGCCATTCTAACCACAAAGACACAAAGACACGAAGAAAGAAAAAGAGATGTTTTTTGCATTTCTTTGTGTCTTTGTGGTTCTATTTTCGTTTTCCCATAGGAGGCCGACAATCACACAAATCCCCGACAGCCACAAGGATATTTTCGAGAAAAAGAGTTTTGCCCACGTCGCCACCAGCCACAACAACATACCCCAGGTGACGCCGGTCTGGGTGGAGTACGACGGCGAACACATCCTTATCAACAGCGCCAAAGGGCGCAAGAAAGATCGCAGTATGCGCGACAATCCGAAAATTGCCCTCAGTGTGCAGGACCCGGACAACGCCTATCGCTACATCGGCGTCCAGGGCAAAGTTGTGGAGATTACGGAAGAGGGCGGAACAGAACATATCCACAAACTCTCTCGCAAATACAATGGCCGGGACTACCCAGCGAGCGCACTTGTCAACGCCACGCGGGTCATCTACAAAATCGCCCCGACGCGGGTGTGGACGATGGGATAAGACAGACGGCAGACGACGGACGGCAGACCGCGTTGCGTGCATCTTTGCGGTCCGCGGTCTATCGTCCGCCGTCGTTTTTTGTTACAGCATCCCCAGCAGCAGATCGAGAATCCCAAAGAACTTGAAAATCGAATAGATCACCACCACAATCAGCAGCCAGCGCACGTATTGGTTGGCGTTGGGTACGCTGACCGCAAAGCGTGCCGCGGCCCAAGCCCCGATGCTCTGCCCCACCGCCATCAGCCCACCGATGCCCCAGTTGATCTCCACCGGCGACCAGATAAAGACGATCAACGCTACCAGTGTGAGCATCAGGACAATCACCAGTTTGATGGCGTTGGCATGCACCATCGAGTAGCCCGCGCCCAGCACCATCGCCGCCAGCAAAAAGACCCCCACCCCAGCCTGCAAGAAACCACCATACGCCCCAATCACAAAAAAGAGCGCCAGCACGCCCAGCCCAGGTCGCCCGGCTTTTACTTCTGAATGTTTGCGCAGCCACTTGTCGGGGTTGGTCAGAATCGTAATCAGAATGAGTACCATCATGCCACCGATCGCATACTCCATCTGGTCGTTATCCAGAATGGTGGCAATATATGTGCCCCCCACCGACCCCAGCATTGCGGGCAGAGTCAGCCAGAATGAGCCGCCGATGTCCAGTTTTCTGCTGCGTTGATAAGTAGCGATACCGGCGATATTTTGCACAACCACGCCAATTCGATTGGTCGCATTGGCAACGCCTGCGTCCAACCCCAGAAAGACAAGCATCGGCAGTGTCACCGCGGAGCCGCTGCCCGCCAATGTGTTGATAATACCGGCGGTGATACCGGCCAGGATGGCCAGCACATATTGAAGTGGGGTGATGTCCATTGGGCGGCCTTTGTTGGGGATTGGGGATTGGGCACTGGGGATCGGGGATCGGGTCATTCCCAGCCCCCAGTCTCTGATCCCCAATCCCCAGCCCCTACAGATTCGGTACGATCCGTGCCAGCCGCTCGACGGTCTTTTCCAGATCGGTCATGTGGGTGGCGAAGGCGAAACGGACGTAGCCTTCCCCGGCCTGGCCAAAGGCGATGCCGGGCGTTGTCGCGATCAGCCCGTCCGCCAGCAGCGTCTGGGAGATGGCGAGGCTGCCCTTCTCTGTATTCGTAAATTTGGCAAAGAGATAGAATGCGCCTTCAATCGGGCTGCTTTCGATACCGGGTATCTCGTCGAGCGCGTCCAACAGAAAGGTGCGGCGCTGGGCATAGGCAGCGGTCATCTCACGTACACACGCCTGGGGGCCGTTGAGCGCAGCCACCCCGGCCGCCATCGCAAAGCTGGCCGCCGAAGTGATGCTCTGCGTCTGGTAGGAGCGGGCCAATTTGGCGATGGGTTTGGGCGCGGCCAGCCAGCCCAGCCGCCAACCGGTCATCGCATAGGCTTTGCTGAAACCGTTGATGATCAGCGTGCGCTCGGCCATCCCCGGCTGTGCGGCCAGCGAATGGTGTACCTGGCCGTCGAAAATGATGTGTTCGTAGATTTCGTCGCTGAGGACGTAGAGATCGAACTCTACTGCGATCTTCACAATGGCGTCGATCTCGTCCTGTTGCAGAACCCGGCCTGTGGGGTTGTTGGGCGAACAGGCCATCAACAACTTTGTCTTTTCCGTTACGTGGCGGCGCAGGATCGCCTCGCTCACCCGGAAATTTTCGGCGGCGGGCAGAGCCACATGCACGGGCACGCCGCCGTTCAACTGCACCATCGGCGCATAGCTCACCCAGGCCGGGTCGAGGATCAGCACCTCGTCGCCGGGGTTGAGGGTGGCAGCCAGCCCGGCGAAGATAGCCCACTTGGCGCCGGGCGTCACCAAAATCTGATCCGGTGTGGCGATCACATTATTTTCGCGGGCCAATTTGCCCACAATCGCTTCCAGCAGTGCGGGCGAACCGAAGCTGGGCGGGTAGTGGGTATCCCCGCTGCGGATGGCGGCAAAGGCGGCTTCCTGGATGTGTTTGGGCGTGTCAAAATCCGGGTCGCCCCCGGCCAGATTGATCACATCTTTTCCAGCCGCGGCCAATTCGCGGCCCTTCTGCATCATCGCCGCAGTCACGCTGCCCGGAACGGAGTTTACGAGTGTGGAGAGTGATTTCATTGTCTTGCTTGCAGCTCCCATAAGTAGATTATCGTGAGTGAAAAATTTCTTGACAGCGCAAGATAGGTGTGGTATACTCATCTTGCCAGTGGACAAAAATCGGCTCCATGCCGTGAAATTGTGGGACTACGGTCTGCACAATTCTATATCCCTGGCGAGTTATTATCCTGAAGGGCCGCTACTGTTAGCGGCCTTTTTTGTGTGTAATAACGACCGTAAGGATGCTCTCGTTTATCGTCCAAGTCCCAGACCAGGCTGAATTGTGGCCAAAGGAAGTCAAGATAACGATCCTCGCGACGCTCGTAAAATCGTTGTAACGACCAGAGAAAATAATCCACAGCTTGTAATCCGCCGCTTTGCGGTGGAGTCTGGGCAACTACGCTCAAGACGGCCTTGCTTTGAATCCCCCATCGGCGGGCAAATTGTTCCTGCGTGATCTCCAGCGCCATGCGCAACGCAGCAGTTCGATCCTGCGCGCCGCGTTTGGAGAAGTGAACGGTACAAGCATCATCCTTGTGGAGAAGACCCTTGAACAGCGAGCGTACCATATAATCGTACAATTCGTTTGGCTGATAACGGTAATTCCCATCCCTCTCACGTTGCTGGATCGCATAATCGGCGACAGCGCTTTTATCGCGGACAGTGGCAAAAAACCGAAGGTCCTGTTTGCTCAAATAGGTGAAGGCTTCGCGTCGCACCTCGGGAATATCATCTTTGGCGTGGAAGGAGAGACCGGTCTTGCGCGCTTCTGGTTGCATAGAAGGGATTTTTCTGAAATAAGGGTCAGCAAGCAGTTGCGCTCTGAGGGCATTCAATTCTTGTGAGATGCGGTCTGGATCGGGAACGTCCAAAACGCCAAGAATAAAATAGAGCGAACAGCCTTCTTCGCCGTAACGAAGACGTCCTTTTTTGTTGAACAGATTGCCGTCGCCTGCTTCATCCACAAAGTAATGACGGCTTTCCCCACTCTTTTTGCGTACCCGTATAGAATCAGCCATCATCCGCACTCCTTCGTCAATTCCCGGCTAACCCGCCTTCAGCACATCTGCAATCGCCGCGCACAGATAATCCATATTGCCCTCCGTCATACCCGCTACGCTGATGCGCCCAGAGCCGACGATATAGACGCCGTGGCGCTGGCGCAGCGCCTTCACCTGGGCCGGGTTCAGCCCGCTGAAGGAGAACATCCCCCGCTGGCGGGCAATGAACGAGAAATCTCGTTCCACGCCCTTTTCGTTGAGCGTTTCCACAAAGAGATGGCGCATTGTGTTGATGCGCTGGCGCATGGCCGTCACTTCGTCTTCCCAACGACGGCGCAGTTGCGGGTCGCCCAGAATCGTGCTAACAATCTCGCCGCCGTGCGCGGGGGGATTGGAGTAGTTGGCGCGGATGCAGCGCTTGACGTGGCTGAGCGCGGCTTCAGCGGCCTCCGGGCTGCGGGCAACGAGGGTCAGCGCACCCACCCGCTCGTTGTAGAGGCCAAAATTCTTCGAGAAGGAGCTGGCAACGAACATCTCCGGGCAGTGGGCGGCGATGATGCGCACGCCGGCCGCGTCCTCTTCCAGCCCGTCGGCAAAGCCCTGGTAGGCAAAGTCGAGCAGAGGCAGCAGCCCGCGCTGCGCGGCCACTTCCGCCACCGCCTGCCATTGGGCCGGGGAAAGGTCCACGCCGGTCGGGTTGTGACAGCAGCCGTGCAGCAGCAGCACATCCCCGGCCGGAATCGTAGCCAGCGTGGCCAGCATCCCTTCAAAATCAATGCCATTTGTGGCCGGGTCGAAGTAAGGATAGGTCGCCACCTTCAATTTGGCGGATTCAAAGACGCTGGGATGGTTGGGCCAGGTCGGGTCGCTGATCCAGACCGTCGCGCCGGGGGTGATCTGGCCCACAAAATCCGCGGCCACGCGCAGGGCACCCGTGCCGCCGGGGGCCTGGGCGGTGACAGCCCGTCCGCTGCTCACAATTTCGTGGCTGTCGCCGAAGACGAGCCGCTGGCAGGCGGCGTCGTATTCCGGGCTGCCGTCAATGGGCAGATAGCTTTTCGTCTTCTCGCCGCTGAGCAGACGTTTCTCGGCCTCTTTGACCGTATCCAACACAGGCGTCGCGCCGCCCGCATCCTTATAGACCCCCACGCCCAGATTGACTTTGCGCGGGTTGGGGTCATTTTTGAAGGCTTCGGTCAGCCCCAGAATGGCATCGGGCGGGGCAGGGGAAATTGTATCGAACATTGAGAACCTCTTTTGTAACTGAACTGAATTTGAATGTGAAGGGTCGCGACCTTTGCAGCGACGACGGACGAAAGACGAAGAAGCGCCGAATTGGTTCGTCCGTCGTCTGCCGTCTGCCGTCATCCATCCACGAACAACTCGACAAACCCAAACTTCTCCACATCCACCAACCCCTTATCCGTCAGCTTCAGCTTCGGGATGACTTCCAGGGCCATAAAACTCATGGCCATAAAGGGGTCGTGGAGAGGGGAGCCGAGTTCGGCCGCGGCAGATAAAAGCTCGTCGTAGGCGGCAGCCACCGCGGCCACGGGCTGATCACTCATCAGCCCAGCCACGGGCAGGGGCAGACGGGCCAATACCCGCTCGCCCTCGGCAATGGCAAGCCCGCCGCCCATTGCACCCACCGCGCGGGCCGCGCTCAGCATCGAAAGGTCATCCGCGCCGATGACGACCAGATTGTGATGGTCGTGGGCGACAGTGCCCGCCAATGCGCCCCGCTGCAAGCCGATGCCCTGGATAAAGCCCAAACTCTGCCCGCCGCTGGCCGTGTGCCGTTCGATGACGGCCATTTTCAGCAGGTCGCGGGTCGGGTCGGCCACAGCTTCGCCGTCAACAATTGTGGCGGGCAAGATGCGTTCTTCTGTGACCAACTGGTTTTCCAAACTGCCGATCACCCGGACACGCTTGCTCTGGGCAGGAATGCGCAAATCTACGGCATTCCAATCCACACGCATTGTTGCGCCGATGGCAGCGGGCACAGGCGGCGAAGCGAGGGAGAGATCGGCCACGAGACGCCCATTCTCCGCCACCAATTGGCCGCCCGCATAGACCTGACGGGCACGCGGCGCGGCCAGATCGTCGAAGATCATCAGATCGGCCAACCGTCCCGCAGCCAGCGCGCCCCGGTCATGCAGCCCGTAACATTCGGCGCTGTTGAGCGTCACCAGCCGAAAGGCGCTGACCGGATCGACGCCGAAAGCGATGGCCTCGCGCAGCATAAAATCCACGCTGCCCTGCTCCAACAGATCCGCGGGCTGGCGGTCGTCGGTGCAAAAGCAGATGCGCCGCTGGTTGGCTTCGGTGATCAGCGGCAAAAGGGTATGCAGGTTGTGGGCGTTGGTGGCCTCCCGGATCAGCACATAAAAGCCCCGCGCCAGCTTCTCGGCGGCTTCTTCCACAGTTGTACATTCGTGTTCCGTCTGCACGCCTGCCGCGGCATAGGCATTCAGGCGGTGACCGCTCAGCGCCGGTGCGTGACCGTCGCGCGGCCGCCCCGCAAAAACGGCGATCTTCGCCAGCACGTCCGCATCGCCGTTGACAACGCCGGGAAAGTTCATCAGTTCGGCCAGCCCGTGGACGCTGCCCTCAGCCAGCAGCGTCGCCAGATCGTCTGCATCCAGCCTTGCGCCGCTGGTTTCCATCGGCGTGGCAGGCACAGCAGAGGGAGCCATCACCGCCACACGCAGGGGCAGTCCACGACAGCTTGCGGCCATAAAGCGCACACCGGCCAGCCCGGCCACATTGGCGATCTCGTGGGGATCGATCACCGCGCTGGTGACGCCGCAGGGCAGTACCGCCGCGGCAAACTGGGCAGGGATACACAGGCTGCTTTCGATGTGGACGTGGGCGTCGATCAGTCCGGGCGCGACAAACGCACCGCGCAGATCAACGGTACGGCGGGCGCGATAGCCTGGCCCGATCCCGGCGATGCGTTCGCCGTAGATGGCAATGTCGGCCTCTTCGATTGTGCCGGAAAAGACATTCACCAGCCGCCCGCCGCGCAGGAGCAGATCGGCAGGTTCGTCACCCCGGGCCACGGCCAGCAGATCGGTCAAGGACATCAAAGTTTCCAGGAGATTGAACGCAGATGAACCAGATTGGGCGGATCGACCCGGCAACCCATTCGAGTAATTATAAGCAGTCTGGGGGGAAATAGGAAGATGCGAGGATGCTTGGACGGCGTTATTGCAAGTTCAGGAAATGATCCGGACAATTTCCCTAACTACTTCGTCCACCTTCGCAGAGGAAAGATGGCCGGCCAGCCGAATGATAATGCTGCCTTCTGCTGTGAACAAACGATTTGGACGGATGTTGCTTTCACGGGGCAACGCACCGCTCTGGAAATCTGCACTGCCAACGGGAATTGCGCTGTTGTCGCGGGCGCGCCGACTGGTGATCATACACAAGATCAGATCGTCGTGGGCTTCCAGCGGAGCAATCACCAGGGCTGGTCGTCTCTTGCTGCCGGTTAGATCGGAAAATGGGAAGGGAAGAATGACCACATCGCCCTTTACAAATCTGCCCATGCCTCGTCCTCTTCTGGTGTGTCCCACTCCCTTGCCAGCACCTGCTCTGAAGCATACATTGTGGCGCGGGATTCTTGGATTTGGTTGGGTTGAGAATGGCGCACAGCTCTTTGGATGCTCAAGAATTCGCGCACGGCCAGGTAATCTTCGTAAGCCACGACTGCGACAATCGGTTTATTTTGGCGAGTGATCACAACATCAGTACCGGCGGTCAACGCCAATTCCAATAGAGCTCGCCAGTGATTACGCGCTTGACTGCTATCCAATGTCTTGACTGTCATTGTTCTCTCCTTTTCTGCAAACGAATTGGACGAAGTGTAGAATACCCACCACCAAAAGTCAATCCCCTCATCCCCACATCCCTTCCACCCTCCCCGCCCACGCCAGCACCTTTTCATCCTCGCCAAAGCGCCCGACCAACTGCAAACCCATCGGCAGCCCGCCGCGGCTGCGCTCTACGGGCAGATTGAGCGCGGGGACGCCCGCGTTCGTCCAGGGCAGATTCATCACCGGGCTGCCTGTGGCGTGGATGCCCTCGGGCGCGGGACCGGGCGCGGGCGGGGCCACCCACAGATCCGCACCGGCTGCGTCGAGCGCATCGGCCATCTGCTGGCGCAGGACAAAGCGGGCGGCACGCGCCTCGGCCAATTCGTCGGCGGTGACCTGGCTGCCGGTGTCCATAATCTCGCGCATATGCTCGCTGTAGAGATGCTCATACTCGGCGTACCAGGCCGCGTGGACCTGATACGCCTCCGCCGCCATCATACGCCGGTGCTGCTCGTCCAGATCGTCGAACTCCTCCAGGAAGGGGACGGTCACGACCTGTGCGCCTGCCTTTTCCAGTTTGCTCAGGCTTTCCCAGAAGGAATCCAGCCCCTCTGGCCAGGTTTTGGCTAGATAGGGGCCTTCGGGCACGGCCAGCACAGGGGCGCGATCCGGCGCGGCAACCGATCCACGCCAGCCGTCGCAGAGAAGCGAGGCGGCCAGGGCCATCCCCGCGATGTCCTGGGTAAACAGCCCCACGTGATCCAACGATTGGGAGAAGTAGAGCAGCCCGGCTGTGGGGATGCGGTCGTAGCTGGGCTTGAAACCGACGACACCGCAGAAGGCCGCGGGGCGAATGGTGGAGCCAATCGTCTGGGTGCCCAGGGCCAGGGGAAAGAAGCCTGCGGCCACCCCCGCCGCGGAGCCACTGCTGGAGCCGCCCGGTGTGTGGTTCAGGTTGTGGGGGTTGCGGGTGGGGCCGGGCTGGAAATAGGCAAATTCGGTGGTGACGGTCTTGCCCGCAATCAGCGCGCCGGCCGCCCGCAGACGGGTGACAACCGCGGCCTCGTCACCTTCAAAGAGTCCCGACGGCAGCTCAGAACCGGCCTGGGTGAGAAAGCCGTCCACCCGAAAGATGTCCTTTACCCCGACCAGCACGCCAAAAAGGGGCGGGCGATCCGCGGCGTCTGGATAGAGGCCGATCAGATCGACGGCTTCTTCCACCAGCCGTGCCCGGCGACGCTGTTCGGGGATAAAAGCCCGCACCTGGGGATCGGCCCGGTCAATGCGGTCGCAGATGGCATGGATGTAGGAAATCAGATTCTGTTCGTCGTTGCGCAGGGCCGCGCTGCTGGCGGCCAGGGGTAATTGGGTTGCGTACATCAGGCTGCTCCGGCTGGTTGACTGGGATGGGCGACGCGTGGTAAGTTAGTGGAGTGTACTCGAAAGCCCAGAAGATGTCCACCCAGGAGAAACCCAATGCCCACATACCAGACCACCCACCCCGCCCTCACCCTTTTCAGCCAACTGCTCGTCGCCGCGCCGTCGGGCCGGGAGGAGGGGATTGCTGCGATTGTACAAGCCCGGTTGGACGCGCTGGGCGTAGCCCACACGCGTGACGGCGCGGGCAATCTCCTCGTGCGTCTGGCCGGGCGGGCAAGCGACGGGCCGCTGACCTGCTACGCCGCCCATCTGGACGAGATCGGGATGGTTATCACCCGCATCGAGGCCAACGGCGATCTGCGCGTGGACCGTTCCGGCGGGTTGTATCCCTGGAAATTGGGCGAAGGGCCGGTGGAGATTATCGGCGACGGCGAACCGCTGATCGGCGTCCTCTCTTTTGGCTCCACCCACGGCGGCAGTCTGGGGGAAAAGGCCATCGGCTGGGGCGACTGCCGGGTGATGACCGGACTGACGCCTGCGCAGTTGAAGGCCGCAGGCGTGCGCCCCGGCTCCACGGCTGTCCCTGTGTGCGCCATGCGCGGCCCCGTCCTTTTCGGCCAGGCCGATGACCCGCTGGTGGCTGCCTGGACTTTCGACGACCGGATGGGGGTGGTGGCTCTGCTGCGTCTGCTGGAAACGGTGCAGCGGGAGAAACTGACACCCCAGAACCCGACGCTCATCGCCTTCACCGTCCACGAAGAAGGGGGCGGCCAGGGGGCACAGCTAGTGGCGGCCCGAGAGCAGCCGGAGATTTTTGTGGCGATTGACGGCTGCCCCATCCCCGCGGGCGCGCCCCTGGCCGTGGACGGTCGCCCCGGCATTTGGAGCAAAGACCGGCTCTGCCACTACGACCAGCCGCTACTGCGGGCGTTGATGGCCGCGGCTGTGCGGGCGGGCACAGAATTGCAGCCGGTGGTCTACGACGGCGCGGCCAGCGACGCCAGTCTGGTGCGCGCCAACGGCAGTGCGGCCCGCATCGCCTGCTTCGGCCACGTGCGCGAAAACAGCCACGGCTACGAAGTGGCCCGGCTTTCCGTCTTCGATGGGATGCTGGCCGCGCTGGTGGAGTTTGTTATAAACGAATGACGACAGACCGCGGACGGAAGACGAACGTCGAAGGATTGTCTATTGGGTGGGGGCTTGAACTACATCAACTTTCAAACGATAGCTATCTGAATAGCTGGATCCGCTTACGGAGTAGATGCGTGCCCGGTAGGTGCCGCTGCTGGTGGTGTAGTAGCGGATAAATTCGTCGTTGTTCGACGGCTGTGTGGAGGAACTCAACAGTTGGTTTGACGGGCTACGCAATTCGAGGGTGTAGTTTGTGCCTGGGGGGATGCTCTGCAAGTAGACTTCGATGTTGCGGGCGCTGCCCGAGGGCACGGTTACCGAGAAACTGTACCAGTCGTTGTCGCTGGTTGAACTGATGAAGGATTCATACCAGACGCCGGTGTTGATAGGCGTGGCTGTGGCGAAGGAGTCGTTTGGTTCATAGGTGTCTTCAAAGCGCATCAAATGGGGCAGGAAAACCCCGGCGTGATTGGTGGTAAATGTAAAGGGGTCTGTATAACCAGTGGTTGGGGAGGGGAAGTTGTCCGGGTGTTCTGGGTAGGTGTAGCCGACGCCTGCGGCATAAGGACTATTACAGGCCGGGTAATTCGGATAGATGTTGCTGCCATCAGCAAAGTAACGGATTTCCCAGTGAAGGTGTGAGTTGTCCAATTGATCCAGAACAGTTCCCAACCTCTGCCCGCGCACAACTGCGTTACCTATTTGAACATTCAATGGTTCAGCGAGATGTGAATAAACTGAATAGGTCGTTTGTGGCAAAAGAGAACCTGTATGGGAAATAATCACCACACGGCCAGGATAATTGATGGGTTGCGCCCAGATGACTGTGCCATCGGCAACGGCTGTGACTTCTGTTCCTGGAATTGGAATATTTTCGCCATTCTCACCAATACGAAACCAATCTTCGCCCGCGTGATAGAGTTTGCTCCAATCGACACCAAAACATCGAATACCGTTCAAAAAGGGATTCTTAATTCCATAATCTGCATAATAGGGTGCGCCGTAAGTATAGTTGTCTCTGTACCCCAAAGGCGGACTGAAGATTAAAGGGGTTGCGCTCTGAGTTTGTCCAATGGATGCGGTGGAGAATAGGGCAACGATGATCAGAAGCAGCGTAGTAAAAATACGCATCAATGCCTCCCCAAACTTTGGTTGTAACGATTATGTTGTGAAAATCGGATATGGCAACTACCTTATGGAGTTTCCAGGAGCTTGAAGGAATCCAGAATCTCGTAGAACAGTTTTACTGCTTGTGGATCCGAATCGATACCGGCCAGTTCGTGGACAAGGGCAAAGACGTATACTTTGTCGTTGTGAGGTATCAGGACATGCACACTTGTGCTGCCGGGAAGTACATCGGTTTGAAAGGCAGGGAGGGTGGCAATGACTGTCTCCTCCATCTGTGAATTCAAATCTATGTTCACTGGCAAGTCTTTCAGTGTCATATCTTTGAAGAGTTCTTTCACAATTCCATCAATTGGCAGGTTTTCCTTATTCGGCCATACCCTTAGCGACATGCCTTGATAGTGATATTTGTCTACGTTTTCCAATCTAAATGTAACTAATACTGCTTGATAAACTTCCCCTGGGGACTTTCCAGCGCTAATAGGTGCATTCGCGGGAAAATTGATAGTATACCCGGCTTCCGGATCAATAAACTTTCGCCACTCACCCGGTGCTGGTGTGGCCGTGGCGCTGGGCAGGGGGCTGACGGGAAGCTCGGTCGGCGGTGGGGCAGGCGAAGCAATGGGTTCAGGCGCAGCGGTTGCGGTGGGCGCAAGGGCAAGTGCGGTGGGCGACGGCGTGGGCAGGGGCGATTCGAAAAGCGGGGATGCTGGCGTTTTCTCCGCCGTCATCCCGGAGAGTGCCTGTGCCCCCGATTGGGTGACAGAGGATGGCGTAGCCCGCAACCGGGTAATCAGGATTCCAGCGAATGTGAGAAGAACCAGCAGAGCGAGGATGCCAATTGTGCGTTTCATACGCCGCCTCCCAGTATTGGAACATTGCGGTTTGATAACAACATCATACCACAACGGGGGGGCGTGTCAAGAGCGAATTTTTGGTTTCTGTAAAAAGGGGTAAAAAGCTATGAAAGCAATTCAGGTTGTACAGGAAAAAGGCGGGTCCCGCCTACTCTGGGCCGAGGCTGACGAGCCGGTGATGGGGCCGGATGATGTGCTGGTGGATATCCACGCCACGACGCTCAACCGGGCCGATCTCTCCCAGGCCGCGGGCACCTACCCGCCGCCAGCGGGCGCGTCGCCCATTCTGGGGCTGGATATGGCGGGGACAATCGCCGCAGCAGGCGCAAATGTGCGCGGCTGGCAGGTGGGGGATCGGGTGTGCAGTCTGCTGGCAGGTGGTGGCTACGCCGAGCGCACAGTCGTGGATCACCGGCTGCTCTTCCCCGTCCCCGCCGGGTGGAGCTGGGCTGAGGCCGCCTCTCTGCCGGAGGTCTATTTGACAGCCTTTGTCAATATCTTTATGGAGGCCGACTTCCAGCCGGGCGAGACGGTTCTCGTGCATGGCGGGGCCAGCGGTGTGGGCACAGCGGCCATCCAACTGGTCAAGGCCGCGGGCGGGAGGGTCATTGCAACAGCGGGCAAGCCGGAAAAGGTGGCCGCTTGTCTTTCGGTGGGTGCGGATCGGGCCGTCAATTACAACGACGAAGATTTTGTCGCGGTGGTGCGCGACTTCACCGGCGGCGCGGGGGTGGACATTATTCTGGATATGGTGGGCGCTGCCTATTTGCAGCGCAACATCAGCCTGCTGAAGGTGAAAGGACGTCTGGTCTGGATTGCCACGCTGGGCGGCGCGACAGGGGAAATCAACATCGGCCAGTTGATGGGCAAGCGGGCGCGGCTGATCGGCTCGGTTCTGCGCGCCCGCCCCCTGGAGGAGAAGATAGAAATCGTGTGCCGTTTCCGGGAACAGTTCTGGCCGCAGGTGGAGAGCGGCGTCATCCGCCCAGTGATTGACCGCAGCTTCCCCGTGCAAGAGGCGCAAGCCGCACACAACGCGATGCGGGGGTATGAGAATATCGGGAAGATTGTGCTGACGATGTGATAGAATGAGATTCTACAAGTCCACTACGCAGGGACGACGAGCGATGAACGGCACAGGCCCACCAACAAAACCGACTTTCAGCGATCTTTTTTGCGGGGTCGGAGGGCTTTCCCTGGGCTTCCAGGCTGTTGGATTTGACTGTACGCAGGCAATCGATCACGACGAAGCCGCAGTTGCCACTTATCGCGCAAATTTCATGCACCCTGTCAATGCTGCGGAGATCACACGGCAGACGACGCTCGTCCCCGTGGATGTTATTGTCGGCGGCCCCCCGTGTCAAGGTTTTTCTTCTGCTGGGTTGCGGCGGAAGGAGGATAAACGGAATACACTGGTTCGGGTATTTGCAGAATTGGTGGCGCAACAGCAACCGCGCGCGTTCGTATTTGAAAATGTGGAGGGATTTCTCACAGCAAACAATGGCGACCGGGTTTTCGACCTGCTACAACCACTGATTGACGCTGGATATCGAATCCACCTCAGAAAGATCAACGCGGCTAACTATGGAATTCCACAACACCGCAAGCGGGTGATCGCAATCGGCGGCCTCGGCTGGCAGCCTACCTTCCCGGAAGCCACACACACAGCGTATGGCGCGCCCGGCGCTATGGCCCACCTGCGCTATCTTCAGTTGTGCCCTCCGATAACCGATGCCTTGCATACCCTCCCGCAACCCCACACCTTCCCTCCCGGAATCCCATCCGGTCATTGGATGCGCCAGTTATCCGACACGGATATACAACGCATCCGCCAGTTGAAGCCGGGACAAAGCATGAAGGATTTACCGGAACATCTCTGGCACAACAGTTACCGACGGCGCGCCTATCGCCGGGTGCAGGATGGGACGCCGACGGAGCGACGCGGCGGCGCACCCTACGGCCTGCGCCGTCTGCGGGGGGACCAGCCCGCAAAAACAATTACCAGTGGCGCTGTCACAGAGTTTGTCCATCCTACGGAGGATCGTTTTCTGACTCTGCGTGAGTGCGCCAGACTGCAAACGTTTCCCGATGATTTTGTATTCTGTGGCACAGTAGGGCAGATTGCCACGCAGATCGGCAATGCCGTGCCGCCAAGTCTGGGTGAAATTATTGCGCGAACACTTCACTCCGATCTTGCGCATCATTGGGAGGACGAAACGCTTCAGCGACCCGGAGTGCTTCTCTCTTTTGTGCCCACTTCGGGATCGGGAATGAGTCCCACGCTTCAGGCGGTATGCGAACGGGTAGCTGCAGCGTTTATAGATCGCACAAGCCAATCTTTTGCAGCGGAGCAGCTCTCTCTATGGCATTAACACAGGCGCAGAAGAGATTGATAGCCCAAGCCAGATTGCCCAGCGCAGGGATGTTGGGCATTGGTCTTGATGACTCCACCTCTATCTACCTGGTGGCAACCATTGTGCGGGACTTGGATTTATACAAGCAGTTCCCAGAATTGCCTTCTGATTTCCCAGGCTTTTTTGACGAAAGGGATCCCAGAAACCTGAAGTTCTCTGGGATCGACTTTCAAGTGTTGATAGAGCGTCTGCTTACAATCGAGCCAGATGCCGACACTTACTTCGTCTGTCTGGCGACATTGCAAAAAGCCCGGCTCAAATATGCCCGGATACTCGAATACCAGCCCTTACCTACAATGGATCAGGTCGGGCCACGGGCGTTGCTGCAATACGGACAGATGCGTGCAGAATCACTCGCCGGTTTTCTGCTTTGGCGGAAATGGTTGTTTGACATTGACAACCGGGCAGGCCAGAAAACAGGTTATCTCTTCGAGCCAATCGTCGCCAGTGCGATTGGCGGGGTATCGTTCAGCGCAGGCAAAAGCCCGATCCGGCGTCGCACCGACCTGAGCAAAGGCAGGCAGGTGGATTGCATTCGTGAGCAGTATGCTTACGAGATTAAATTGCGCGTAACCATTGCTGCGTCGGGTCAAGGACGCTGGTATGAAGAATTGGAGTTCCCCCTCGACTGCCGGACAAGTGGGTTCATTCCTGTACTGATCGTCTTCGATCCTACCCCAAATGCAAAGTTGACCGAATTGATCGCTGCCTTCGAATCAGCTCGAGGGGAAACGTATGTGGGTGAAGCGGCATGGGAACATTTGGAAAAAGCGGCTGGTCGGGCGATGAGCATCTTTATTGAGAAATATGTCAAAGCGCCGCTCTCTCATACATTAGAGTTTCAGGCGGATCAGCTACCGGATATTGGTTTTCGCATGACGGAAGACAGCTTTGTTGTTACCGTTGGAGAGGAAACGACCGTTTATGCTCGAACTAAAAAAGAAGAAATGTAATTTTTCGCCGCGTCAACAGGTTGTCGAACGCAACCTTGCCCTGACCAGCCAGTTCACCCGCTATCTGTTGGAGCATCCGGGTCTTTTTGCTACGCTGCCGGATCAGCTCGTCGCCTGAAAACTTTTTTGCCGGATTGCGATATCTGCTGACTGGATGCCGCTTTGCCTTCTCCTTTTGCCTTTTGCCTTTTCTCATCTACACCGGAGACCCCGAATGACCGACATCACCCCCACCGCAAGCGAAGCCCGTCTGACCGCGGCCATCGCTGGCCTGCCCCGCTATTCCCTCGGCTGGCTGGAAACGCCCCTGGAAGCTGCGCCCCGGCTGAGCGCGGCATTGGGCGGCCCGCCCATTTTCATCAAGCGCGACGATCTGACCGGCCTCTCCTTCGGCGGCAACAAAACCCGGATGCTGGAGTTCAGCATTGCCGACGCCCAGGCCAAAGGCGCGGACACAATTGTTTTCGGTGCGGCCGTGCAGAGCAACTATTGCAGGCAGTTGGCCGGGGCCTGCGCCAAAGCCGGCTTGGCATGTCATCTGCTCGTGCGCCCAGAGCGCGAGAGTGACAAGACGCAGATCACCGGCAACGCACTGGTACAGCGGCTGTTGGGTGCGCACGTCACCGTCCTGCCCGACAACGACCGACCGCGCCAGCAGGCCGCTATTCGGGCCAAGGCGGCGGAGTTGGAGGCCGCGGGCAAGAAAGTCTACATCCCCCGCCAGGCGGATTCGGTGGATTTGGAGGCCATCGCCTATGCCATCGCCGCCCTGGAAGTGGTGCAGCAGTGCCGGGCACAGGGCGTCGAACCCAAGTGGCTCTATGTGGCCGCCGCGGATACGACGCAAGTGGGGCTGGTGCTGGGGTTGAAGGCCATCGGCAGCAGCTTACGCGTGCGCGGCATCAATCCGGCCTTCAAAAACGGCAACGAAGAACGGATGGCGGCCATGGCCAACCAGGCCGCAGCCCGGCTCGATCTGGAGATTGACTTCACCGCCGCCGACTTTGACAACGACGATTCCTACGTGGGTGAACGCTACGGCATCCCGACGCCGGAGGGGTTGGCCGCGATTGCAGCAGTGGCCCAGAACGAGGGCATTCTGCTCGATCCAGTCTACACGGGCAAGGCGATGAGTGGGCTGATCGATCAGATCCGCACGGGGAAGATCGCAGCGGATGAGCCGGTCATCTTTTTGCACACGGGCGGCGCGCCCGCGCTCTTTGGCTATGCGGATGATCTGGTGGCGAGCCTTGACAGGTAGTCACGGGTAGACCTGCGTCACAATCGGCAGGCCGCCGGTCACTTCCTCCACAAAGCGCACCTCGCGCCGGCCCTGGCTCCACCGATAGCGCAGCCAACGGTATTGGCGGTTGTCAAAGACAAAAAGAGTGTCGTCGTCCATCGAGCGGAAGACTTCACTGCTGTAATAATCGCCCAGGACGGCGAGGGAGTCGAAGGTTTTGATGGGCATAAGAGGGTATTGAAGAAGATATTGGGTATTGGATATTTCGTAGGACGATAGAATTGTCAGGTGACGTTAGCGGGGAGAGTACGGGAAGGTATTGGAGATTGGGTATTGGGTATTTCGTCATTCGCTCGCCAATCATTGCCTACGAAATACCCAATACCCAATCTCTCTTATTCCCCCAGCGTCACAACCCCCTTCACGTACCCCCCGTCCCCAGCCAGAATCTCGGCCATCAGATCGGGGTAGTCGGCCAGGGAGACAGTGTGGGTGACGAGGGGGCGCAGGTCGAAGATGCCGCGCTGGATGAGGTCAATGGCAGGCGGGAAGGGGTCGCGCAGCTTGGCGCTGGGCGAGGAGTTGACGAGCGAAAAACCGCCTATATGCCACTTCGTCGGGTCTATCGTGGCTCTGTCGCCTTTGATCCAGCCAAAGAGATTGATCAACCCACCCCGGCGCACAATATCGGTGGCCAGGTCTAGCCCGGCCTGGCTGCCACTGGTATCCACGACCACATCGAAGTTGCGGGCCTTGAGATTGGCGACCAGGTCGCCCCGATCCACTCGGCTGCTGTTGATGGCTTCGGCTGCTCCCTGCTGCCGGGCCAGGGCCAGCCGGTTCTCAGCGATGTCAATGACGACCAGATCAGCCAGAGGCGCGTGGAGCAGCCCCTGCAAAATCAACTGGCCCATAAAGCCACAGCCAATGAGCGCGATGCGCTGGCCCGCCTGCAAATGGCAATGGTCTAGCCCGGTCACCGCGCAAGAGACAGGCTCGACCACCCAAAATTCGTCGGCCAAAGGGGAATCAGGCACTTTGTAGACCCGATCCGCGGCCAGATTGCGCCGGGTGGCAAAGCCGCCCCCTGCCACCCGGTCACCCTCAGCCAGACCGCTCACGCCTTTGCCTACCTTTGCCACGTAGCCTACCCCTTCGTGACCGGCGGGGGCCTTCGGGTGCATATCTTTGCCATAGCGGGCCGTGGCAATATCCCAGGAGCAGATGCCGCACGCGCCGCCGCTCAACTGTACCTCCCCCGGCTGGGGGTCGCCGACTTCCTGTTCGATCAATTCGATGCTGCCGTCATCCAGATAGCGGAGTGTGTGGGAGTTCATTGGGCGCTTTCCTTTGCGTGGGGGGATGGGAACAAAGACTGGTAGAAAGCAGTCTATCATTTGTGACGACAGGCGGCAATCTTGACGGTGGACGGCGGACGGTGGACGGCGGACGGCGGTCTGTGGTCAGCGGTCCGCCGTCCGCGGTGCTTCTTGCGTTCTCTGCTATTGTACGGAAGGAAAACGAAAATGGGCAGAATTATTGTGCGCTTTGGCGTGTTGGTGGCGCTGGTCGCTCTGTTGCTGACAGGCTGCGCCTCCGCGCCGATGTCGCAATCGTCGCCGATGGATTACCCTTCGGCAGCGCCCGCGGCGGAGATGTCTCGAACGGAGTCTGGTAGCGCGGCGCTGGCTTACGACGGCAATGCCGCTCTGAACAACGATATGGAGCGTAAGGTGATTGGGCGGGCTTCGCTGGCGCTGGTGGTGGCGGACACGGACGCCGCGGTCAGCGCCATCGAAGCGGCGGTGGCAGAGGCGGGCGGCTTTGTGGCCAACGCCAACTTCTACAAAAGCGGACCCAGCACAGGCCGTGCCCTGGCCGGTTCGATGACGTTGCGCGTCCCCGCCACAGGGCTGGACGCGTTGTTGGCCGAACTGGAGGCGCTGGCCCTCAGCGTCGAATCGCGTGCGGTCAGCCGGGAAGATGTGACCGACCAGTACACGGATTTGACCGCGCAATTGACCAATCTGCAAGCGACGGAACGCGAATTGCTGGCGTTGCTGACCGAAGTGCGCGCGCGGCCCGGCGCTACCGCGGAGGAGATTTTGCAGGTCCATGCGCGTATGAGCGAAATTCGCGGGCAGATCGAATCGGCGCAGGGGCGCAGGAATCTGCTCGACAATCTCATCGGTCTGGCTACGGTGGAAGTCAATCTGACGCCGGACGCGCTCAACCGCCCGATTGTGGAAGCAGGCTGGCAGCCGACGGGTGTGGCCCGTTCCGCGCTGCGCGGGCTGGTCTCTGCGCTGCAATGGCTCGGCTCCGCAGCCATCTGGCTGCTCATCTTCTTTTTGCCTCTGTTGCTGATTGCGGCCATTCCGGTGGTTGTGCTGGTTTGGGTGTTGCGCTGGCTGATCCGCCGCACGCGCAAGGGCAGCGCGGCAAAGTGACCCGCCCACACATGTCAGGTGCGCAGAGCATGAGTGCTTGTACTGCTGCTGGTCTCTGTCTGCGCACCTGACATGTGTTTATCTCCACACTTCCTTCCCATACGCACAACCAGGCCGCGTTTAGACTGTAAAAAGGTAGTTCAGAAAGCGAAAAGCGT
>CAMDEX010000047.1 GCA_945897075.1 Litorilinea aerophila
CAACAGAAAAACCGCCAGAACAGGGATAGAAATGCCGTCTGTTTGAATTCAGACGATAGATTTGCCTCCTATTTGAACAAAAATATGGTGTCAAATTTCCCAACATCTTATTTGTTCTTCTTAGAACGTAAGTTCTGTAGGGTAGCTAATTGGTGGGATGGGGGTTAAAACAGGACGCAGATTGCGCAGAAACCACGGATTCACGCAGATTTTTATCCGCTATTATCCGCCTAATCCGCGTTCTATTCTTTTAGATCAGTCTGCTATCTCGGCCAGCCAGTGGGTACTCTGGCGCAGCAGTTGCCGGTACTTCTCGGTGGCCCAGGTGGATGGGGTGTGGCCCGGCGCACTATAGACTACCCGGCCCTCTCCTTCCTCTTTCATCCAGACCATCGGGTAGACGACGCCCCGATCTTCAGCAGTCATCAGAATGGCGATCTCCGGGTTGAACTCCTGGATGTAGAACTCGTCGTGGACGTTGAACGCACCAACCCCGTCGCTGACCGGATGTTTGCGAGCGAGGGGGCTGACGGTGAAATCGAACTGGGGCGGATGGGAGAGAAAGCGACCGCCGATTAAGTTGCGCATAGCCAAGTTGCTTTCGCGCAGGACTGTCGCCGCGTGCAGGGCCAGCAGACTGCCGCCAGCCTGCACCCAACCGGCCAGCGCCCCGGTCTGCGCGACGGTCAGGTCTTCCGCCACTACGCCATCTTTCATCGCCCCGCCCAGGCAGGTGTAGAGTACGACCACATCCACCTTATCCTCGTGGAGGCGCAGCAGCGCGTCCCCGTCGTAGGTGGCTGTAATGATGTGGTGATCTTCCCCGACAATCTCGCGAAAGGCGGCGGCGAAACCTTCAAAATTGTGGTGGACGCCGCCCAATAGAAGCAGGATTTTCGTTGTCATTGGTCACTCCGTCTGGTTGCCCGGCAATGAATTGCCGTCTGAAAGCCAAAGTCCAGTGAAGATGGAGCCGTCTTGGGGCGATTGAGATCGGATCAGATGCGTGCGCGGGCTTTGTGCCCTGTTGACATCCATCCTTCTCTGCTGGTAGGATCAACGCTACTGTGTCGCGTCTACCCAATTGCCATGCCTCCAATGATAACACAAAAGACCGAATCTGCTCCCTCCTACCGCCCTGCGGCTGGCCCGCGCATTTTGCTCATCTCGCCGCGTGGCCCGCTCTACCGGCATCGGGGCGGCACGTGGACAAAATCCCTGCGCTATCCGCCGCTGACGCTGACCACCCTGGCCGCGCTTATCCCGCAAGAATTGAACGCCACTGTCGCACTGGTGGACGAGGGCATCGCCGAGATTGACCTGGACGCCGAAGCCGATCTGATCGGCATCAGCGCCATCACCGGCACCGCGCCCCGCTCCTACGAGCTGGCCGCGCATTTCCGCAGCCGGGGCATTCCGGTAGTGTTGGGCGGTGTCCACCCCACGCTTCTGCCGGAGGAGGCTGTCCAGCACGCCGATTCGGTTGTGGTGGGCTACGCCGAGGATAGCTGGCCGCAACTCCTGCGCGATTTTGTGGTAGGGCGCATGCAGCCGCGCTACGACCAGCAGCCGGGGCTAAGTCTGGCCGACCGTCCTTTCCCCCGCCGCGAGATGCTGGGTGGCCGCCGCAATTTTGCCATCGGCCATACGATTGAGGCGACGCGGGCCTGCGTGCATTCGTGCGACTTCTGCGTTGTGCCCAGCGCGTGGGGGCGCAAACCCTTCCAACATCCGGTGGCCGATGTGGTGGCCGACATCCGCCAGATGGGGGCCAAGCGGCTGCTCTTTTTGGACTTGAATCTGATCGCCGATGTGGCCTACGCCAAAGAGTTGTTTACGGCGCTCGCTCCCCTCAAAATTCAGTGGGGCGGGCTGGCGACGGTGGGGATTGTCTGGGACGAGGAGTTGTTGGATTTGTGCGCCAAGAGCGGCTGCAAAGGGCTGCTCATCGGCTTCGAGACGCTCAACGCCGACGCGCTGCACGAGACACGCAAGGGCTTCAATCTGCATACCGACTACCGCGAGGTGGTGCTACGTCTGCACGAGCGGGGCATCGGTATTCAGGGCACATTTGTCTTTGGCTTCGACAGCCACAACGCCGACGCCTTTGCCGAGACCGCCGAGTTTGCCATTGACGCCAACATTGACCTGCCCCGTTACGCGGTGCTGACGCCCTTCCCCGGCACGCCGCTCTTTCGCCGCTTGAAGGAAGAGGGGCGCATCCTCAGCGAGGATTGGACGCTCTACGACGGCCAGCACGTCGTCTACCAGCCGCAGCAGATGACGCCGGACGCGCTCCTGCGCGGCACAGAGTGGGCCTGGAAGAAGACGTATAGCTACGCATCCATCGCCAAACGGCTGCTCAGCTCCCGTATTCTCCTGCCCCTGGCCCTGGCCGGCAATCTGGGCTACCGCTTCTACGCGCACAATTTGCACAAATACTACACCTGCGACTGGCGACTGGCGACTGGGGATTAGCGACTGGGGATTGGGTTGCATGCATCGCCCGATCCCCGATCCCCGATCCCCAGTCTCCAATCCCCCAATCTCCAATCCCCAACCCAATGAAAATCACCTTCATCCGCCCCAATATGCTTCCCGTGCGCGGTCGCGATGCGATGCAACCGCTGGTCTTCGCCATCCTGGCCGGGCTGACCCCGCCGGATGTGGAGACGGTTCTCTATGACGACCGGCTGGAGGCGATCCCCTACGACGAGGCGACAGACCTGGCCGCGCTGACGGTGGAGACCTACACCGCGCGGCGGGCCTATCAGATTGCGGCAGAGTATCGCAAACGGGGCGTGCCGGTGGTGATGGGGGGTTATCACCCGACTTTTCTGCCGGAGGAGGCGCTGGCCCACGCCGACGCGGTGGTGGTGGGCGACGCTGACGCGCTCTGGCCGCAACTGGTGCGCGATGCGCAGCGGGGGCAGTTGCAGCGGCTCTACCGCGACGCAGACTTTCCGCCGCTGGCGGGTGCGCAGCCGGACCGCTCGATCTTCCGCGGCAAGCGCTATGCGCCCGCCGCGCTGGTGCAGTATGGCCGGGGCTGCCGTTTTGCCTGTGAGTTTTGCTCTATTCACGCCTTCTACGGCAAGAATCTGCGCCAGCGCGGGGTGGCCGATGTGGTGGCGGATATCGAAGCCACGGGCAAAAAGCATATCTTTCTGGTGGACGACAACATTTTTGTTGATGTGCCGCGCGCCAAAGAACTGTTCACGGCATTGATTCCGTTGAAAATCCGCTGGTCGTGCCAGATCAGTATTGATGTGGCCCAGGACAGGGAACTAATGAAGCTTTTGGAAAAGAGCGGCTGCACCACCGCGGTCGTCGGTTTTGAATCGCTCAACGAAAATAGTCTGCGCCAGATGAAAAAGCACTGGAATCTCAAGCACAACGACTACGCCACCTCCGTGCAGATTTTTCAGGATCACGGCATTATGCTCTATGCTTCCTTTGTCTTTGGCTACGACGAAGACACACCGGACTCGTTCGAGCACACGCTGGAGTTTGCCGAGCGCAGCCAATTTTACACGGCCAACTTCAACCCGCTGACGCCTATGCCCGGCGCGGCGCTCTACGACCGGCTGGAAAAAGAGGGGCGTCTGCTCTACGACCGCTGGTGGCTGGATTCCCGCTTCCGCTACGGGGATGCGGTCTTTCACCCCAAAGGGATGAGCGCCGACGAGTTGACTGCGGGCTGCTACCGCATCCGCAAGCAGTTTCACAGCCTGCGCTCCATCGCCAGCCGAGGGCTGGAGACGCGTACCAACTGCCGCGACCCCTACCGGCTGGGGCTGCATCTGGCCTCCAATCTGGTCAGCCGCTGGATGATCGACCGCAAGCAGGGCTTGCCGCTGGGAAATGAAGAATAGAACGCGGACGACGCGGATTGGGCGGATACAACTCGCTGTACGGGTACGATAGATCGCGCTGTGCAAAGGACGCACTGACTTATGGCTGAAATCGTAATTGACTACCTGCTGCGCCCGCCCACCCAGGATGACGCAAGCGCGATTGTGGCGATGACACGGGCTTACCAGGCATCCATCGGCGATACCCCGGATATGAGCGTTGAGGAGTTGCGCCGGGATTGGTTCGGCGTAAACTTGGAAGAGGACGCCGTGCTGGCGGTGATGCCGGATGGAGAAATCGTCGGCTATGCGGACATCTTCAACCGGCAATTTGTCCAGGTCAATGTCTACGCTATGACCCTTCCTGGCCCCCAACAGATTCAGATCTTTGCCCGGCTGGTGGGATGGGGTGAGGGTTGGGTTGCCGCCCATAAACCCGCCGATCCGGCATTGGCCCCCACTGAGATTCACTATTTCCTGCGCGATGTTGATAGCGCTTCCATTCGGGCGTTGAAAGCCGCGGGCTATGGGTATGTGCGCACCCATTACGTCATGGCGGCAGAGTTGAACGCTCCACCGCCGCAGCCGATCTGGCCGGAGGCTCTTCTTGTGTGCGCCTATCGCCCCGGCGTGGATGACGATGCCATTTTTCTGGGCAGCGAGGAACCCTTTCAAGACATGTGGAACCGCCCGCCCAGCACGAAAGAGGGCTGGCTGGAACCTACCCAAGCCGAGGATTTCGACCCGTCGCTCTGGTTTCTGCCCTTCGACCAGCGCAGCGGTGAAGTAGCTGGCAACTGTCGCTGTTCGATCTTGAATGGCTCCGGCCACGTAGACACCCTCGGTGTGCGCCGCCCCTGGCGACGGCAAGGGCTGGGGATGGCCCTACTCCTGCACGCCTTCGGCGAGTTCTGGCGGCGGGGCATCCGCACAGTGCGTCTGTCGGTCGACGCCGAAAGCCCCACCGGCGCGCCCCGGCTCTACGAACGGGCAGGCTTTCGGGTGGAGAAGAGGTTTGTACGCTATGTGAAGAGAGTGTAAGAGATATTGGGTATTGGATATTTCGTGATAGATGTCGTTTAGAGAATGGGCAACCTGCGGTAACGGGCAATAATCTGCGTAATCTGCGTTCAGGAAGAGTGACTTGACAATGACCGGCGTCCCAACTGTAGAACGACTGGCTTCCTCCGCAGAATATACCCTGCGCCCACCCACTGCGGACGACGCCGCCGCGATTGTGGAACTGATGAACGCCTGTGAGATTGCTCTCGGCGACACGCCTTCGATGAGTGTCGAAGAATTGCGCCGGGATTGGATTGGGCTGGAGCTGAACGAAGGGGCAATCGTCGCCGAGACGCTAGGCGGCGAAATTGTCGGCTATGCGGATATTTTCAACCGGGCGTTTATTCAGACAAATGTCTACGCCTTTGCCCGTCCCGGCCCCCGACAGAGCGAACTCTTCACCCGTTTGGTGGCGTGGGGAGAGGAGTGGGTGGCAACGCGCAAACCCGCCAACTCGCTGACAGAAATTCACTACTTCCGCCGGGCTGCGGATGCGGAGTCGTTGCGTGTGCTGGAAGCCGCCGGCTACGGCTATGTGCGCACCCATTACGTGATGACCGCAGACCTGACCGCAGCGCCGTCCGCTCCCCTCTGGCCGGAGGGGGTCGTTGTGCGCGCCTATCGCCCCGGCGTGGATGACGACGATCTCTTTCTGGGCGGTGAGGAATCTTTTCAAGATATGTGGAATCGCCCGCCCAGCACAAAAGATCGCTGGTTGGAACCCCTTCAGGCGGACGATTTTGACGCGAGCCTCTGGTTTCTGCCCTTCGCTGAACGCAACGGAGAGGTGGCCGGCGTCTGTCTCTGTTCGATTTTGGCTGGTGTCGGCGAAGTGGACACCCTCGGCGTGCGCCGTCCCTGGCGACGGCAGGGGCTGGGGATGGCCCTGCTCCAGCACGCCTTCGCTGAATTCTGGCGGCGGGGCATTCGCCTCGTGCGCCTGAGTGTGGACGCATCCAGCCCCACCGGCGCGCCCCGTCTCTACGAACGGGCGGGTTTTCGGGTGGAAAAGCGGTACGCGCGGTATATGAAAAACGTGTAGAAGAGATTAGGGATTGGGAGATTAGGAGATTAGGAGATTTGACTCACCTCACCTCCCATCTCCCAATTTCTCAATCTCTCAAGCTCCCTTTCTCTCAATCTCTCAATCTCTCAATCTCTCAATCTCTCAATCTCTCAATCTCTCAATCTCTCAATCTCTCAATCTCTCAATCTCTCAATCTCTCAATCTCTCAATCTCTTAATCTCCATTTCCCCCAGGAGGAACCCAATGTACTTCGATCTATTAATTCAGGGCGGCCAGGTTGTCAACCCCGGCGGCCAGAGCGGGCGGCTGGATGTGGGCATCCGGCGCAACCGGGTGGCTGCCATCGAAACGAACATCCCCGCCGCGAGCGCGGCCCGTGTCGTGGACGCGACGGGCCAGATCGTCACCCCCGGTCTGATTGACCTGCACACCCACGTCTACCACAACGCCACTTTTTGGGGTGTTCATGCCGATCCGGTGGCGGCGCGCAGCGGTGTGACCACCTGGCTGGATGTGGGTTCGGCCGGCGCGTACAATGTGCTGGGCTTCCGCGAATGGGTGGCGCAGCCTTCCACCGCCCGCCTCTATGCCCTGCTCAACATCTCCTCCATCGGCCTGACCGCCATGACCGGGGAGCTGGCGAACCTGAGCTATTGCGATGTGGATCTCTGTGTCAAGCTGATCGAGCAGAACCCGGAGCTGTTGCTGGGCGTGAAGGCGCGCATTGACCGCAACACTACCAGCGGTCAGGGCATTGAACCCCTGCGCCGGGCGCGGCAAGCGGCCGACCGCGTACACCGCCCGCTGATGGTACATATCGGCGGCGGCCCGCCCACCCTCAGTGAAGTCCTCGATTTCATGCGCCCCGGCGACATCCTGACCCACTGCTTCACCGGCCACAATATGCGCATTATTGACGACACGGGCAGCCTGTTGGACGCGGCCAAGCGGGCTTGGGATTCCGGCATCATTCTGGACATCGGCCACGGCGCAGGCTCTTTTTCCTTTGAGACCGCGGAGAAGATGATCGCGGCCGGCTACAAACCGGACGTCATATCTACCGACATCCACCAGATGAGCATCCACGGCCCGCTCTACGACATGCCCACCTGTCTGAGCAAATTCCTGGCCCTGGGCCTGAGCGTGGAGGATGTGATCGACGCAGCCACCGTACACGCGGCCGAGGCGATGGGGTTGGGCGACGAGATCGGCACCCTGCGCGTGGGCGCGCTGGCGGATGTGGCCCTGTTCAACGTTCTCGAAGGCGACTTCCCCTTCTACGACGTCCACATGAACCAGCGCAACGGCAAGCGTTTGTTGCGCAATACGCTGACAATCGTCAACGGGCGCGAGTTGCCGCGCAGCGTGGACGGCCCGACCGCGCCCTGGATCGAATTGAGCGAGAGCCAGCGCAATCTGGCTGCCTGGGGTCATTCACCGGAAAAGCTGGCAGTGACCCATTGCTGTTGAACTGCTCATCTTTAAGGGTGAAATTCTGCCATCGTTGCCGCTACCAGCCGCCGCTCCTCCCCTTCCCCGTGAATCTCCCCGTCCAGCAAGGCGGTGCGCAGGCGGCGCAGGATGTGGCCGAAAGCGGGGCCGGGACGAATGCCGAGAGAGCGCAGATCGTTGCTCGTGAGCGTCGGGCTGATCTGCTGCCATTCCTCCTGAAAGCGGCGCAGATAGCTGTTGATGGTCGGGTTATTCTCCGCCAGGCCAAAGAGCAGACGGGCGGCCAGGGGTGAACGGTCCAGAATCTCGACAACCCGGCTGGGGCGCAGCCCGGCATCGGTCAATTCGTCCCGATAGGCCCGCAGGTGTGCCAGACGGAGCATCAGCCGGGTTGTCTCGCCGCGCAGCTTAAGCACTTCGGTCAGATCACCGATCAAACCGGACGCATCTTCCTCGTCCTCGCCCCCTGCTTCCCCCGGCAGCAGGGGGTAGACCAGCAACCCCCAATAGAGCCGTTCGATGGCTTCGCCTGCTTCTGCCAGCGACGGATCACCCGCGGCCAGGCGGGCGCGCAGGGCCGTACACTGCTCTGCCAATTGTGCCGTCGTCGCCAGTTGGGGATGGATGGCGGCCAGCACGCCCAACTCGTCCAGCCGGTGTAGCGCCTTTTCCGGCTCGGCTTCCTGAAAAATGCGGTCGAGTTCGTGGCGGATGCGCGCGGGCGTCACCCGATCCACCAGCGGCAGCGCGTCGTTGAGCAGTTGCAGCGTGCGATCTTCTATGCGAAAGTCAAAGCGTTGCTCGTAGCGCACCGCGCGCAGAATGCGCGTGGGATCGTCCACAAAACTCAGGCTGTGCAACGCACGCACCAGCCCCTGGCGCAGATCGGTCAAGCCGCCGTAGAAGTCGAGCAGATCGCCCCAACGATCTGGCGTCAGCACAATCGCCAGCGTATTGATCGTAAAGTCGCGGCGGTGCAGGTCGAGTTTGATGCTGCCCTGCTCCACAGTGGGCAGAACCGTCGGCGCGGTGTAAAACTCCGTGCGCGCTGTCACCAAATCCAGATGGGCGGGCATAGCCCCTTCTTCAGCCAGCAGTTCGGCGCAGGTGATAGGATGGGCCGCCGCGTCCAGCAGCCATTTGGCCGTGCCAAAACGGCGGTGGGTGACGGTGCGCCCGCCGCAACGGGCCTGCATCGCTTCCAGCAGCGCGATGGCGTCGCCCTCCACGACAATATCCATATCCGGCCCGCTTGCCCCGTTGCGGATGCGTTCCAGCAGCAGGTCACGCACAAAACCGCCCACCACATAGACCGCGTGGCCGAACTCCGTCGCCATCTCCCCGGCCAGACGCAGCAGCCGGTGCTGAACGGGCGACAGATTTTCGAGCAGTTGGCGGCTGACATCGGGCAGGGTTTCACTGCGTTCCCCGTCCTTGCCCCACAATTTGATCAAATCCGTGCGGGTGACAATGCCGATGATCTGGCCTGCGCCATCCACTACCGGAATCTGCCCCCAACCGCTACCGATCATCAGCCGGTGCAACTCGGCGATAGGCGCATCCGGCCCGATTGTCACCGCGCCGGGACGCATAAGCATCTCGACCGGGCGGCGTTCCAGGCCGTGATCGATGGCCCGGTCGGCCTCCCGGCGCAGCAGAATGCCCAACAGTTCATCGCCGCCGCCGGGTCGGGCGCGCACAACCGGAAAACCCTCGAACCCGTAGCGGCGCATGAGTTTGGCCGCTTCGCCCACGGGCATCTCCGGCGGCAGGGTTTGCGGACGCCCCCGGCTCATCATCTGGCTTACGGTCAACGGCGGGCGCACAGAGAGACCAGCCATCTCCAGGATTTTGGCGCGCACATCTGCCAGATTGCCCCCGCGCACCAGCGCGGCCGCGGCCCGGCTGTGCCCGCCCCCGCCCAACGCGGCGGCAATCGCGCCCACATCCACCCCATCGCTGCGGCTGCGCGCCACCACCTGCACCCGGTCTCCCAAATCCACAGCCACGAAGACCGCGTCCGCCTCGTAGAGATCGCGCAGTTTGTGGGCAAGCGCGCTCACTTCGTCGGAAAAATTGGGGGCACTGGCGGTGGCGATGACGAGCGTCTGCCCGGCCACCTGTGCGTGTTCGGCGTTGGCGATCAATTGCTCGCCCAGCGCCTGCTGATCCGGGCTGAGGGGGAAGTGGGTGAAACGCTGGATCACCTCTACATTTGCCCCCTTCTCCAGCAGCCAGGCCACGCAACGGGCGTCGCGGTGGGTGGTGGAGCTATAGAGCAGCCCACCCGTATCCTCGTAGATGCCCAACGCCAGCAGTGTCGCCTGAATCGGCGTCAGATCCGCGCCCTGTACCAGCAGCCGTTCCACCAACAGCGTTGTGTTGGCCCCGGTGGAGAGCGGCCCCAGCGCGCCGCCCCACCACTGCCAGCCAGCGGGCAGGGGGTCGGTGTAGGTGTGGTGGTCAATGAGCAGAAACTCCGTCGCCTCGTCCATCCCCTTCACGGCGTTGAAGGTGCGCGTGTCCACCAGAATGGCTCGCTCTATCTGGCCCTTTGGCATCCGATCCGGCTCGATGAAGGGCAATGACGAACGATAGAGGGCCAAAAATGCCTGTCCATTGCGGTTGATTGTGCGGGGCAGGACGGGCAGCGCGCCGGGGAAGAGCAGCGCTGCGCCGAGCAGCGAAGCCAGGGCGTCGAAATCCGCGTGTTCGTGGGTCAGAATGACGGTTTGGGTTGGCATGAAAAGGGCAAAGAAAGAATGGAGCGCGGATTGAACGGGTTGGGCGGATGGATGCGGATCAAATCCTGTAAATCCATGTCGAAATTTTTCATCTCCTGTGACGTGCATCCGCACACGAGGAACTGATTATAGCAGATAAGGGGGTCTTTTTCTACGCAGAGGGAAGACCCCGCGCATCGGAAGCCCCCTTCAGGGGGCGTTGCTCTGTAGCCGGGGGTCTTTAGCCCCCGGCGGCCCGGACGGACGGATGATACCCCGGCGCGTAGCCGGCAACGAGAGTGGCAACAAGCGCAGGCGGGGTGAGGAGTCGGAGTGGAGCGTCGTCTGTTGGGTGAATGGGTGGGGCATAGCCAGCGGGCGTCCACGGCCAGAGCAGGCCAGCACGCAGCAGAAGCGGCTGGTCGTCGTCTGCCGCAACGTGGTAGGTTGAGCCTGTCGAAACCACAAATACACCGTCCGGCAGATCGGCCAGGCGCGCCGGATGGGTGGCTTTGCCGCCAGCGGGATCGAGTCTTTCGGCGTGGAGACGCGCATCTATCTCGCCTGCGCTGGGCAGAGTGCCCCGACTGGGCAGCCCCGCGGCCACCCACGCCCAGCGAAAGGCGTTGTACTCCTCCCGCCTACATTCGGCGCAGGGGCGGTGGCCGGCGGCCAGACTGGTCGCCTCGTCCAGAAAGAAGAGTTCCGTGTAACGCCCCGGCGTCATCAGAGCGCGTTTGCGTGCGCGAAAGTCCAACAGACAGGCAATCCAGCGCCTGCCCACGAAGTCGCGGCAGATTTCGCCCCGTTCGTTGTGCAGACAGCCCCGGTTGCCCATCAGCCCGCCCCGTTCCGGCGTGGCGATGAGTTGGGAGTAAGGGGTGACGCGGTTTTGGTAGGGCATGTTGCTCCCTCAGGTCATCTTGTATTCGTTCTAAACTTTGCGGCTGAGAACGACTTTAGCGCAAATATACCACATCTTTCCGAGATTCAATCGAACGGCGTCAACCTCGCTGCGACGGGGGAGATTTGGCCTAGTCGGTTGCGAGAAGAGCGTCAGTAATGATAGCGCGCTTGCAAAAAGTCGATGCGGTCATCGCTGACCAGATAGACGATGCGGTGCTCCTGTGTCAAGCGGCGTGACCAGGTGTTGGGGGCCAGATAGCGCAAAGGTTCGGGCTTTCCGATCCCGGAATAAGGGTCGCGTACAATCTCCTCGATCAGCCTGAAGGCGCGCAAAGCCGTCTTGCGATCCGTCTCCACCCAAAAGATCAGGTCTTCCTGGAACTCTGGATGAAAGACTGCATCGCGTGGGTGCAGACCCGACAGACTACTTTGCGCTGCCAAACCCTACATCCTGGCGCAAGGCATCAACGGTTTGGGGCTGAAGTGTGCGCGAGTGCGCCCGATCCAGCGCCGTGAGCAGACGGGCGGCGTTGGCTGGCGAACGCAACAAATGGGTGGTTTCCAGCAGACTCTCCAATTCGTCCGCTGCGATCAGAGCGACATCTTCTCCACCGCGACGGGAAATTATGACTGTCTCTCGATTGCCGGTCACTTCATCGAAAAGTTTGGTCAAATTGGCCCGCGCGTTCGTGTAGGTGGTTTGAATCGTCATCGGTATCCTCCCTCGTGAATATGTACACGAATACTGTACAATTTTATGCATAAGGTGGCATAGCCACAAGTTAGAAGGCGGCGTAGTGCGTAGTGCGTCAAGCAGTAGTGACGATTGGTTCACGCACCACGTACTACGTGTAGTGGCGAACGACTAACGCATATACCGTCGATCTAACGAAAAACGTGAGGACTGAAACGTGAGGATGGTCCTCTTCACCCACGTTTCACCCATTACACCCCGCTAAACGCCGAGAAGCCCCCGTCCACCGGCACGACGACGCCTGTGACAAAACGGGCCGCGTCACCGGCCAGCCAGACCGCCGCGCCGATCAGTTCCTCCGGTTCGCCGAAACGGGCCATCGGCGTATGCGCCACAATCGTCTTGCCGCGCGGGCTGGGCGTGCCGTCGGCGTTGAGCAGAAAGCCCCGGTTCTGGTCGCCGATGAAGAAGCCGGGCGCGATGGCGTTAACGCGCAGCCCTGGGCCGTACTTCTGGGCAAAGTCCACGGCCAGCCAGCGGGTAAAGATGTCCACGGCCGACTTGGCCGCGCTGTAACCCAGCACACGGGTCAGCGCGCGCTGGGAAGCCATGGACGAAATGTTGATGATCGAACCGCTCTTCTGCTCCACCATCACTTCGCCAAAAACCTGTGTGGGCAGAAGGGTGCCATTGAAGTTGAGCGCCATCACCTGATTCACTGCGGATTCGGGCATATTGAAAAAGGTGACGTCGCCCACAATCGTCGAGCCGGGGATATTGCCCCCCGCACCGTTGACCAGAATATCAAGACGCCCCCACTTATCCAGCACCGTTTGGCGCGCGGCCAGCAACTGCTCTTTGTTGAGTACATCGGCCGCCAGACCGCTGGCTGTGCCCCCCGCCGCGACAATTTCGGCGGCTACGCTGTCGGCCACCTCGGCCCGTCTACCCAGAATGCCGACTTTGGCCCCTGCCGCGGCCAGCCCGCGCGCAATCGCGCCGCCCAGTACACCTGTGCCGCCGGTGACGACCGCGACTTTGCCTTCGAGAGAAAAGAGAGATTGGATGTTCACGAAATGCTCCTGTGGGATGATGGAATGAATTCAAAGAAATGGGAGGACGCAGATTTTTCTGATTTGGATTGATCAGCGCCGATAGGAAAGACGACGGAAGATTTTTCGTGTGTTCTGTCTGTTCTGTGGTGATAAATTGCCAAGCGGACCCTCAGATTTCAAGACAGGCGGCTGCAAATTGCCGATAACGACAGAACGCGTATAATGTGATTGTACTATTACAGGGTGAGATGTCAATCCCCGCCCCACACCGAGAACTTAGATGTAGCGTTCGATTCCGGGAATGGGCCAACACTTGTCCGTATGCGAGCAACCGTCTGGCCCATTCCCGGAATCAGAACCCACCGCCCCACGAAAGGATATGCCGTGACCCACGCCGCATCCCACGCACCCGACCGCCAGGATCGCTATTTCAGCGCCGAACCGGGCCAGCGGGCCGTCGCCCGCCAACTCTTTCAACAGGTGGGCGGCTTGCCCCTCATCTGTCCGCACGGCCACGTGGATCCCAAACTCTTCGCCGATCCCAGCTACCGTTTCGGTTCTCCCACAGAGATGTTTCTGATCCCCGACCACTACATCTTTCGGATGCTCTATTCCCAGGGCATCGCCATGGAATCCGTCGCCATCCCCCTTCGACAGGCCCAGGACGGCGCCCGGCGCGACAGCGGCGCGGTGGAGACAGATCACCGCAAAGCCTGGCAGATCTTTGCCGAGAATTTCCACCTCTTCCGGGCTACGCCCACGGGGATGTGGCTGGTGGATGAACTGCACGATCTCTTTGGCATCAGCGAGAAGCTGAACGGGGCGAGCGGGCAGGCCATCTACGACGCCATCAACGCCAAGCTGGGCACGCCGGAATTTGGCCCGCGGCGGATGTTTGAGCGTTTCAACGTGGAGGCGTTGACCACCACCGACCCGGCCACCTCCACACTGGCCGAACACAAAGCGATCCGGGAATCGGGCTGGGGCGGGCGTATCCTGCCCACCTTCCGCCCGGACGCCGTGGTGAATATAGATATGGACGGCTGGCGGCAGGAGATTGACCGGCTCAGTCAGGTCTCCGGCGTGACAGTGCGCGACTATCCATCCTTTATCCAGGCGTTGGAGCAGCGGCGGGCCTTCTTCAAAGCAATGGGCGCGACGGCCACCGATCACGCCGCGCTGACCGCGCACACGCAGATTCTGAATGGCCGCGAGGCAGCGACGATTTTCCAGCGCGCGCTGGCGGGCAAGACAACCGGCGACGACGCGCGCCGCTTCACCGGCCATCTGCTGGTAGAGATGGCGCGCATGAGTTCCGAGGACGGGCTGGTGATGCAGCTACACATCGGCTCCTACCGCAACCACAACCCGGAAATCTACCGGCGCTTTGGGCGGGATATGGGGGCAGACATCCCCGTTGCGGCCGAGTTCACACGCAGCCTGAAGCCATTGTTGGATCGTTTTGGCAACGCACCCAATCTGACGCTGATTCTCTTCAACCTGGACGAGACCACCTACGGGCGGGAGCTGGCCCCCCTGGCCGGCCACTACCCGGCCCTGCGTCTGGGGCCGCCCTGGTGGTTCTTCGACAGTCTGAACGGCATCCGCCACTTTTTTGATAAAGTGATGGAGACCGCGGGCATCTACAACACAGTCGGCTTCAACGACGACACGCGCGCCTTCCCCTCCATCCCCACCCGCCACGAACTCTGGCGGCGGGCGGCCTGCGATTGGGTGGCTGGGCTGGTCGTGCAGGGCATTGTGGACGAGGAGGACGCCTCCGCGATGGCCCATGCCCTGGCCTACGGGCTGGCGAAGAAGGCGTATCGGCTGTAGGATCGAAAAAAAAGGGACGCAGATTTTCCTGATCTGCATTGATCTGCGCTGATCTGCGAGAAATCATGAAAATCTGCGTCCGCCGATCTTTGTGATAATAGGCGGAAGCCGCTGCTATCCTTATAGGCGGACGCCGTAGAACATCCGTGGTAGATAAGGCGGACGGGTAGATAGGCGGACGCCTTAGATAAAAAGCAAGTGGGCCATTTGCCTCTCCACAGATAGTCATTTCACTGTGCTGGATTTGCTCCCTGTGAGGGAACATGCTAGAATCCGATTATGCACATCGTTTCGCTGAAGGCACTACGCCTGTTCTGGGAGCAACATCCTGATGCCGAGCAACCCTTGCGGGCGTGGTATCTGATTACCAGACGAGCCCAGTGGCGGAGACCAGCCGACATCAAGGCAGATTACGGTACGGCCAGCATCCTGGGCAACAACCGGGTGGTGTTCAACATCAAGGGCAATGCCTACCGCCTGGTGGTGTTGACTGCTTACCACAAGGGGCGTTTGTTCATTCGCTTTGTCGGCACGCATGTTGAGTATGACCGCATCGATGCGGAGACGATTTGAAACGAGATGATGAACATGATTCGACCGATTCGCAATGAAGAAGATTATGAGACAGCCCTCGAGGAAATCGAGGAACTGTGGGAGGCTGAACCTGGCAGCGCCGAGGCAGATCGCTTGGAAGTGTTGGTGATGTTGGTCGAAGCCTATGAGGCGGAGCACTACCCCATTCCGGCTCCTGATCCGATTGAGTTGATTCTGCATGTGATGGAAGCGCGTGGCTTGACCCGTCGCGACTTGGAACCCTATCTCGGCTCGCGGGCGCGCGTCTCTGAGGTACTCAACCGGCGGCGTCCGCTGTCCCTGGAGATGATTCGGAAGTTGCAAGCCGGACTCGGGCTGCCAGCAGATGTCCTTGTGCAACCCTATCCTTTGCAGCCCTACTCCGAACCAGCTTTGACGCACACAGGGCCACTTCGCTCGTAAAGCCGGCCAACAACCCGCTGCACCGGACTGGCGAAAGTAGGGGCCGTGTGGTGTCTGGTACGGCAAGCAGTACCCTACCGAATTGTGTGAAGTTCAAATGATTGCTCTATTCGCTACGTCAAAATCACCAGATAGCGCATCTCCACTATTCCGCGATTGACCAGCCCGTGCATCCGGCGCGGGTCAAAGACGCTGGATTCCCCGGCCCGGATCACCTGGCGCTCGTCCTCAATTTCCAGGGTTGCTTCGCCTTCCAACAGATAAAAGGCATCCCATCCCCCGTGCTGGTGTGGCGGATGGGAGCGCTGGCCGGGGCCGACCGCCGAGATGTGGAGGTGAATCGGTTCGCCGGGCAAGCCATCTTGCAACAGATTGCCGGGAATGTCTTAGGTATTGGGGATTAGGGACTGGGGATCGGGCATTGGGGAGTGGCCCAGTCCCCAGTCGCCGATCCCCAATCCCCACTCCCCAATCGCCGCTCACCCCTGATTCCCCATCCGCATAATCTCAAAAAGCCGCCGCTGCATGGCTTGGGCCGTGGCGGCCAACTCCACCAGGACGATGACCGCGGCGAAGATGAGGGTGAGACGGGTGATTTCGTCGCGGGCGATGACGGGCAGAAGCGGGGGCAGCATCACTTTGGATTGGGAAGCGGAGCGGAAGAAGGGCGTGAAGAGTTCCGACGTATACGCGCCGATAAATGAACCGGCCACTGTGCCATAGAGAACGAGCAGGCCGTATTCGATGCTCAGTTGGGCCACCAGTTGGCGGCGCAGCGCGCCCAGCGCACGCAGCACGCCAAATTGGAAGAGACGTTCCTGCAACGAGGCGTAGCTGTGGACGAGCAGGGCCAGCACCGCCATCAACGCCGCGGCCAGAAAGCCGACGGTCAGCGTGCCAAAGATGCCGATGCGCTCGGTCTTGGCCTTCTCCTCGGCAATGATAACCCGGCTCTCCTTCCAGCGCGTGCCGTCAATCCCCAGCCCTTTGACCGCCCGCAGCAGTTCTTTGCCGTCCACACCCTCTGCCGTGCGCAGCCAGATGTCGTGGGGAAAAATTGCGCCGCCAAGCAGAGCCAGATAGTCCAGATTGCCGATCACCGCGTCGTCTTCTTCGGCGGTGGTGGGAAAATAGGTATAGACCCCGACCAGCGTAAACTGGGATTGCAGCCGAATCCCCGCGTCCACCGTCACCCAGAGCACAATCGTATCCCCGATACGCAGCAGGTGGTCGGCCAGAAAACGCTGGGAGACCAGCACACTGTCAGCGCTTGTTGCCAGCCGGTTCATCAGCCCGCCCAGAGATTCCCCGGCAAAATCGGGGCGAAACCAGGCCACAGCGCCAAATTCGGCCCGATCCACGGCCAGAAAGCGCAGCGAAGCACTGCGGCTGCTGCCGGCGGTCTCCATACGCGCTTTGTAATCACCCACCCGCGTGGCGCGCATCACCCCTGGCAGTTCGGCAAAGGTAAAAATCTGCGGAATCCACTCTGCGCCCAGATTGTCCGCAGCGCTTTCGCTGTAGGGGGTAAAGGCGATGTCCGCGCCTACCCGGTAGTAGACCCGATCCGTCAGCCACTGATCCAGACTGGCGGCCATCGAGTGGGCGTAGATGCCCAGCCCCAGACAGATCACCACCAGCAGCAGCGGGTTGAGATAGCTGTGGCTGTGGCGGCCCAGTTGACGCAGAGCCAGATGGGGTGCGGTCCAGGGCAGGCTGCTGGCGATGGCGTCGAGCAGATTCATCAGTAGGGGAAAAAAGCGCATGACCAGCAGGGAGGCGGTGAAGATAAAGAGCGCGGGCACGAGCAGCAGCAGCGGGTCTTGGAAAAGTTCGTCGGTGTTTTCCTGGGCAAGCAGAGCCAGCGCGCCCCGGTTGCCCAACTGCTGATAGGCGTAGGCAGTGGGCACAATCAGCAGAAAGTCGAGATAGGCGCGCCGCCACAGGGGCGACTCCTGGGGGCGGCCATAGCTCGACTCGTAGGCCACGATACTTTTGCGGGTGGAGCGCAGCGAGGGCAGCAGCCGGGCCAGCAGAGAGACAGCCAGCGCCACCCCAATCAAAAAGAAATCAATCCCCTGCAACGAGACGGGCAGGAGTGGGCGCGGCGTAAAGGTGAGAAAGCTGTCGGTGTAGCCCATCCCCCAGGCCAGGGCCATGCCGCAGCCGATGCCCAGCGGCGTGCCCACCACAAAAAGCAGAAACTCCTCCACCAACACCAGCCCCAGCACATCCACCACCCGCGCCCCGCGGCTCACCAGCAAGGCGGTTTCCCGCTGTTGGGCGCGGGCGATAATGGCCGAAATCAGAACCAGAAAATAGAGCAGAAAACCCAGGGCCGGGATGTTGAAGCCCAGCAGCAGAACGGTCAGTGCGCGCTTGCGCTGGACAAAATCCTTCAGTGAATCGAGTGGGGAGACGTCCAGCTTGGCCCCCGGCACATATTTGTTGACAACCGCGATGCCCCGTTCAAAGCCCTCGGCATAGGCGCGGGCAGAGGCGGGGTTGAGGTGGCTGTCGTCCAGGGCGATCTGCCAACTGGCGAAGCGGGAGCCGCCCGCAATCAGCGGCTGCACCCGGTCGGTGTAGTCCTGGCGGCGCACGAGTAGCGCCTCTTTCAGCGTGCTGTCCGGGTTGCGAAACCAGTAGGTATCGTTGGGGTCGGCGGCTTGCCAGATGCCGCGCACCCGGATCGGTGTAGGCGGCTGGTTGACTGTGAGGGCAATCCTAAACGACTCGCCCACATCCAACCCCAACGCCGCGGCCATCTCCCGGTGCATCCAAACGTCCAGAGCGTCCGGTTCGGAGCGCCCGTCGTCGTCGAGCGCGTCACCGGCCAGAATCTGCATACGCTGACCGACTTCCTGCATAAAGATCAGATTGGTGGTGGCCAGGAAAGAGCCGGAATTGCTGTAGCGGGTGTCGTTGGGGGGCGGCATCAGCATCATATTGCCGCTCTCCAGTTGGGTGACGGCCTGGCCGATGGGCAGACCGATCTCGGCGGAGAGGGTGCCGGCGATGCTGCGCCCGGCCGCTTCGGCGGAATTTACATCCATTGGCTTGCGCGAGGAGGGGAAGAAGTAGACGCGGGTGGAAAAGGGCGGTCTGCCGGTGACACTGCTGAGGGCGTCCAACTCCTGTTGCAGGATCACCCGGTCCACGGCCTGGGCAAAGAAACCCGCGCTGGTCAGCAGCCCGACCGAGAGAACGATTTGCAGCACAGCCAACAGGGCCAGCCCCGGTTGGCTGCGCAGACGTTTCAGCGTCAGAACAACCAGCCCGCCGAAGATGCGCAGGGGACGGAGAACAAAACGGGAGAAAAAAGACACTACAAAAATCCTCTGAGGACTAGGTACAGATAACCGCCGGCTCAACCACAAAGACACAAAGAAGAAAAGAAGAAGAAAAGCAAAAACGGTTGTTGGTTGGTTTCCCCCTTTGTGTCTTTGTGTCTTAGTGGTTCACGCCTTGTTCCAACATACGATAGGGTGCGACGAAGCCGGGGATTGCTATCAGCATCGCAAAGGCGTTTTCGAAGGCGTGGCCCATCACCCGCTGGCTGCTGGCCTGGGTGACGATGACTGAGCCGGGGCGCACAGAAATCACCACCTGGGCGGATGGATCTTCCAACGGGCGGGTGTAGATGACGACGCGGCCCTCGTCCGTTTTGCCTACTTCGGGCAGGCCGTAGAGCGAGCGGGGCAGCACAATCGCCGTCTCCGAATGGTTGACCGTTGCGTCCGGGCCGATTGCTACCGGTCCGTGGCAGTGGCGGATGGGCAGCGGTGTGCGGTCGCTGCGCATATCGAGGGTGTGCTCGTTGACCCGATTGACGCCCCGACGATCCGCCGCGTCTGCTGGCGGGCGCACAGGTGGCAACGCTTCGCGGCGGAACGCGCCGGGATAGGCCGCGCAGCCGCCCGGTTTGTCGGTCAACTCCCGCAGGTGGACGAGGCGGGGCGCGGGATAATCGGTGGCCTGGGTGGTCACTTCAAAGGCGACGCCATCGCCTTCCACCCGGATCGGCCCGTCTCCCGGTCGCACGCAGAAGACATCGCCGGGCCAGAGGGCTTCTCCCAGACCTGCCAGGTTTGGGAAAACCTGGCAGGTCTGGTCTGCTTTCACCACAAAGAAGTGGCGCGTCCGTCCCGGTGACGAGCCGAAGCTGATCATCCCGTGCCAGCGGCGCAGGGCGAAGTCGTAGTCCGGGCCGTGCAATGCCCGCAGCGCTGTGATGACTACGCGCACGGAGTCCGCGTCGTCAATGTGGCCGGTGGGGATGGAAGAAATGTTATTCAACTGCATCGATCTCCTTTGTGGATGATGGGATAATGAGGTCGCACTCCATCATCCCATCATCCCTTCCTACTTCTTCACCTTCTCCAGCAACATCTCTTGCCCCATCTCCCAACGGTAATGTTCGTCGGACGCCTCATTGCCCGCCATCGCCATCAGGTCCTCAAAGGCGGCGGTCGCCTGGTCGTAGGAGTTGGTCTGGCCCGCCTGCAACGCGCTCCACAGGAGGAGGGAGCGGTCGCCGGTGTGATAGGCCAGCAGATCGCGCTCCATATCCAGCCATTCGGGCAGGACTTGGGTGTAGAGGATTTTCTCCGGCAGGGGTTCCACCCGGATGGGCTGGATGCCCTTTTTGTTGACAATCGCGGGCACTTCCACCACCACATCATCGGGCACACCAGCCAGCGCGCCGTAGTTGGGCACATTGACCTGAAACTGGCCTTCGTTGTTGTTGACCAGTCCATCAATAATCGGCACCTGCTGCTCCCGGGTCTTCTCTCCGCCCAGCGACTGCACCAGGCTGGCTTTGGGATCGTTGGCGAGGCGGGTCATCTCCTCGATGCGCTTCTCCAGATTCTTGACAAAGAGCGGTCGGGCCAGGTGGGTGTCCGGGCCGCCCCAGGGCTGGCCGAACCAGTGCATCTTCGTCTCGATGTCCGTATGATACCACCAGCCGCCGCGCCGGGGTGTATCGCCGATGGGCATCAGGCCAAACATTCGGTACTGATGAATCGTGCCCCGGCTCATCTGGATGTCGTGGGTGCGCTCGGCGATGTGGGTACGCCAGTAGTCTTCGCCCTCGTTTTCGATCCACTCCTCCAGCAGGGGATAGGCTTCCTCGCCTTTGTGGTAGAAGTGGGTGAGCCAGATGTTGTGGTTCAGCCCCGGCGCCTGCCAGGTGATATCTTCCTCGGCCAGCCCCAGGACGCGGGCGATGTTGTAGACGCCGTAGTGGCCGTGGCAGAGACCGCAGACTTTGATGCTCGTCTCGCGGGTCATCAGCGTACAGCCTTCATAGACCGGGTTGCCGGATTGGATCAGCCAGGCGTCCGGGCAGATATCCTCCATCGCGCGCGCCACGCCGAGCATCAGGTCCAGGTTGGCAAAACCGCCTGTGCCGATGCCGCCGCCGTGATAGTAGCCGTATTTGGCGGCCACCTCGCGGGAGTCGGCCTGCTTGCCGTGGGGACTGGCCGAGGCGGTGTTGATGACGAAATCGGCGTCCTGCAAGCTATCGCGCAGGCTGGTCGTGCTTTCAAAGCGCAAATCGGTGCCCAACTCTTTGGCGTAGCGCACGCCCAGTTTGTGGATCATATCCAGCCGATCCGGGTTGATGTCCATAAAACTGATGAGGCTGCCGGCCAGGGACGACGTGAGGCAGATGTCCTTGACCAGGCCAAGAGAGAATTGGGCGCTGCCTGCGCCGACGACGCTGATGCGGATGGGGGTTGACATTGGGGGTGTCTCCTGTGGGTGTAGGGGGTGCGGTCCGCGCAAAAAGAAGTGACCAGTAAACAGTTATCAGTGGTTCCGTTCAACAGCGACCACCGGTAACTGCTCACTGGTTTCTATTCTAATGCGGTTTTGTAGAAAGGGAAAGCAAGAGCGTCACCAGATTGAATCCAACGTCCAAACATCCAGTGTGCCTGCTGACGGAGCTGTCGCTGGGGATGCTAAATGTGACACTGCTGCTTTCGACGCGAGAGCAGCGCCAGATCATTGGGGCGTTCATCCGATTGGCCGCGAGTTGGAAGTGGTAGGTGGCGCGGTGATGATCGATCATTGAATACTCATTTCGTCTTGTAGGATAGTTCAACAACCGAAAATTCTCTCAAGCATATCGTACTGCCATCCATCGCTATCTTGCCAGCGGGGACAGTTCTGGGCACGGAATTCGCCGGGTATCCCAATCCCACCGTCTTTCAAAAGGACGAACAATTGGTATCCGTCCCCTGGCTGGTTGGGACGTAGAACAAAAGCAATTTCTTCCGGGTCACATCCCCTCGCGTCGTTCACATCCCGCGCATAGGCCACTTCCGCAATCAGGAACGGCAAGCGCAACCCGGTGTCGTTTTCCAAATAGGCGGTGATACGATCTAATCGGGCGTCTGGACCTGACAGTACATCGGCGACAGGGCGATTGTCGCACGCGTTGATTAGAGATTGCGCGCTATCTTCTGTCCCCCCAATGGCGGTCAGCAGGCTGCGATCCTCAATCGCAACCAGACGGAATGGCCCGCTGTCGCTCAGTCGCACGCCGTAGTAGAGTGGTTGGGGCGACAGGCGGTCCAAGAGCACACTCCCTACCTCAGCAGTTGAGAGGAGAGTCTGAACGCCGGTCACGACGCCTGTTGTGGAGGGCAATTCAAAGACAAGCCGCCTGCTTACCGCGTGGGGAAGCGGGAATGATGGCTGGCTGGCAGTGACGACAAAGCGGCTCTCGATTACAAAGCGGTTTGTACTCTTGGGGGTCGCTGCTTCTGTTGGCGCGCTTGACTGATCGACTACCAACAATCGATAGAGACCGCCGGTTCGGCTGTGGGCCAGAGCAAAAGCGGGTTCCCCACTGCCACATTCGTCTGTAACACCCAGCCCTGGCTGATGCCCCAGAGCCGCGATCTGGAAAACGATATTCGGTTCATTCTGCGTCTCCACTGTCAACTGCGCGCTATTGGGAAGTATCCCCTCGTCCCCCAAACGCAGCGGGGTCGGACAGCCTGACAGAGGCGGTCTCAACACCGAGAGAGTCACGGCTGGTTCGATCAGAGCATACCCTTTCCCTGCCCACTGGATGCCATAGAAAACGACAGGCTGATCTCCTAGCGCGGTCAAAAGCCCTGCAGAATTTTCAAATATCTCGAGGCCCTGGCTTTCGAGTGGATAGAGCCGCCGTAGACCCACCAGCCCGCTCTTGGTGCCAAATTCCACACTGTCTGCGGCATCTGTCCGTCGAATGTAATCAATCGAGAGGGCCACGCTCTGGTTACTTGTCTGTCCAGCATCGGGCAACTTGGGATCAGTGGAGATGGATCGCGGGGACTCTGCTGTGGGCAGAATCGTACTGACACAGAGACTGATACCTACACGAATCAAATCAGGATTCATAATTGTATTCAGATCGAGTAGCTGTTCAACTGTCATTCCATAGAAGACAGCGATAGACGTGAGATTTTCGCCCGGCTGTACCGTATGCCGTCGGGCACAGGCGACTGAATCGGCTCCCACGCTGACCGCTGTCCATCCAAAAATCAGCAAAAGAGCAAGCGCGCAAGCAACAACAAAAGACCTCCGGCTCTGGACTTTCATACTGAGTTTCCTTTCTTACTCCCTATCGCTCAACCAGTTGCCGCCGTTACGTGGCCGCAACCAGACGCCGTGATGGGCTGTGCCCACCAATAGATAATTATCCGTAGCACACAAAGAGCGAATCATCGGCTCTTTTTCTGGGTTATCAGGGAGCGGTAATACAATCGGCCGCAAGATGGAATCCGCTCCTTCGTCCACTTGAAAAAGGCCAGCGCTTGTGCCCACAAACAATGTACCGTTGTGAAAGGAAAGGCAGAGAACAGCGATCTTTGGGTCGAGAGCGGGTGTTCCCAGTGGCTGCCAGAAGTCCGGTGATGTCAAGCTGTCTTGCTCAACAGCGATCGTCTGCTTCCAGAGGCCTCCGGCCAGAGTTCCGGCAAAAACTGCATCACCTCCCCCAGCAACACATAGCAGCCAACCAATCGTCTGGCTCACCGGATCCGTGTTGATCAGACTGCGCCATTGGGGATTGTTCTCGGCAGCGAAATAGGCGTTGGCTGTGCTTTTGATCCCCAACGCGCAGATGCCCCTGTGCTCGACACCGCTGACCACAACCGAAAAGCTGTTGGCCGCAACCACCGACACGCGTTTGTCTTGGGTGCGTAGGAGTGTGTGTTCGGTCCAAGTGCCCAGATGAGGGTGTGTCCCCGGTGTGAACTGCTGCACAGATGAGGAACTGCCGACCCATAAAGAATGACCCGTATGATGCATTGTCAACGGCAACTGGGCTTCAGGCCAGCCGACGACTGCCCTCCACAGCGCGCCGTCGAAATGATAGACTTTTCCAGCAGTGGCAGCATACAGGTCTGACCCAAACCCGGCCAAAGCCGTGATTCCCTGCCCGATCTCATCCGATTCCGGCAGATCAACGGCGACGAATGGTGCGCCATTGACCGAGCGACGTAGAAAACGAGGACCACCCGCATAACAGATGATTGTCCCATCGGCTGCGACAATCTCTGCCACAGCGAACACATTGTGCCCAGGCGCAATGTTGCGCCGATTGAATACTTCAATGACTGCATCGATCTGTGCCTCATCGATTGGTGGCTCCCGTCGGCGGAGGGCATCAATAAAGTTATTGGCGGCAGTCTCGAAGCTGATAGCCCATCCAACTAAGGCGGGGAAGACAGAGAGCAGTGTAGAGTCCGTGATCTCTTGCCCCAATATACGGCGTACCTGCCATAACGCTCTGGCCCACACCATCCCCACCCGATAGACGGCTAATCTATCGGTAGAGGTAGGCGGATAGAGATTAGGAAAGGCCAAAAAGTCCTCGCCGGGAATATCTGCCTGACGAAAGAGCGACCACTCCTGTTGCCAATCCGACTGGCGGTATGCTCCCCTGGCCCAGAGATGTTCGTCGCTATCCGCAACATCTGCGGCCATCAACTGCACAGCGTGAACGGCAAGAGAACGCGCAAAATAGATAGCATACCCTTCGATCAACGCCCGCGAAAAGGGCACAATCTCTTGCTGAAGCTCAAATGGGTCTGGGTTGAGCCGCCACATAAAGGCGTGGAAGAGTTCGTGATAGACGATCTCTGGGTCCAGGCTTGGCTTGTGAATACGTCGATTGCCTGCAAAAATGCCTCCATCCGGTTCGGTCTGGAAGATTACACCCGCTTTGGCCGGGTTAAAAAAAGTGTTGAGTTTTGTCGCTTGGCTGCCCACAATTAAAGTGAGGATATCAGAGGAACTGGGCGTTAGGGGGTCATTGTCTGGGCGTAGTCGGTTCAGTTCCACTCCGCACTTCTTTTCAATATACTCAAGACAGCGCAGCCCGTGGACAGCGATATTGACAGACTCCCGGGCTAGCTGGCTATTGCCCATAAGACCCTGCAGAATCTGCCCCAATTTTGTGGAGTTCTGTTGTCCGTGTAATTGCATCTGAAAAATCGAGGACATTTGGGTTTCGAGACCTGGAATCGTCAGGTCAGGGTCATCCTCATCTTCCTGATCAGCAGCCAAGCTGGCCGAAGAAGGAACGTACTTAAGGTGCGCGGCCAGGGACTCAGGCTCACCGAGGACGACGCCACTGTGCGCATCCACGAAAATTTGCCAGGTGTTGTAAGTCAGTGATGGTGTGATCCACAGCCGCCATGCCAGATGAAAATCGTCTCGATAGGGCAAAATCGTGAAATCGCTGCCACGATAGGAGGCCACGATCACCTGTTCCTCGTCAACCCATTGGGGAATGTCAAAACGGGCGCGCTGGGTCCAGAGTGTCCGTAGCCGCGCCGGGAGTGGTTGCTCAGACAGGCTTTCCAACTCCGACCGGATTTTGTCTGTCAGCGTCTCCTCTGCATACAAAGCCAGTTCCGCAAAAAGTTTCTTCGCCAGCGCTTCCTCCTGTGCACCCCAACTGTCTTCATCCACGCCATACATAAGCAGATGCAGACAAAGGGTGATAGCACCCAAACCCGTGAACTCCCTGTCCATGGCTAGTAATCGTTTGGCTGCCGAGAAGGCCCGTTGCCGAGATGCTTCCTTCTCGTCGTCAACCAGAGAGCGTAGCTGCGCTCGTTTTCCATCTGTTACTGGGAATATGGAATTCGTAACCGAAAGATGACGGCTGGAACGGGTAAGCGTCAGGGTTATCGCCCCGCCGTAGACAGGTAAGTCGTTGTATTTCTGCTGATAACGAGCGTGGCTAACAGTCGTTTCCAGCCCTCGGCTGCCATCGGCCACACCGCGAAAACGCACCTGGCCTATATAATATAGCCCGTCTTGTATCTCCCGAGTCTGATCACCTGTAACAAGTACTCTATTGTCGGTCAACCATTCGTCGGCGCGATCCTGCACAGCCTTTGGGTCATCCAGCGTATCCAATTCCTTTTCCAAAAGGCCAGTGAGATACCGGGGAAGCCCCGTTTCCGGCAAAAGGTTTATATGCAGGGGATAGCGATTCTGATCGATCTGTTCTCGATAAGACTTGGCGTAGTCGGGCAAAAATTTATGATAGAGACTTAGCACATCGGGGTTGCGATAGGCATCATTCAACCCATAACGATAAGGTGACACATTAGGCGCTAAATTGACCGGTGTCAAAGGAGACGGGGGTTCCTCCGGAGCGAGTCTACCAATAGAGCGTATGAACTCGGTAATTTTGCCAAGTAAAGAAGGGTTGGTTGTATCTTCAGATTGGAACAGAATAGGCTCCAGGGAAGCGGAGCCAAGAAGATTGACAAGTTGGGGATCGAAGCGCCCCGCGCCCTGGGCGTGGGTCAGTAACTTCTCTATGCCTGACCGATCTTGCGGGTACATCTCTGGCGTCAGCAAGGGTACGAATTCGCTCATCAATTACCTCCCACTATCTCTTTACGGCCAAAGAAGGCGATAGCCAGGTACTCTCCCCCAACGATAGAGTTTATGCCACGTGAGTAATAACGGAGTGTGTCCATCGGCGTCTAACGCAAAGTCTACTGGCTGACATAACACCAACAAACAAGAGCGCAAAGAAGGAAATCGATTTGCCCCGGTTGATGATTGGGGCAACGTATCGCTCACAATCACACCGTCAATAGCGGCCACAAACCAACGATCGAAATCCCCAGAAACTACCACAAGCCGCGCCATATCGGAGATGTTAGACGGCCAAAGAGGTTCAGATCCCCGCAAAGTGTGCAGACTTGTGCGAGCATCACCTTGTTCGGCGTCGTGATCTTTATAGAGTACGAGTACGTCGCCTGCTTTGGGCAGGGCGGCAAGCGCCCGGTATTCGTTGCCCAATGGAGCAGGCCCACGCTTGGCTTGCCCATGAACCAGATCCCAACAACGGCCACCGTCTGTGCTTTCATACAGACCGGAATGCACTCTGGTAGAGCCACCTGCTCCAGCCAAGAAGACATCCCCATTCACGAGTACTGTCGCTTCTGTAATGGGCGTGGGCAGATTTCTCGACTTATCGGAAGGGCAACTTTGACGGCCATCTACACGCTCCCAACGCTCACCCGCGTCTATGGAAAGATACACCCCCTCTACAATCGCCGATACGAGCAACAGACGCCCATCCCCGCTGACCGATATGCGATGCAGTTGAATCGGGAGCTGATCTGTACCGACCTGACTCCAATCCTGCCCCTTCCTATCAGATCGCCATAGCCCACGGCCGCGCGTGGCCGCGTAGATGGCCGTTGACGTAGCCGCAAAGTCTCGTACCGTAGCCCGTTGATCGTCCAGATCAAGAAAACCCCCCACAGATTGCCAGGAATCTCCCCCATTTTCACTACGCCACAGACCCGAATCCGCACCGGTTTCGGTAACCGAAGCGATAAAAATCAGATTATCGACAGTGTATAGCCGTCCGAGCGGGTCTCGGTTGGGCAGAAGAGGAAGTTGCTCCCAACCAGACCACTGGGTAAAAACAAGCAAAAAAACGGTCAGAAGAAGAATCCCTGCGGCAACAAGCCGCCCCGGCGTCGCGCCCCGCCGCCGCGCCTGCCGCCAGTACCACTCCCAGCGATTGGGGAAGCTCTCCCGCGGAAGTGGCGGCACAGCATCTTCCACATCCCGGATTAGCTGGGCCAGCCTGGAGTTGTAGCGCTTCTTATCGGTCAAATCGCGGATGGTCAGGCGGGCGACGCGGGGAGGAATTTCGGTCTTGCGCAGGAGGACAGGCAAGAGTTTGCGTTTGATCGCCGCGGGATCCAGATGAACCAGCATATCGGCTTCAAAGCTGTTCCAACTGTTGGCCACCCATTCCGGCGACAGCACGACAATCGTGCGACGGGTATCGGCAATCACCCGTTCGAGATTAAGGGATTGGGTAGCGCCGGTGGTCAAATTCTCTCCGGTGATGACTTTGACGCCGGACTTTTCCAGACGCGGGCGCAGTTCGTCTTCAGCCCAGTCGATATCTTCCGGGCTGTAGCTGATAAAGACCGCATTGCTGTCGTATTGGATGCCACTCTTTTCCGCCATTGTTTTCTCCTGCAAATCCTACTCCCGCCGCACGTCATACCCCCCGCCCGCGCCGCGCACCCGCAGCAGATCCCCCGGCGTCGCGCCCTCCGGCCCGGTGACCACCCGCCCGTCGGGCTGTTGGACGATACTGTAGCCGCGCGCCAGCACCGCCGTCGGGTTGAGACTCTGCAGGCGCACCTGCCCAAAGGCCAGCCGCTCTTTTAGCGCCGCCAGCCGCTGCGCCATCTGCCGGTGCAGGCGATCTTCCCTGTCCAGTAGCCGCTGACGGGAGAGGTCGATCTGGCGCTGGGGGGAGACCCGGCGCAGGCGCGCGCGCAGGCTGTCCAGCCGTTCCCGTCGCCAGACAATCTCTGCGCTGGCCCGCTGGATCAGACCAGCACGCACTGCCCGCAACTGCTCGATCAACTCCCAGCGGTCGGGGACAGCCGCGGCCGCGGCAGCCGACGGGGTGGGCGCGCGCAGATCAGCCACAAAATCCACAATCGTAAAATCGGTCTCGTGGCCCACACCGGCGATGACAGGCACACGGCTGGCAGCCACGGCGCGGGCCACCTTCTCGTCATTGAAGGCCCAGAGGTCTTCGATGCTGCCGCCGCCGCGCACCAGCAGAATCGTGTCCAGCGGCACCCAGAGGGTACCCGCATCAAAGAGACTGCCGCCCTGCCCGAAACGATTGACCGCCTCCAGCGCAGCCACAATCTGACCGGGCGCGTCGCTGCCCTGGACAAGCGTCGGGAAGACGATCACCTCCACCAGCGGCCAGCGTTGGGCAAGCACGCGCAGCACATCCTGCAGCGCGGCCGCGCCGGCGCTGGTGACAACGCCCAGCCGTCGCGGCTGCGCGGGAATAGGCCGCTTGCGTGCGGCGTCAAAGAGACCCTCGGCGGCCAGCTTCTCCTTCAGCGCCTCGAACTGGGCGTAGAGCTGCCCGCGACCCGCGGGCCGAATTTCGTCGGCGTAGAACTGGTAGCTGCCCCGTTCCGGGTAGACGCCCACATAGCCGTGCGCCAGCACCTGATCGCCCTCGCGCGGCAGCCAATTGTGGCGGAAGGCGTTGCCCTTCCACATCACCCCGCTCAGGCTGGCCCCCGCGTCTTTCAGGCTGAAATAGATGTGGCCGCTGCTGGCTTTCTTCCAGTTGCTCACCTCGCCCAGCAGCCAGACATCGCGCAGAAGTTCATCGCCCTCGAAGAGATTGACAATATGGGTTGTGACGGCAGAAATTGTAATTGGGTTCATAAGCCTATTTCACCACAGACGGGGAAATGATGCAAGTAGTTCAGAAGTCCGACTTTTCAGAAAAATTCGGACTTCCAATTCTGAAAATTCGTCGCTACACTATATTGACAAACTTCGATTTAGATGATATACTCTCCCCATTGAACAGAAACGGAGGCGGGCAATGGCGATGGACAGTGTATTGGGCGAGACAATCGAAACAGACGAATGCTGCGCAACGACCGTTTGCTGCGCGCCCGGCCCGGTGTTGGGGATGGCCGTGGAGACAGCCGAAACCCTGGCCCAACTTTTCAAAGCCATCAGCAGCCCGGTGCGCGTGCAGATGCTGGACATTCTCAGCCGCCACGCCGGGGAGGTCTGCGTCTGTGACATCGAAAATCAGTTCGATCTCTCCCAGCCGACGATCTCTCACCACCTGGGCGTCCTGCGCAAGGCCGGTCTGGTGCAGAGCGAACAGCGCGGGCTGTGGGCATTTTATTTTGTGCGCCCGGCTGCGTTGGAACAGGTGCGCGGCTGGCTGGCGGGTATAACCACGGATAAACGCGGATAAGCGCAGATGGGGAGGCAGGGTACTCTCTTTTTTTGCCGCTTATATTGATGTTTTTCGATGTATAGTTTTACAGGCCTATATGTGTAGGGGCGCTTGCTTGCTGCGCCCGGTACACACCAGACGGGCG
>CAMDEX010000048.1 GCA_945897075.1 Litorilinea aerophila
AATTGCACTGATATTGCCGTTGGCGGCGATTATTCTGGGCCACATTCTGGGGCCGCGTCGCCCCGACGCTGTGAAGAACGCCGTCTATGAGAGCGGTGTGGAAACCATCGGTGATACGTGGGTGCAGTTCCGTGCCCAGTATTACCTGATCGGTCTCGTTTTCGTAGTCTTTGATGTGGAAGCCATTTTCCTTTTCCCCATCGCCATAGCCTACGAACAGTTGAGTATGTTTGCCGTCTTTGCGACAATCTTCTTTGTGCTTCTGCTCGTCGTAGGTCTGCTCTACGACTGGCGCAAGGGCGCTTTGGAGTGGCAGTAGGCAGGCTGATTTGGACGCAGATTTTGCAGATGAACGCTGATTCAATCCGCAAATTCTGCAATCCGTGTTCTTTTTGATTGAAATTATCGATTTGCGCACGCCCCTGGGGTTGGAGGCAAACGGATGCAAGGTTCAACGTGGAGTGATGGGATTGTCGGGCTGCTGACCGGGCTGGGTCTGCCCGAAATGCTGGCCGTAGGCATTGCCTATGGGATCGGTGCCTTTATCCTCGTCAATTTTGGTATGATTTCGGCCCTGCTGTTGATTTGGATCACGCGCAAGGCGATCAGCCGGATGCAGGACCGTCTCGGCCCCAATCGCATCGGCCCTTACGGTCTCCTTCAAACAGTGGCCGACGCGACCAAACTGATCTCCAAAGAGATTATCACCCCCAGCCAGTCGGATTTTCTGGCCTACAATGCCGCGCCCATTCTCTCGGTTTTTGGTGTGATGATGCTGCTGGCGGTGGTGCCTTTTGCGCCCGGTCTGATCGGTGTGGACTTGAATATCGGGGTGCTGTTTGTCGTGGCGCTTGGCTCCATCGGTGTAATGGCGGCGTTGATGGCGGGTTGGGGCAGCAACAACAAATACGCACTGTTGGCCGGTTTCCGGGTGGTGGCCCAATTGCTCAGCTACGAAATCCCGATGGTGCTTTCGATTCTGACCGTCGTGCTGCTCACAGGCACAATGAGTTTTGGCCGGATCACAGAGTTTCAGTCCCTCACTATCGGTGGCTTCAATTTGGGCATTGGCTGGTTGGGAATAATGATGCCGGCGGCGATGCTCATCTTCTTTATCAGTTCCCTGGCCGAAGCCGAGTTGACCCCTTTTGACCTGTTGGAAGCCGAATCCGAACTGATCGCCGGTTTTCACATCGAGTATTCGGGGATGAAGTTTGCGATGTTCTTCCTGGCCCAGTTTGTCAACGCCTGGATTCTTTCGGCGCTGATGGCGATTCTCTTTCTGGGTGGCTGGCAAGGTCCCGGTGTGGGTCTGCCCGTCATCGGCCCGATTTTAGGCTTTGGCTACTTCTTTATGAAGAGCTACGCCATCTACGTTTTGCAGCAATGGGTGCGCGGCACTTTCCCCCGCATCCGCATTGACCAGATGATGTACTTTGCCTGGAAGGTGTTGGTGCCTGCAATCGTCGGTCTGATTGTGGTGCAAGCGATTGCCCAGAAGTTACCTTTCCCCGATCCGGTGATCTACGCCATCATTTTCTTGGCGAATATCGGCACGATTTGGGTAGTGGCTACTGTCCTGCAGCGCTACAGCAAGAGCGCCACGATGGGCACCAAACGCTCCTTCGAGCCGACGTCCCTGATCGGCACGATGCAGAAGGCTGATACGTATGCGATGTACTAAAATTTTGGACGTAGTGCGTGGTGCGTGAACCTGACGAACGATACATGACTAGCGCAGGTTGAGTAGGCGGGTGCTGTTTCCCGCCGTATCGAAACCAAGCGGGTGGACACGAAATCAGTGGCTTACCCGTTCGCTTGGTTTCGATACGCCTCGCAGACTCGGCTACTCAGCCAGCGCTCACTGGTCCGATCTGAACGTAATGTTTGTGGCATCGCCACCCTATGCACTACGACTTGAAAAGGTTTTACCGACGAAATCCGGCTGTCTGACCCATTTTTGTGCCACATTTTTCACGCAGGAAGCGCAGGTTTTTCGATGCCAGAATTGCCTCCCCTCCCCACTATCGGCCAACTGGTCTTTGCGGCTATCGCCTTCTTCACCTGCGCCTCGTCGCTGGGTGTGGTCTTGGCGCGCAATCTTTTCCACGGCGCGCTGGCTCTGGTGGCAACGCTCTTTGGCGTGGCCGCTCTCTATGTGATGCTGGAAGCCGAGTTTCTGGCCGTCAGCCAGGTGCTGGTCTACGTGGGTGCGATTTCCACCCTCATCACCTTCGCCATTATGCTCACCCGCTCGATGATGTACGGCAAGACCTCGCCGCTCAACCGGCAATGGGGCAAGACCGGACTCTTTGCGGTGATGATCTTCCTGGCGCTCTACGGCTTTGTCGGTGCGATTCCCTGGGCAGACAGCGCCGCGCCCGTATTGGCGGACGAGTCGATGATTGCAGCCTTGGGTGTACAGTTTGTCACCAACTACGTCATCGCCTTTGAGGTGCTGGGGCTGCTCCTGCTGGTGGCGCTGGTAGGCGCGGTGATGTTGGCGCGGGATAATAATTAAGAAGTGAGCAGTAAACAGTAATCAGTTTTGTAGGCGGGAGGTCCACTGATTACTGATAACTGGTCACTGATGACTGCTCACTTGTACGCAGGAGGACTCATCTGTGGTGCCATTGACCGGATATTTATTGGTAGGTGCATTTCTCTTTTCGGCGGGTCTCTATGGCGCGCTGGCTCGCCGCAATGCCATTGCTGTGCTGATGAGCATTGAACTGATGCTCAACGCGGCCAACATCAATCTGGTGGCCTTCTGGCGTTACGGAGAAGCCCAGGCCGATCTGGCCGGACAGGTCTTCGCTGTGTTGATCATTGCCCTGGCCGCAGCCGAAGCCGCTGTCGGTCTGGCGCTGATCATTGCCGTCTACCGGGAACGCAAGACAGTCAATGTGGACGAGTTGAACCTTCTGGCTGGGTAAAAGGCAGGCGAGTATGCCCAAGCAGTTGTTGACGGGTACGCTGGAGGAACAGTGTGATTTTCTCTTCGAGATGGCCCAGGAAAAGATGCGCGAAGGCAACTTTACAGGGGCCTATCACGCATTGAAGGAAGTGGTGAAGCACGCGCCAGAGCGCACGGAGGCTGTGGTGCTTTTGGCCCTTGCCAAAGAGCGCAAATCGGAGCAGACCCGTTTGTTGCTCGTCTCGCTTGCCGGTGCGATTCTCTTTATCGGCTTCGGTTCATTCGCCCGTCTGTCCAGCGATTTGTGGCTGCTGGGGCTGGCCTTTATCGGTCTGGTTGTAGGCTATGGAGCCGGCAATCTGCTCAACAGCCTGCGCCGCGCAGCCGAGCCAGAGATGAAATAGGACGCAGATTTCGCTGAAAAACCAGATTTGCGCTGACTTTCTCTGATCAAATCCGTAAATTCTGGAATCCGCGTTCTTGTCAGGACGCAGATTACACAGAAACAATTGATTTCGCAGAATTCATCAGTGGCTAACAGAAGATCAGCGCTGATCAATCCAAATCATGAAAATCTGCGTCCCTCCTGCTTTGCTTATCAGTCGAAGAAATCCCCCTCGCCGTCGGAGAGATGCTTCTTCGCCTCTTTGACGTTGAAGGTGACGCCCAGACCGGGGCGATCCCAGACTTCGATGAAACTGTCCACCACAATTGGGTCGGGCAGCCCCTCGATAATGTCGTACCACCAGCCGTTCTGGGCCACTGGATATTCGAAGGCGATGTAACTGCGCGGCAGGGTGGCGGACACCTGCACCAGCGCGGCCAGACCGATCAGCCCGTCGCCTGTGCCGTGCGGGGCCATCAGAATGCCGTGCAGGTCGGCGTATTCGGCGATCCACTTCAGTTCGGCAATGCCGCCCACATCCGCCGGGTCGGGGCCGATGATATTGACGGCCTGCTTCTCGAAGAGTTCTTTGAAGTGCTGGCGCAGGAAAATCTGCTCGCCGGTGTGGATGGGTGTGGAGGTGCTGCGTGTCACCTCCCGGTACTGGTCGGCCATCACGTAGGGCGTGTAGTCGCCGGTGAGCAGGTCTTCCAACCACATCACATTCAGGCCCTCCACCGCCCGCGCCAGACGGATGGCGTCGGGGATCGTCCAGCCGGGGCCGCAGTCCAGGGCCAGACCCACCGCGTCGCCCACCACCTCTTTCATCGCTTCGACACAAGCCACGACGTGCTTCAGCCCCTTCTCGGTCAGCGGCCCCCGGTTGGCACTGCGTCCTTTTGTGTGAACTTCGCCGTAAGAAAAGTTAGGCACATTCTGGGGCATACCGCTGTGATAGCCGATGCCCTGCTTGACGATTTTGAACTTCTCTTTGGCTTCCAGCATCCAGGCCGTATTTTCGGCGTAGTCTTGGGGCGAACTGCCCTTCATCGGTTTGCGGATGGCCCCGTTGTAGACCAGCACTTTGTCGCGGATTTTGCCGCCCAGCAGTTTGTAGACGGGGATGCCGGCGGCTTTGCCCGCGATATCCCAGAGGGCCATTTCGATGGCGCTGACCGCCGCGCCCCAGGGCTTGAAGCTGCCCATACGCCGGATGTTGAGCATCACCCGCTCCACATCCGTGGGGTCTTCGCCCACAATCAGATCTTTGTAGAAGAGGACAAAGGGCTTCAGATAGGGTTTGTACGACTCGGCCTGGCCGAAGCCGTCAATGCCGGCGTCGGTGGTGATGCGCACAACCGGGTAGTTGCCGATGATGGCGCATTTGAGATCGGTGATTTTCATGCGGGTTCTCCTGTGGGGTGGGGTGATTGGTTGATTGGTTGATTGGGAGGACGCAACTTTCTTTATTATCCGGGAAGTGGAAGAATGCGCAAGTCTGCGCAATGTGTGGGTCGTATAGTATACTGGAGTGACATTTTTCACCCTGTCACCCTGTCAGGTATATGCCCATGCGTATCACCGTTCTGACCCACAATTATCCGCGTTTTGTTGGTGATTTCAGCGGCTCGTTTGTCCAGGCGCTGTGCCGGGCGTGGATGGAACGCGGGCAACAGGTGGATGTCCTGGCTCCCTTTGACACGGCCTACAACCGTCCGCTGGCTGAGACGAGCGGCAGCGGCAGCGTTGACCTGCATCTCTTCCGCTATATCTGGCCGCCAAGTTGGCATCTGGTGGGCTACGGGCGCAGTATGCAGTCGGACTTGAAGCTGCGTCTCAGCGGCTATCTGCTCAGCCCCTTCTTTTTTGCCGGGGGAATCTTGGCCGCCTTGCGCCATTGCCAGAAAGTGCGCCCGGATCTGATCCACGCCCACTGGGCGCTGCCCAACGGCTTCATCGGCGCAGTGGTCAGCCGCCGTCTAGGGATTCCGCTGGTCGTCTCCATCCCCGGCTCCGATGCGCAGGTCGCCAACAGCAACGCCCTCTTTCGGCGTATGGCCCGGTTCACCTTTGCCCAGGCGTCGCTGATCACCGCCAACAGCGGTGCGCTGCGCGATGCTGTGCTGCCGCTGGGCGCAGACCCGGACAAATTTGAGATGATCGTCTACGGCGTGGACCCGGCCCGTCTGTGCCCGGACCCCACAGGTACAGCAGAATTGCGCGCCGAGTTGGACATTGCGCCGGAAGATGTGATGCTTCTGGCCGTAGGGCGGATGGTAGTGAAGAAGGGCTTCGATGTGCTGCTGCAAGCCCTGGCAAAGGCAGAATTGCGCGAGCGATCGGTGGTGGCTGTGTTGGTGGGAACGGGCGACGAATGGAGCAAATGGCAGTGGCTGGCCGCCTCGCTGGGCGTCGCTACGCGGGTGCGCTGGGTGGGCGTTGTCCCCTACGATCAGATCGGCGTCTACTACAACGCCTGTGATCTGCTGGTGATGCCGTCGGTCACTGCCCCGGCGGATGGGCTGAATGTCTGCGTGCCCGATGCGATGAGCTGTGGCAAACCGGTGGTGGGTTCGCGCGCGGCGGGCAACGATCTGGCGATTGTGGACGGCGAGACTGGCTTTCTCGTCCCCGAAGGCGACCCGTCCGCACTGGCGCGGGCCATCGCTACCCTGGCCGACGAACCGACTCTGCGCAAACAGATGGGTTTTCTTGGCCGTCTGCGTGTGGAAAGCGATCTGGGCTGGCCCGTCCTGGCCCAACGCTATCTGGACCACTTCGAGCGGTTGGTCAAACAGAAAGAGATAGAACGCGGACGACGCGGAAAGGGCGGATAAAAACGGATTTTTTAATCCGTATACATCCGCTCAATCCGCATCATCCGCGTTCCATTCTTGCTTTTCTTTGCGCATAGAACGCAGATCGGGCGGATAGGAGCGGATATTTTTGGACACGGATTGGCAGGATTTTCAGGATTCTTCATCCGCTTTTATCCGCTCAATCCGCCCAATCCGCGTTCCATTCTTGCTTTTCTTTGTGTCCTTGTGTCTTTGTGGTTGCAATTTGGGGGTGAGCGCAGATGATTCCTGTGGTGGACTTGCGGGCTGAGTATGTGGCGGTGAAGGCGGAGATTGACGGCGCTGTGCAGCGGGTGTTGGAGAGCGGCTGGTATATTCTGGGCAAAGAGGTGGCGGCCTTCGAGTCGGAGTTCGCCGCTTGGTGTGGGGTGTCCGGCGCGGTAGGTGTGGGCAACGGCACCGACGCCCTGCACATCGCGCTGCGCGCCTGTGGCGTGGCCGCAGGTGACGAGGTGATCACCGTTGCCCACACCGCCGTCGCCACCGCCGCGGCCATCGCCCTTACCGGTGCCACGCCCGTCTTTGTGGACATTGACCCGGCCACCTACACCCTCGACCCGGCGCGGCTGGCCGCGGCGATCACCCCGCGCACAAAAGCTGTTATCCCCGTCCACATCTACGGCCACCCCGCGGACTTGGGCGGAATCCTGCCCATTGCCCGCGCCGCGGGTCTGCGCGTGATCGAAGATTGCGCCCAGGCCCACGGTGCCGAGTGGCAGGGGAAGCGGGTGGGCGGCTTCGCTGATCTAGCCTGTTTCTCCTTCTACCCCACCAAAAATCTGGGCGCGCTGGGCGACGGCGGCGCGGTGGTGGGCAATGACCCGGCCCTGCTGGAGCGGGTACGTCTGCTGCGCGAATACGGCTGGCCGCCCCACAACCGCTACGTCTCGCAGATCGAGGGGATGAACAGCCGTCTGGACGAGATGCAAGCGGCCATCCTGCGGGTGAAGTTGGCCCATCTGGACGGCTGGAACGAACACCGGCGCACACTGGCCGGGGTCTACGCTGCCCACCTGCCCGATTCGGTGGTCAAACCGGTGGAGCGGCCAGATTGCCGCCACGTCTATCATCTGTACGTCGTGCGCAGCCCGGAGCGGGACAATCTGCGTGAGAAACTGCGCGCCGCGGGCGTGGCTACCGGCATCCACTATCCGGTGCCTATCCACCAGCAGGCGGCGTATTACCACCTGTCGTTGACGTCCCTCCCCGTCACCGAACAGGCCGCGGGGGAGATTCTCTCGCTGCCTATGCACTCCACCTTGACTGTCGAACAGATCGAGTGGGTTTGTAGCGTTATGCAGGATTGACATACTCGTTTGGATTGCTATAATTTGCTCATCAATAACTCTGTTTTTGAGGCGATTGTGATCGGCGCTCGCGATATGACACAATCCGAACGGAGACGCTATGCAAGAAAATAGACTCAGTGCGATTTCCAGGGCACAGACAATGGAAGAGATGGGGAAATTTTGGGATGTCCACGACTTCACCGAATTCGATGATAACGCACCAGATGTCGAGTTTACCATTGCCAATTCAATTTCGATTGAGGCCGATCTTTTGTCCGCTGTAGAGCAACAGGCGCGTCTGCGCGGTGTATCACCCGAAACACTGGTCAATCTCTGGCTTCAGGAAAAATTGACAGAGCATCTTCAACCGATTGCAGCGTAAGTGAATCCAATACGAAACGTGAAACGTGAGATCACCGACTGATCTCACGTTTCACGTTTCACGCCTCTGCACGTCAATTCTGTGTCAAACCGGCGGCTCTTACCCCTTCGCCACATACCCCTTCTGCAAAATCTCCAGCATAGCGCTCATCTGGCCGTTGGCAAAGGCCCGGCTGCGGCTGTTCCAACCGCCGTCGTTGCTCATCGCCGGCACGTGATCGTCCATCACATAGCCGTTGAAGCCCGACTCCCAGAGTATCTTCATCACCTGGAACATATCCATATTGCCCTCGCCGATGAAGCCCTCGCGGAATTTGGGCACGCTGCCCACCACATCCCGGAAGTGGACGTAGACAATTTTGCCCTTCTCGGAAAAATGGCGCAGCCCCCGCATACACTCTGCCGGGCTCATCTCCGACCAGGAGCCGACGCAGAAATCCAGGCCGTGATTGGGGCTGTCGCCGATCACATCGATGGCCCGTTGGAAGGCGTCGAAACTGCGCATGATGCGCGCCACCCCGCCCAGGGACGGCACTGGCGGATCGTCCGGGTGCAGGGCCAAAATGACCCCCGCTTCCTCGGCCACGGGCAGGATCGCCTTGATGAAGTATTCGTAATTGGCCCACATTTCATCGTCTGTATATACCCGGTCGAAGGAGAGGGGCGCGTTCTGGGCCAATTCCAGATCGAAGGCCGTGGCCTGTGCGCCACCCCGCGCCGGCGCAGTGGTGGATGTGCGCCAGACCCCGCAGACGACAAAATGGTAGCCAAAGACGGGGATGCCCGCCCGCCCCATATTGCGAATGGTCGTCTGCATATTCTCGATCTGCTCATCCCGGCCCGGTTTGCCCAGCATTACTTTGTCGTAGAATTTGATGGGCACATTCTCGATAGAATTCAGGCGCAGACCGGCGTCCTCGCAGCGGGTGCGCAAACGTAGCAGGTCCATATACTCCCAGTGGGTTTCGCCCGGCACGTGGGGTGAGCCGTGAAAAAAGTTGAATTGCAGGTCCTGAATGCCCATCTGTTTTGTGTAGAGAATGATTTCGTCGGTCAATTCCCGCACCTGGCCGACGGCGACACGCATGGGTAGTTCTCTGTAGTTCATGGAAGCTCCTTGGGGGCTGTAGATGATTGGGGTTTCGGTTAGGTTTGAATTCAAAGATTCGTTGGGTAAAATAGGGTCAGTGTCAATTCCTCCAGAATGGAACAGAGACAAATGTTACAACTTGAACAGATTCAATCCGAGATCGAAGCATTGCCGGAAACAGATTTTGCCCGCTTGCGCAATTGGTTTTCCCAAAAGGACTGGGAACGTTGGGACCGGCAGCTTGCCGCGGATGCCGCCACGAGTAAGCTAGATTTTCTGCGGAAAGAAGCATTGGTCGCCAAAGCCCAAGGCACATTGAGAAGCCTGTAATGCACCACACGACACCCCAGTTCTGGGGTCGCTTTGATCGCCTTCCCGCTTCGGTGCAGAATCTGGCGCGCAAGAATTTTGATCTGCTCAAACAGAACCCCGCTCATCCGTCATTGCATTTCAAGCGAGTCGGTGATTTCTGGTCCGCCCGTGTCGGTCTGAATCATCGAGTATTGGCTGTTGAAGACGGTGACGACTTTATTTGGGTTTGGATCGGTGACCACGACGAATACGACCGGTTGATTCGCTAGTCTGAGTTTTTACGAGTGTACACCTCCCGAAAATCGTCCCGCGGCTGCCAGTTGAGCAGCCGCTTGGCTTTTTGATTGGGAAAGACGCCCAGAGGTGTATCCGCGCCGATGTGCATATACTCGTAGGGCGAGGACAGCTCGTCGGTGGTCAACGCGCAGTGGATGGCGTTGGCCGCGTCCATCCACGAGACGGCCAGGGTGGAGATGCGGTTGGGCAGCACTTCCGGGTTGACGAACTGGGCGAAGGTCAGCGTCGGCACGGTCAGCCCGTAGTGTTCGGCGAAGATGCGGCAAATCTCCTGGCCGAGCAGTTTGCTGGGCAGATAGACCCACCAGACACCGGGCCGGGGCGGGATGTCGTCCACCAGAAAAGTGTCCCAATCGTAGCCAGTGCCCCCGCGCTGCCCCAGCATAAACGGCCCCGTATGCACCACCCGCTGGATGCCGTGGGCCAGCGCCGCGGCCATCACATTGAACGCCCCGTTTGTGTTGACCCGAAAGGCGTCTACCGGGTCGTTGCGCAGCACCGAGACATTGACAATTGCATCCATCCCCGCACAGGCCGCGTACACCTGGGCCGGGTCACGCACGTCCACCACCTGCCATTCGTGGGGGGGCTGGGGCGGCACGGGCAGGGGTGCGCCGGGCGACTGGGGCGGGATGTTCATCAACTCCTCCACCGGCTTCACATCGGTCAGGCGCACGGTGTAGTGGGGGGCCAACTCCTCGGCCAATGCCGCGCCCAGCGGACCGCCCGCGCCGAAGACAACGACTTTGCGGATGGGCCGGGCAGGGATGGGTGCAGGCCGCTGGAAGTCAGGCGTCGCGACTTCGCTGGCCCAGCGCGCCGCGAAATCGTGGCGTGGTTGATAACCGAAGGCTTCCTCCCCGGCCTGGGCCACAGGAACCCGCGTTCGTTCGCCCGCCGCGGCGATGTGATAGACGCGCCAGCCTGCCATCTCCACTTCCAGCCCGCGCAAGAGAGCCGCCACCGCATCCTCCACGTGCAGCCAACGCCGGTCGTAGGCGTGGCTGGCGGCGTAGCCGTCATCCACCACCGCGCCCAGACGCAGACAGAGTGTGGGCAGAGCCGTCACCCGCGCCACCTCGCGCAGGGTCACTTCGGCCAGATACGTACACAACTGGTCGAGGGTAGGCTGGGGGCGGGGTCGCCAGCTTTCGTCCGCCAGGTAGCGATCCCAGAGAGGGGCGAAGAAGTCGAGCGTGCTGCCCAGCAGGATGCGCTGCACGCCGGCCGCGGCGGCCGCATTGGCAAGCTGGTAGCTGCCCCGCGTCGCCTCTTCCAGGCTGGCGTTGTCGTCGCCCAGGCGGGTGTAGAGGGGGGCCAGATGGACGATATGGGTCACATCGGCCAGAACTGCGGTCAGAAAATCGGTGTCAGCCAGATGGCCGGTGAGTGTCTCTGCGCCGGGGACGGGCGCGCTGAAGGCGGCGTCCACGGCGCGCACAGTCACTGCGGCGGGCAGGGCGGCGATGAGGGCGCGGGCGAGGAGCGAGTCAGCGCCGGTGATGAGCAGGTGCATTTGGACAGTTCTCCGTGGGGGATGACGGGATGAAAAGATGCTGGGGGAAATGTATCACAGAGTGCGCCGCAGAGCAACCGGACCTTCCGGGAAGGGGTCAAATCCAGAGTGGACTTGCATTCATCTTTGTGACCCCTTCCCGGAAGGTAAACATTCGCACCCAACGTGAAATGCGTCCAGTTGTTTTTCGCCCTTGCGCCAAAACCCGCTTTCCCCCATAATGACAGCCAGCACTTATCTCGTCTTGGACCCTTCCCGCGATGGACTATCTCAACTTCGACCTGCGCATTGATACCCCAGACGCCAGCGGCTACCCCGTCCGTGTGACCCAATCACCGGACGGGGAGGCCAGTATCAGCCTGCAACTCAACCCGAACGATCCTGACTTTCGCCAGAGGCTGCAAACACTGGAAAGCATACGAAGGGTGGGGTCAAACATCCGTGGTGCAAAACGGACGACAACCGCGCCCGCAAATATAAACGAAGTCGCCATCGCCCGCGAAGTGGGTAGCGCTCTCTTTGAGGCACTCTTTGCCGCAGACGTGCGTAGCCGCTACCGCACCAGCCTGGGGATGGCCCGATCCCAGGGCAAACGGCTGCGGGTGCGGCTGCGTGTGGAAGCGCCGGAGCTGGCTCTACTGCCCTGGGAATTCCTCTACGACGAAGCCGTGGGCGACCACGTGAACCTGCTGCGGGAGACGCCCGTCACCCGCTATTTGGAGATGGGACGCCCTACCCCGCCCCTGACCATCCCGCCGCCCCTGCGCATTCTGGGGATGATCGCCAGCCCCGCCGACCTGCCCGCCCTGGACGCGGCCCAGGAGAAGCAGCGGATGATCCAGGCCATTGATCACCTGCTGGAGGCGCGCACCATCGAACTGGTCTGGGTGGACGGGCAGAGCTGGCGCGATCTCAACCAGGCGCTGCAGACCGGCGCGTGGCATATCTTCCACTTCATCGGCCACGGCGACTTCGACCCGACTCTGGGCGAAGGGCGTATCGCGCTGGTGGATGAGGCCAGCGGCCACAGCCATTTTCTCTCCGCCACCCAACTGGGCCGCCTTTTCGACGCCCACCCGTCCCTGCGTCTGGCTGTACTCAACGCCTGCGAAGGGGCCAGGGCCAGCGCCGACAATCTTTTTTCCAGCACAGGCGCGGTACTCTCCCGCCGGGGCATCCCCGCCGTCGTCTCCATGCAATACGCCATCAGCGACCGGGCCGCCATCGAATTTTCACGGGCCTTCTACGACAGCCTGGCGCGGGGGTTGGCCGTGGACGAGTCCGTGCAGGAGGCCCGTCTCGCCATCAGTATGGCCCAAGCCGCCAGCGCCGAGTGGGCCACGCCTGTGCTACACATGCGGGCAGCGGACGGCGCGATCTTCCACGTGGACCTGGCTGGGGCGATCTTTCGCCGTCCGTCCGCTGCACCCCCGCCTGCACCACCCGCACCCGCACCCCAGCCCAGCCCAGCCGCCGGGGGTGAAGATCGCCGAGGACTGGAGATTCTGCTGCGCAAAGTGCGTCAATACTGGATCGAAGGGGTGCTGGAGAAGTCCCTCTTCCAGGCCATCCTCATTGATCTGGGCATGACCCGCATGAGTGAAGCGGTGGAAAGTCCCTTTGGCGCATGGGGCGGACTGCTTGAGCGACCCGGCGCCAAGAGCCAACCCCTACCCCCAGAACAGAGTCTGGCCGACGTCTTTGATGAGGAAGGCGGCTCCCTGCTGGTGCTGGGCGAGCCGGGTTCGGGCAAGACGACTTCGCTGCTGGAACTGGCCCGGGGGCTGCTGCTGCGCGCCGAGACCGATCCCCGCCGGCCTGTGCCGGTGGTCTTCAACCTCTCGGCGTGGCAAGAACCCCACACAACCCTCGACACCTGGCTGGTGGATGAACTGAGTGCCCAGTATCAGATTCCCAAGAAGATTGGCCGGGGCTGGCTGGCCGACAGTCGTCTGCTGCCCCTGCTGGATGGGCTGGACGAATTGGCCCCACCCCGCCGCGCCGCCTGCGTGGAGGCCATCAACAGTTTCAGCCAGGAGAGCGGACCGGTGGGCGTGGTGGTCTGCTGCCGTCTGGCCGAGTACATCGACCTGAGCGTCCGACTCAGCCTCAACTCGGCTGTGCGTCTGCTACCCCTGGCCGACGAACAGGTGCAGGGCTATCTGACCGGTCTGGGCCAACGGCTGGCCGGGCTGCGTGCCCTCTTGCAGCGGGACTCGGCCCTGCGCCTGGAGGCACGCTCGCCCCTGATGCTCAGTCTAATGGTGCGGGCCTATCAGGACCTGCCCGCCGAGCAACTTGTGCAGGAGAGTGGAGCCACCGCTGCCGCCCGCCGCAAGCGTTTGATGGATGCCTACGTGGCCCAGATGTTCCGTCTCGCCAGGCTGGGGAGGCGCGGATGAGCCAGCAAACACAGACCCGCCAGACAGCGCTTCCCTACAGCAAAGAGAAAGTCACCCGTTGGCTGGTCTTCCTGGCCCGGGGGATGACGGTACACGACCAAACAATCTTTCTGATCGAGAATCTTCAGCCGAGTTGGTTGTTACCCCGAAGACAGTACTGGATATATATTTTGATATCACGCCTAATCTACGGTGTTCTATATGGACTGATTATCAGTCTGACTTTTGACATGAGTTATTACGGATCGGTATATTATGGTTTAGCTTTCGGAAATGTTGTTGGGATAATCGAATTCGCACTGATAACTCATTCACATCTGCGTGATACACCAAATAGAAGTAGCTTTTTCAGATCCCTTTATGTCATTCTACCGTTTGCTGTCATGCTATATGTTATGGGAATGGTGATTTCTTTTGTGGAACTGATTGTTCTTCTGAATATAGGAATCCTTCCGACCTTAGGTTGGTTTGTCAAACGAACTAACCTCAATCCCGCAAGTGAAGTTAGAACCAAGGAAGTAATTCACTTTCGTTTCGATTCCGAATTCTTTATTAATTTTTATGGTGTTTTCATTGTCGTTTTCGGTCTAGTGCTTAATACATTAGCGATAGAAGCTAAGTTAGCAGGGTTGGCATACAATGCTCTTTGGTCGATTTGGGTATTCATCGCCGGATTGCTTGCTTGCCTGTGTTTTAGTATGTTGCTTAGTATTAAGTTTAGAGTAATAGACCTGAAAACTACTGCTAATCAAGGGATTTGGCTCACTCTAGGCAATTCAGGTTTGATTGGTGCTGTTAGTGGTGTGGCTATATTGACTTTATCAGTCGCTGTGGACGGATGGGAAACCGGACTGTTCTATGGCTTAGCCGGCGGTCTATATGTCAGTCTGTGGGTCGGTGGCCTGGATGTGATCCAGCACTTCCTCGTGCGTTTTCTGCTCTGGCGGTCTGGCTCCCTGCCCTGGCGTCTGGCCCCCTTCCTCGACTACGCAGCCGAAGAACTCCACTTTCTGCAAAAGGTGGGTGGTGGCTACATCTTCGTCCATCGCTACCTGCTGGAACACTTCGCGGCGATGGAGGGGGAAGAAAAGAAATAGAAAGAAGAAGCTAAGAATTTCAACCACAAAGACACAAAGACACAAAGGAAGAACCGGAATCTACCTTCTCTTTCTTCTTTTCTTATCTTCTTTGTGTCTTGGTGTCTTTGTGGTTGACCAGTTTGGTCCGTCTCGTTCAGGTTAGGAGAAACTATGCAACGCATCGGCTTTTTGCTCAAAGTCAAGCAGGAAAAAATCGAAGAATATAAAGCCCATCACGCGGCGGTCTGGCCGGAGATGCTGGACGCGTTGAGTCGCCACGGCTGGCGCAACTATTCGCTCTTTATGCGTCCGGACGGTCTGCTCTTTGGCTACTTCGAGACGCCGGACTTCGACGCGGCCCGGGAAGGGATGTCCAAAGAGGAGGTCAACGCCCGCTGGCAGGCGTTTATGGCTCCCTTCTTCGAGGGGCTGGGCACCACCCACGCCGACGAAATGCTGGTGGAGTTGGAAGAGGTTTTTCATCTGGACTGAGAGATTGCGTATTGCGTATTTCGTGTTGCGTAAGTAGTGGCGATGTGACGTTAAAGGTTGTTGGAGGGAAGTGTAGCTTTCGCTGTTCGCGTATTCTACGCTTCACTTCCAGCCAGCGCATGACGAAGTGAGAACGTGACAAACCTACGAAATACGTAATACGCAATACGCAATACCCCACCCCAAAGGAGTCACCCATGCACCCAATCACCCATCCCTCGTCCGCCCGCATCGGCGTCTTCGGCATCGGTCTGGCCGCCTACTGGCCGCAGTTTGAAGGGCTGAAAGAGCGGCTGCAAGGCTACCAGCGCGAAGTGGAGACGAAATTGGCGGCCCTGGGCGGCCAGGTCATCTCCGCCGGGCTGGTGGATACTCCGCCCGCGGCCCAGGCTGCCGGCGACCTCTTCGCCCGCGAGAATGTGGATTTGATCGTCTGCTACGTGGGCACTTACGCCACGTCCAGTCAGGTGCTGCCCGCGGTGCAGCGGCGCCGGGCACCCGTACTGGTGTTGAATCTTCAGCCCAGCCCCTCGCTCGACTACCCCAACACCGACACGGGCGAGTGGCTGGCCAACTGCTGCGCCTGCTGTGTGCCGGAAATTTCCAATGCCTTTGCCCGCAGCCGTATCCAATTTAATGTCGTCTCCGGTCTGCTCCAACCCACGACCGGCGCGGCCAACCGCTACTACGAACGGGCCTGGGCCGAGATCGAGGAGTGGGTGCTGGCGGCGAATGTGCAGCGTCAACTCAGCTACAGCCGCATCGGTTTTCTGGGCCACACCTATCCGGGGATGCTGGATATGTACTCGGACTTTACGATGCACCACGCCCAGTTGGGTCTGCACGTGGAAGTGTTGGAAATGGACGACCTGCACAGCCGGGTGGAGGCTGTCACTGACGCCGAAATCGCCGCCAAAGTCGCTGAAATCCAGGCGACCTTTCAGGTGGTGCAGCCGGGCCGGGACAGCATTTCCCAGCCTGTCACAACCGAAGGGCTGGTCTGGTCGGCGCGCGTCGCCTGCGGGCTGGACCGGCTGGTGGCGGACTTTAGCCTGAACGGGCTGACTTATTACTACCGGGGCTTGGACGGCAACCGCAACGAGGAGGTCGGCGCGGGGCTGATTGTGGGCAATTCCCTGCTTACGGCACGCGGCGTGCCCGCTTCCGGCGAAGGCGATCTGAAGACCTGCGTGGCGATGCTGGCGATGGATCGGCTGAAGGCAGGCGGCTCCTACACGGAATTTTATGCGATGGATTTTGTGGACGATTTTGTGCTGATGGGCCACGACGGGCCGGGCCACATCGCCATCGCCGAAGGCAAACCGCTGCTGCGCGGGCTGGGCCTTTTCCACGGCAAGCGCGGCTACGGGCTGTCGGTGGAGTTCAAAGTCAAGACCGGGCCGGTGACGATTCTGGGTATGACCCAGACCGCGGAGGGGAGGCTGAAGATGCTGGCCGCCGAGGGTCTCTCGGAACCGGGGCCGACCTTCCAGATCGGCAACACCAACTCCCGCATCCGCTTCAGTCTGGACCCGGCGACTTTTCTCAACCGCTGGGCCGAGGCCGGGGCCACCCATCACTGCGCGCTGGGTGTGGGTCACCAATTGGGCAAAATCAAGAAATTGGCCCGGCTGCTGGATTTGGAGTTGGTGGTTGTGGGGTAAGAGGTATTGGGTATTGGATATTTGGTAGTGATGTCGCTGCCGCGTCACTACCAAATATCCAATACCCAATACCTAACCTGGCAAAACCAGAACCAAAGAGGGTTGTAAACACGGATGGAAAGGAACACAGATCAGAAAAATCCGTGTTCCTTTCTATCCGTGTATACAAAAACTTCTCTTTTCTTGCACAAAAAACAAGAATTTCACTGGTTGGGTACTAATTTCTACAGGAAATCCATCCAATGCTTGTGATCATCGCCCATTTGTACATCCATCCCGGTCAGGAAGCGGCCTTCCACGCCTACGAGAGTCAGGCGCTGGCCTGTTTTCGCAGGCACGGCGGCGAAGTGCTGGCCGCCTTTCGTCCGCGCCCGGATGCCAGTGGCAAGCCGACACCCGACGAAATCCACGTCCTGCGCATCGGCGCGCAGGAGCAGTTCGCCGCCTTTCGCGCCGACCCCGCACTTCTGGCCCTGGCCGATCTGCGCGGCCAGGCCATCGCGCAGACGGAGATATTTTTCTCGCAGGAGATCGTCGAGTACGGGGGTTAAAAAGCGGAACGCAGATTTCGCAGAGGACGCAGATTCCGCAGATTTTTAAGCCGCGTTGATCCGCCCCATCCGCGTTCTATTTTCAAGTCAGTGTCCATGCCCGATTGGGCACTATCAACAATGAAAATTGAGGTAGCAGACCGCAGACGACAGGCGACGGACCGCCGACCGCAATTCCCAGTCGCTGATCCCCAGTCCCCAGTCGCCATTTTCAACTCCGGAGGAATCAATGAAATTGCAGGGAAAGAGCGCGCTCATCACTGGGGCCAGCAAAGGCATTGGCCGGGCCATTGCCCTGGCCTTTGCCGCGGAGGGCGCGGACATTGCCGCTACCGGGCGCAACGAAGCCGAACTCAGTTCGCTGCAAGCTGAGGTGACCGGGCTGGGCCGTCGCTGTGCGGTCATCGGCGCAGACCTGGCGCAGCCCGGCGCGGCGGATCGAATTTTCGACTATGCCAGCGCCGCTCTGGGCGACATCCACATTCTGGTCAACAACGCGGGTATCGGCAGCAGCGCCAGCCCGCGCCCGGTGCTGGAGTATGATGACGCCTTCTGGGAACGGGTGCTGCTCGTCAATCTGACCGTGCCCTATCTCCTCATCCGCCGCGTGCTGCCAGGGATGCTGGCGCGCAAGCACGGGCGCATTATCAACGTGGCCTCGATCGTCGGCAAAGTTGGGCTGCTGCACGGCGCGGCTTACGTCGCCAGCAAGCACGGGCTGCTCGGTCTGACCCGCACGCTGGCCCTGGAAGTGACCGGCAGCGGCGTGACCGTCAACGCCATCTGCCCCGGCCCGGTGCATTCGCTGGTGGCGGACATCCGCCTGGCCCACGACGCCCAGCGCACAGGCCGCTCCCTGGAAGAGATCGAGCGGGGCGCAACGCTGTTGGGCCGCCGACTGGAACCGGACGAAGTAGCGCCCCTGGCCGTCTACCTGGCCAGCGCCGACGCCGCCGCGATGAGTGGACAATCCATCAACATTGACGGCGGCGTGCTGATGGCGGCGTGAGGCGTGAGGCGTGAGGCGTGGTGCGTGACGAGTAAGGCGTGAAAGGTGAGATCATCCGAAACTCTCACGCTTCACGCTTCATCTTTCAGGGATAAGGAGCAAACGAATGGGGATCAGCATCGGATTGGTGGGTTTGGGATCGTTTGGCAGCAGCTTTGCCGATCTGTTTATGAGCCACCCGCTGGTGGATCGTATCGCGCTCTGCGACCGCGAAGCGGAACGGGTGGCCCACTTCGCAAATCGGGAAGATTGGCAGGCGAAGTTTCACCCCCGCGACGCCTACACCTCCCTGGACGAGATTTGCCGCAGCGATCTGGACGCGCTGGTGATTATCACCCAGCCCTGGCTGCACGCGCCCCAGTGCATCCAGGCGATGCAGGCGGGCAAGCACGTCTACAGCGCGGTGCCGGTGATCAGCCTGCCCGACGGCGACGAAATCCTCGACTGGTGCGACCGGCTGGTGGAGACGTGTACGCGCAGCGGGCAGTTGTATATGCTGGGCGAGACGACGATCTACCGCGCCCAGACGATGCACTGCCGCAAGCGGGCCGCCGCCGGCGACTTTGGCGATTTTGTCTACGCCGAGGGCGAATACTTTCACGACGTGGACGCACCGCGCAGCAATCTGCGCGAGGTGCAGAAGCGGCGCGAAGCCAGCGCGGCCGGTCAAGAGTGGGTGCGGTTGAAGGAAGAATACAAACGCCGGGGGGTCGTCTCTGGCCCGATGCACTACCCCACCCACTCCACCAGCGGGCCGATGCGTGTGATGAACGCGCACGCGAAGCGGGTCTGCGCCTGGGGCTATGCCAACCGCACCGGCGATCCCTACTACGCAGAACACGGCGAGATTTTCAGCAATGAGACTGCGCTTTTCCAGATGAGCAACGGTGCCACGATGCGCATCTGCGAACACCGGGAGATCGGGCTGCCCGGTCGCGAGATTTTCCGCGTCTACGGCACACAGGGCAGCTTCGAGAACGATCACTGGTGCAATAAAGAAGCGCGCACGCCCCTCTCCGTGGCCGCGATGCGCGATCCCCTGCCGCCGGAAGTGGAGGAGGCTTTCCGTTCGGTGAGCAAAACATCCGACTTCTACGGCGGGCACGGCGGCTCCCACGCCTATCTGGTACACGAATTTGTAGAGGCGGTGGCCCAGGAGCGCCAGTCCGCCATCAACGTCTGGGAAGCCGTGCGCTATATGGCCGCCGGTGTGATGGCGCACAAATCCGCGCTGGCGGATGGGGAAGTGCTGGCCGTACCCGATTGGGGTGACGCGCCTTTATAGATATTGGATATTGGGTATTTCGTACCGGCAAAAGATTGACGCCACAGGCGTTAGTTGTGGGTACACGACGCAAGACCAGCGCTGGTTGTGTAGGCGTCGCATAGGAATGCGGGTGCTGTTTCCCGCCGTATCGAAACCTTTAGATTGAGCCTGCCGAAATCAAGCGGGTTAGAAGAATCGTCTTGCCGACCCGTTCGCTTGGTTTCGATACGCCTCGAAGACTCGGCTACTCAACCAGCGCTCACTGGCCTGGTTTGCACGCAACGCTGTGGCTTCGCCACCCTACGAAATACCCAATATCCCAATATCCCAATATCCCAATCCCCAAATATCCACGCAAGGAGCAAACGTATGCGTATCGCGATTGGTGGCATCTCTTATGAAGGCAGCAACTTTTCGCCCATTTCTGCGCAAGCCGGGGATTTTGTCGTGCATACGGGAATTGATCTGCTGACCTCCACGCGCTATCCCTTCTTGGGCGATCTGGCGCGCAGCACAGGGACAGCGCTGGAGTTCGTCCCCACCCTGCACGCCCGCTCCTGGCCTGGCGGGGCGCTGCAACGGGCCGCGTATGAGGCGTTCAAAGGGGGCTTTGTGGAGGCGCTGGCCGCGGCCGGACCGCTGGACGGTCTCTATCTGGACCTGCACGGCGCGCTCTTTGTGGAGGGGATGGAGGACGCTGAGTTGGATTGGGTGCTGGCTGCCCGCCGTGTGCTGGGAGACGGCTGTCTCATCTCCGCCAGTATGGACCTGCACGGCAACATCTCGCCCGCCTTCGCCCAGGCTGTGGATATGCTCACCGCCTACCGCACCGCACCCCACGCCGATGTGATCGAGACCCGTCAGCGCGCCCTGGCGCTGCTCATCGGCTCTCTGCGTCGGGGCGAACGGCCAACAGTGGCCCAGGTGACTGTCCCGCTGCTTCTCCCCGGCGAACGGAGTAGCACCGCGGCCGAACCCGCCGCCTCTCTCTACGCCCGTCTGCCCGCTGTGGACCGGTTGCCGGGTATCCTCGACGCCTCGCTTTTTATGGGTTTTGCCTGGTCAGACGAACCCCGCACCAGCGCGGCGGTGGCTGTGACCGGCTTCGACCGGGCCGCGCAAGAGCGGGCAGCGCTCTGGCTGGCCCAGGCGCTGTGGGATGCGCGGGCGGACTTTACCTACGCAGTCGCGGCCGCGCCGATTGACGAGTGCATCCGCCGCGCGCTGGCCGCAGATGTCGCGCCCGTCTTCATCAGCGACGCCGGCGACAACCCGACCGCGGGCGCGGTGGGCGATGTGCCGCTCTTTTTGGAACGCTTGCTGGCGTTGGGCGTGCCAGACGCAGTGCTGGCCGCAATCCCGGACAGTGCGGCGGTGGCTGTCTGTCTGGCCGCGGGCGCGGGCGCAGAGGTTTCTTTGACGGTGGGCGGCAAGCTGGACAGACGCCACGGCCCGCCCCTGCCTGTGGCTGGCCGCGTGGAGCGGCTGGTGATGGGCGACCCGGAAGCAGGCAGCCAGGCTGTGGTGCGGGTGGGGGGGGTGCGGCTGATTCTGACCGAACGGCGCAAAGCCTTTACCGAAGTGGCCGACTTTGCCGCCGTCGGCATCGATCCCCGCGCCCACAAAATTGTGGTAGTGAAGCTGGGCTATCTCTTCCCCGAACTGGCCCCGCTGGCCGCGCTTTCGCTGCTCGCGCTCAGCCCCGGCGTCTCGGACCTGGAACTCACCCGCCTGCCCTACCGCCAGGTGCGCCGTCCCATCTACCCACTGAACCCGGAGATGGCGTGGCAGGCGATAGCAAGCTGATCGGCAAGCAGAGCTATGGTCTTTTCAGGCGCGGATGAGTGTAACGGTGCGTCCGGCTGGGGTGGCGGTTGGGATAGCGGTGGTACGTTTGGCGATGGGCAGTTGACCGCTGCGCCGGTCGAAGATGACAAGCCAGCCAGTGGGCAAATCCAACCCGTCCAGATAAGCGTCGAGCTGCGCCAGCCCCTCATCCAGCGGTTCATCCTCGCCGTCGCGCCAGACTTTGAGTTCGATCCCCAGCGTCACTGGCTCAGGCCCGCCGTAACGCAGGCAGAGGTCTATGCGCCGCGTGCCGATGGCATACTCGCGGTCCAGCGTGCCATTGCCATTGATAACCCGGTGCAAAAAAGCCATCATCACCAACTGCGCTGCCACCTCGTGATAGTGGACGCTGCCCAACAGCGGCTGGCCGTGCTGTCGCCAGAAGGCGAGAAAGGCATCGAGCAGCTTGCCGCTCTCCAGACTGCCGTTGGGTTTAAGCCAGGTGGGGCTGATGTGGGGCAGGGAATCCTGCGGGCTGTTGGCCAATACACGGGGGATGACTTCGCGATAGATGGGATTGGCGATCACAAGACCGCCAGCCGGGTCACGCCGCGCCAGGCCGAGATCGACGACAAACTGGCGATCATCGGCTGCCAGGTCGCCCAGAGAGCTGCCCGCCAACATCGGCTCGATGACGCGGCGCACGCGCGGCTCGCGCAGCCGTTCGACCAGACTGTCCAAATGGGTGTCCTGGCGCTGGATCAGCAGTTCTTTGGCCGCAGTAATGTGCTCAATCGTGACTGGCAGCGGTTGGTCGCCGAGAATCTCTTCCACCGTAGCTTTGGCGAGGGCGTTGACCAGCCAGGGTTGGCCTTGAGTCAACTCGAAAACAAAGGCGACTGTGTTGGATAGAAAAACTTGTCCACTCTCAGCGGTGTGCTGTTGATAGAGTGCGGTCACATCTGCCAGCGTGAAGTTGTCAATGCTCAAGGAGCGCGTCTTGATATTGAAGGGGCTGGCCGTGTTGAGCCGTTCGCTGCCGCCCGACGCCACTTTGTAGTCGCGCACATCGCGCAGACCGATCAGCGCCACGGACCAGGGAAAGCTGAGCGGACGGTCGAAGTAGCCTGTGCGCAGTTGGCGCAACACAGAAATCAGCGCATCGTTTTGCAGCGAGTCGATCTCGTCAATGAAGAGTACCAGCGGTCGTGGCGCAACTGCGGTCCACATCTGTAACGCGCTGCCAAGCCGTGCGCCTGGGCGAGCGTCGGGCCAGGCTGGCGGCTGCAAATCCGGCGACAAGCGCGCTTTGCTGGCGCGCCGCCACTCGTCCAATATTGCCAGTTCCGCCGCGCCGGGGTCGTCGTTGAAGGCTGCCCCCACCTCGACGGAGACGAGTACAGCCACGTAGTCGCCGGATGCGGTGAGTTCCTGCGCCAGATTGATCATAGCGGTTGTCTTGCCGCTCTGGCGCGGGGCGTGGATGACAAAGTAGTTCTGGTCGGCCACCAGACGGCGCGCCAACGGCACACGCGCCGCGGCGGGCAGCATATAGTGGATTTCGGGCTTGCACGGCCCGGCGACGTTGAAGCGGCGTAGCATGGCATTCTCCTTTTCAGAAATTCCCAATTCATTTTACCACGATTTGGCGCAAACAGAACAGGAGACCCTATGCGCCTTATGCGGAAGGGTTGTCTATACACCGTCTTCTGGTATACTGCTAAACTGCTTTACTTACACCGACGACCCTTTGCAGAAGGCAACCAACCACAAAGACACCAAGACACGAAGAAGAAGGGGAAGATTCCTTGTGTCTTTGTGGTGGACAATCGCTCTCTTCAACGGGTCCACACGACTTTGGAAAGGAAGCCCGATGAGACCGAAGGTTTGGATGGACTGGAATCCTGCGCCCGCATTGCAGGATCGCATTCGTGAAGTAGCTGAGCTGATCAACGACGGCGACCCGGCCAAAATGATCGGCTGTGAAATTGTCAGCGGGGTGCGGCAAAGATATGACGGCGCGCTGATGGACAAAATCGGCCCCCAACTGCGGATGTTGGCCCGCCCCGGCATCGGGGTTGACCCCATTGACGTGGACGCGGCCAGCGCGCGGGGTATTCTCGTCTGCAACACCCCCGACGCGCCCACCGAATCCACCGCGGAGCACGCCATCGCCCTGCTGATGGCGATTGCCAAGCGGGTGATTGTGGGCGATATGTATCTGCGCGGCGACCGCACGAGCATTGATCGCAACCAGATGCGCGGCACGGAGCTGCTGGGTCGCACACTGGGCGTCGTCGGCTACGGGCGCATTGGGCGGCGGGTGGCGGAGATTGCCGCGCACGGGCTGAAGATGAAAGTGCTGGTACACGACCCCTTTGTGCCTGCCAGCATCCCCACGCCGGAAGGCATTACACTGACCGACGACCTGGACGAAATTTTCCGGGAAGGGGATTTTGTCACCCTGCACACGCCCTATATGCCCAGCACCCACCACTTGGCCGATGAGCGGCGGCTGCGCCTGATGAAGAAGGGCAGCTATCTGATCAACGCCAGCCGCGGCCCTGTGCTGGACGAAGCCGCGCTGATCCGCGTCCTACAAGACGGCCACCTGGCCGGGGCCGGGCTGGATGTCTTCGACCCGGAGCCGCCCCTGCCCGACAACCCCCTGTTGAAAATGCTGAACGTCGTCGTCACCCCCCACATCGCTTCTAACACCGATCGGGGCGTGGATGCTATGCACAACGGCGCCACGGACAATATCGTCCTGGCGGCGCAGGGGCAGCGCCCGCGCTGGATCGTCAATGCACAGGTCTGGCCGGGGCGCATGGCTGGGCTGTAGAAGAGACGCAAGGGACGCGGATTTTTTGATCCGAATTGATCTGCGCTGATCTGGTCTGGCTGCGCAGTTGCTGTGGCTCAACAAAAAACGAAGCATGAAATGTGAAAGGGTTGCTGTTCGTCACATTTCATGCTTCGTTTTTTGTTAGGCCGAACTTTGTGAAAGTTCTTTTGTCAATCGTTCAAGAAGCCCCTGACGATCTTTGCGAATCTCATCGGCAAGAGCACGTCCCTCGTTAGCTATTTCTAAATACTCATTACTCCACAAAACAACATCAAACAGAATTGGCAGGAGGTCGAGCCCTTTCTGTGTTAGGCGATATACCTTCACAGCTTTGTTATGGGGATAATTGTATACTCATTCCTGTGGGAGCATTGAATTCGACGGCTTACTCATCCCAGCATAGAAAAAGCCACGGTCAAAATCTGCTTCACCTCATCGGTCGGTTCACCGCGCGCGAGGAGTGACAGCGCATTATTGAGCTGTGCATCAATGTAAATAGCGGCAAATCGTGAAGACATGTCGCCAGTAAACTCCCCTTTTGCCCTTGCACGCTCCACCCAATCCTCATACCCGCTCAATGTTTCTGCCTTGGCACAATCAATTTCTGCGCGGGTTTCTTCACCCAAACGCCGGTAGGATTCGCGCATTTTTACAAACAGGCACCCCGCAGGCACCGCTTGCGCATCACTGAAAAATTGCGCATCACCGCTCCTCGTCACGATGGATACGAGGCTATCGAGTGTCGCGCGAAACGGCGCATCCGCGGCGGTCAACTGAGATACCGGTGCAAGCACCTGTTGCAGATAGGCGACAAGGACCGCTTTCATCAAGCCGTCTTCATTACCAAATTCACGGTACAGACCTGGTTTAGAGACTTCAGCGCACCGACAAATCTCATTCACCGATATGCTGTCAACGTCTTCCCTCCAGTACGCCTGCATCGCCACCGTGATGATTTGTTCGCGATCCATCGTTTTGGGACGCCCTCTTGATGCTTTCGCCATCGTTGCATTCGAAGTCATAATTTAGTACCTACTGGTATTTTAATTTGACAATGGTTGAATTTTCCAATATGATACCACAAGGTACGTAAATCTACAACCTGAGATGCTCCCTGTGATTGTGTCAGGGCAGCACTGTTGAAGTAGAAATTGCAATTTTGTACCAATCGGTATTTTAATTTGACAAGGGTTGAATCTTCCAATATAATACCACCAGGTACGTAAATATACACCCTGCGGTGTTCTTGCAGAAAGGCGAAGATTCACATGAAAAACATCATCATCACAGGTAGCAGCAGCGGATTTGGCTTAAAGGCCGCTAAAGACTTTGCCGACAGGGGCTACAAAGTCTTTGCCACCATGCGCAACCCAAAAGGGAAAAACGCTGGCAAAAAGGCAGAATTATAGTTTTTCAGATAATCATTTGTAGGGGCGCTGCTTGCTGCGCCCGACGCACCAGAGACGGGCGCAGCAAGCAAGCGCCCCTACAGTGCAAATCTTTATCTGAAAAACTATAGAAGGTCATTCTGCCCATATCACCGTGGTAGATATGGACGTAACCGACGATGCTTCGGTTCAACAAGCCATCGGCGGCATCATTGCCACAGAAGGAAAAGTAGATATCCTGATCAATAATGCCGGTATCATGTTTCTCGGCATCACCGAGGCATTCAGCATCGATCAGGCCCATGAGCAGATGAACGCTAACTATTACAGCGCCATTCGGACCATGCAGGCGGTTCTGCCCGCGATGCGTAAGGCGGGAACCGGCTTGATCATCAACACCAGCTCGCTCGTCGGTCGCATCTCGCCGCCCTTCTTCGGAACCTACACCGCCACCAAACACGCGCTGGAAGGCTACTCGCAAGCCCTGCGCTATGAGGTGGCACCCTTTGGTGTGGACATTGCCATCGTCGAGCCCGGCCCCTTCGGCACCGGCCTTCTGGCATCGGGCCGGCCACCGGCCCTGGGTGATGTGCTTGCCTCCTATGGCGCACTGGCCGGAGTGCCAACCGCTATGGGCGCGCAATTCGCCCAGATGCTGTCGAGCGACGGCGCCCCTGATCCGCAATTGGTGGTCAACGCCTACTTGACCCTTGCCGAAATGCCCGCCGGCAAGCGCCCTATGCGAATGCAAGTCGGCATCAGTTGGGGCGTAGATGAGATCAACCGCCTGACCCAGCCCATTCAGGATCACATGCTGAAGGAGATGCAACTGGAAGGCGTACTGGGCGGCGTATCTGCTTGACCAAGCGGCCATGCCGAGCGCGCTAAACAGCGAACATACCACCAGGCACCTAAATCTACAACCTGAGGTGTCGTGTTGTCCGGGCAGCACTATTGAAGTAGAAACTACAATAAGGAAAACAAATCACATGAATGAAATTACAATTTCCACACTTGCTCTAGCACTATGTATGGTTCCGGCTATCGTTCACGCTCCGGAAGTATTGCATCCTATGACGGTTCGTTGGCTGGTAAACTGGGTTCTTTCCTTATTTGAACCAGCCTTACCCCAAAAAAGCAAGTTCATAACTAATGATGAACAAATCAAGATGCTGGATGCAGCACTTGAAGCTGCACCAAAGGATAAGAAAACAGCAGCAGAAGATTACATATTTATTCTTCTCTTCGAGCAACGCCAGGATTCTCTTGCTTTATGGGCGGTATTTGCAGGAGCTATTTATGGAATGATGTCACCTTTGGCAGACCGTAATATATTGCACCTGATGCTATTAGTTATGTCGGTATTGTTCTTGCTCGTTAATGCTAATCAAGCAGGGATTCCATTTTTTGGTAAACACCCTAAAGTTTCACACAATGGTAGAAATGTAGGTATTGTATTTTCCATTTTTTGGTTAACATCATCAATCCTCAACTGGTTGGCATTTTCTTACTATTTATAGCGTAGGCATTACTGACCCGGCAGTCTGGCAATAGAATAGTCCACGCCTCACATAAATCTACAACCTGAGGTGTCGTGTTGTCAGGGCAGCACGCTGATGAAAGGAGAAGATTCAGAAGAAAAATAAGAAGTTCGGTCATTCATGTGTGTAGTACTCTCGAATTCACGAAACACGCGCTCGATGGTCGAGTGCGCAAAACCATCCAAATCCAACTTAACCAACAGGAGTAATGACATGTCTATTATCAGATCTTTCGTCTTTTTTCTTGCCTTTGCAGCGACCCTTGTCGGCTGTACGGGTATCGTGAGAGTGCCTCAGCCGGAGCAGCCGGCACAGGCCGTCGAGCAGGTTGTAGACGGACAAGAGGAGATTCAAGTGAACAAAGAGACAGTTCGGTCATTTTTGAGTGCCGTGAGCTCGAATGACGCCGAGACAGCCGGGGCGCTAATGTCCGACTACATTCAGCACAACCCCTTCGTTCCGGACGGACCAGATGGACTCTTGAGCGTGTTCCCCGTGCTTGCCGAGAACAAAACCCAAGTAACCCCGATCCGCTTGATTCAGGATGGGAATTATGTGGTCGCCCATAACTTCTGGGCGAATGCCGCCCCCTTTGGCGCAGCAGAAGTGGTTACTTTTGATGTCTTTCGTATTGACGAGGCTGGATTACTCGCCGAACATTGGGATGCGTTGATGCCCAACACGCCACCGAATCCGTCCGGCAGAACGTTGACCGATGGCGCAACTGAGATTACCGATTTGGATCAGACCGAAGCGAACAAGGCAATTGCAGCACAGATCTTTGATACCATCATCAACGGCACGCCGGAAGAAGTTGGAGCCGTTGTGACAGAGAATTTCCTTCCCGATTACAAGCAGCATAGTCCAACGGTGGCCGATGGCATACCTGCCATCTTTGAAGCCTTTGGCGTAGAAGAATGGGTCTACGATGTCAACCATATCATTCTGGGCGAAGGCAACTTTGTTCTTTCCATTTCCGAGGGCACAGCGAAGGGTGTTCATTCTGTCTTCTATGATTTGCTGCGCTTTGAAGATGGCAAGGTTGTCGAGCACTGGGATGTGATTCAGGCGATTCCGACAGAAGGTTTAGCCAACGACAACGGTATGTTTGGCTTTGAAGTCGAGCAGGCTGTAGATGAACAAGAGGAGATTCAAGTGAACAAAGAAACAGTTCAGTCATTTCTGAGTGCCGTGAGCTCGAATGACGCCGAGACAGCCAGGGCGCTAATGTCCGACTACATTCAGCACAACCCCTTCGTTCCGGACGGACCAGATGGACTCTTGAGCGTGTTCCCCGTGCTTGCCGAGAACAACACCCAAGTAACCCCGATCCGCTTGATTCAGGATGGGAATTATGTGGTCGCCCATAACTTCTGGGCGAATGCCGCCCCCTTTGGCGCAGCAGAAGTGGTTTCGTTTGACGTCTTTCGTATTGACGAGGATGGATTGCTCGCCGAACATTGGGATGCGTTGATGCCCAACACACCACCGAATCCGTCCGGCAGAACGTTAACCGATGGCGCAACTGAGATTACCGATTTGGACAAAACCGAAGCGAATAAGGCCATTGCCGCGCAGATTTTTGATGTAGTCATCAATGGCTCTCCGGAAGAAGTCGGTGCAGTTGTCACAGAAAACTTTCTTCCTGACTACATACAGCATAGCCCCACGGTGGCAGATGGCATTCCCGCCGTTTTCGATGCTTTTGGTAGGGAACAATGGGTGTACACCAAAAACCACAAGATGATTGGCGAAGGCAACTTTGTTCTTTCCATTTCCGAGGGCACAGCGAAGGGCGTTCATTCTGTCTTCTATGATTTGCTGCGCTTTGAGAATGGCAAGGTTGCCGAGCATTGGGATGTGATTCAGGCGATTCCGACAGAAGGGTTAGCCAACGACAACGGTATGTTTGGCTTCAAATAACGATTCAGCTTCAGGTGCGACACACCGGCCATACCCGGATGCGAGTTTCGGATCTTCACTTGGCCGGTGCGTCGCACCTGAATCGTACCTTCTGAATTATCGCAACGTGCGCGGTCAATGGTCGCACACGCAAAACCATCCGAACTCCAATCAACCAACTGGAGTCATGATGCCGCAACAGGCCGATAGCGCAAATCTGAAACGAATTGTAGCCATAGATACCCTGCGCGGCTTCGCTTTGCTTGGTATTTTGCTCATGAATATCATGTTCTACTCGATGCCCCAGATCGCCTCCAACACCGACCGGGGTGTGGATGCTATGCACAACGGCGCGGTGGACAATATCGTCCTGGCCGCGCAGGGGCAGCGCCCGCGCTGGATCGTCAACGCTAACGTCTGGCCGGGGCGGATGGCTGGGCTGTAAAGGAAGGATAGAACGCGGATCGGGCGGATTGGGCTGATTTGCGCGGATGCAAGAGGAGGGATTTCACCACGAAGACGCGGCGTTTGCGGAGGAAACGCGGAGATTTTCTCCTGAATTCCTCAGAGCCTGAATTATTCAACAGGCTCTTGGCTAACCACAGAATACACGAAACACACGGAAGGGAATACAAAAGAAAATTTTCCGTGTGTTTCGTGTATTCCGTGGTTGTTGGTTTGCGTCGCTCGTGTCTGAATTATTCAACAGCC
>CAMDEX010000049.1 GCA_945897075.1 Litorilinea aerophila
TTGGCCTTCAACCTCAAGCGCCTCCATGTCCTGGGCCTATAGCCCGACTGGGCTTCGCCGCGCCCACGAACAGGCAATTGGGCGGCAAAACGCCTGTTTGCCTGCCAGAATCCCAGAATTCTGACCATGTAACCCTTTGCATTAGCGGAAAACCAACATATTCATGACATAAATTTGCCCTAATCCACCCCTTTTCCGACAGGCTGCTCGATCTGATCCACATATTGCTCGATCTGCGGGCGAAGTGCGCGCGCCGCTTCGATCAGCGCTTCGCCTTCTCTGGTTTGTGAAGAATTCATGATCATTTCCTTTCTCCCTTTGCTATCCTACCTGTGGATGATACTTTTACCGGCATTGGTCATCGTGTGGGCCACCGGTTGAAACCGGTGTCTGCCAGCAAAACCTGCTGAAGCAGGTTGACCGAGCATTCAGTGCGTTTCAACGTACTTTGGGTAGCAGACGCCGATTTCAATCGGTGTGTCTGGCTCTCGGTGATCTACCTTCCGGGAAGCGGCCACAACCGCTCTGCTACGCCCTCCATTGCGTGGCCGCTTCCCGGAAGGTTGCCGGGTCCCTACAAGCCGCGCCCGCGCAGGATGACCCCAATCGCGTGCAAGCCGTCGCCGGCGCGGCCAAAAAAACCGACGATCTCGCTGCCAGACGATGCCTCATAGAGATAGACTCCGCCTCCACTGTCGCCGCCCAACAGGGGCGAAATCTGTTTGTTGGTATGGATGCGCATCGAATCCACCTGGGTGCTACAGTGTCCGCTAATCCCGACGATAAATTCGTCGGCGGCCAGGCGGAGGATAGTAGGCTCCCCAGCGGGTCTCCCGTGTACAGGAAACGCATGACGACTCCCATCGCCGGTTTCGTGGACGATCTGCACGGCGTAGACCTGTTTACGCGCGTGGACGTGTACTTCCACAACCTGCCAATCTTCGGGGAGGACGTCGTCCACGAACTCTTCGCCGCCTGTGCCGCCGGACGGCCCGCATCTTCTGGTAGTCATCCTGTTTTGTTTCCCGCTGATAGTCGCTGCTCTCTGAGCAAGGAGTTTATCAGGAAAAGCGTGGCTTGGGAACGCGGAAAGTACAGGGATTTTGTCCGAGGAGTACGGTGTTTTTAAGGCGAGGAGTTTCAGGTTAACTGTTCACCCCCTCCCAGCCTCCCCCAAATTGGGTGAGGAGTCGTGACAGTTCCCTCCCCAATCTGGGGAGGGTTAGGGTGGGGTGACTCCGCGTTTATCCATGTTCATCCGTGGCGAAAAGACCTTTTTGGACGGCCCAACTGGCAATCTGGGTACGCGAGGAAAATCCGAGTTTGGTCAGAATATTGGCAACGTAGCCTTCCACCGTCCGTTCGCCGAGGATCAGCGTCTCTGCAATGGCGCGGTTGGATTTGCCCTGGGCGATGAGCGCAGCCACCTCGCTCTCGCGGCGGGTCAGCCCGCCGGATATCTGTTTGGCCGCCTGGAGCGGTGAGAGTGGTTGTGGTTGCGGAATCAGGGCCAGAGCCTGGCGCAGAAAATTGTCACGCAGAGACGGGTCAGGCAGATTGGCGGCGATCTCTTCCACGACCTGGCGGGCGGCGGCAAATGCTTGCTCGGCTTCTGCACGCTGTCTCTGGGCTTGATACAACCGGCCCAGCGCCAGGTGAATGCGCCATAGCAGCCGTGGCACGCCTTGCGCTTGCGCCGTCGCCAACGCGGCCAGAAGCGTGGCCTCGGCCTCGGCCCAGCGCCGCAGCGCGGTCAGCGCCTCCCCTTGCAAGCGGGCCAGGCAGGGGATGGCACTCGCGTCGCGCGTCTCCAGGTTTGCGGCCGAGGCGATCAGCCGGTTGATAATCTGCAAAGCCAGATCGGGCTGCTTTTGGGCCAGGGCAAGCTCGGCCCGCCCGCGCCAGATTCCCCGCTGCGCCAATGTTTGCATCGGCAGGTCAGGGCGCAGCGCGCCATCCAGAAGAACGTCCGCCTGGGCATAGTCATGCTGCAAAATTGCGATGGAAATAAGAAACCCTGTAGCGATACCCGCATGATACAAGGAGCCGATCTCGTTTGCGAAGCGCAAGGCTTGTTCCAGATTTTGCCGCGCCGCGGACAGCGCCAGCAGGTCGAGATAGAGCGCGCCCAGATTGCGCTGGGCAAGGCTTATCCACTGGCGATGCTCAATCTCTTGAGCCACTGCCAACCCGCTCTCTATAGTCGCCAATGCGCGCCTGTACTCCCCCTGTGCCCACAGGCTATAGCCCGCCACAATCAGGGCAAAGGCTTCCCCGGCACGCCAGCCAATCTCACGCGCGATCCGGACAGCTCGCTCACCACACTGTTGGCACTCCACGCCACTCAGCGCCGCCGGAATCACATTGTCGGTAGAGTAGTTGGCGCCGCCCATCGACAGGAATGCCAGACAGGATGCCAGTCCCTGGCGATCGTCTAAGACTTCAAAAAGCGCAGCAGCCTGTTTGTTATAGGCGGCGCTTTGCATCAGATCGCCGCCTATCGTATTCGTCACAGCCAGCAGATCGAAGGTCTGGGCCAGGCCGCGCTGGTCGTTCAGGCTTTGAAAAATGGACAGCGCTTCCTGGTGGCAACGTGTCGCTTCCAGTAGCTGTTCAGCGTTGATGCGCCAATTGCCCATACGGTTCAGGCTGTAGGCAAGAGTTGTGGGGTTATCCAGGCTGCGCGCCAGCTCCAAAGCAGATTGAAAATAAGCGCCGGTTTGGGCATAGTTACGTGACGCCCACAGCTTACCAAGATCGATCAGCGCCTGCCACTCTGCCGATCGATCCCCCGCCCTTCGCGCCAGTTCCAGCGCTCTCGCGAGATCGACACGCGCCGCCTCGAAGTCGCCGAGGATCTCATAGGCCAACCCACGCGCGCGTAGCAGAGGCGCGAGTGAAGGTGTCTGTTGCAGGCGTTGTGCTGCTGTTAGGGCGCGGGTAAAATGTTCGATCACAGCGCGCGGCGCGTAGAGGGCTTGCGCTTTTTCGCCGGCGCGTCGGGCATAGTCCAGAGATTTGGCCCACGCGCCAGCCTCATAAAAATGGTAGGAGAGATCCGCCACATGCGCGTCGAGTACCTCCCCATAGACGCGCTCGCTGGTTTCCCCAATCGTGCGATGCAACGCCTGGCGCTCGCGGCCCAACAGCCCGCCATAGACTGCCTGGCGTGTGAGGGCATGGCGAAAAGCAAACTGGTCGGGCGTCTCTTCGATCACCAGTTGCGCCGTCACCAGCTCTTTGAGCAACCGCAGCAGTTCGGATTCGTCGCGCCCGGCCAACTGTTGTAGCAGCGTGAAGTGGAAGCGCCGTCCGACGGCCGCGGCCAGCGTGAGAAGTTGACGGGCGGCGACGTTCAAGTGGGCCGTGCGGCGTTGCACAGCCTCCTGTGCGCTGGGCGGAATTTGCAACTCCTCCAGGGACTTGCGGTTCCATTTGCCATCGGCATAAAAGATGTCACCGGCAGCGATCAGCGCCTGCAACACCTCCTCGATAAAGAAGGGATTGCCTTCGGTCAGCGCGTAGATTGCCTCCAGAAACTCGGCGCGCACAGGGCGGTTCAAATCAAAGATGATTTGCAGCATAGCATCAACTTCGCTCTGTGTGAGGGGCGCAAGCGCGACTTCGTGGGCCAGCCGCCCGCGACCCAACTGGGCCAATAGCTGCTGGAGGTGCGGTGAGATTTCTTCACGGCGATAGGTTGCCAACACAAGAACGGGGCACGCGCTCACCCGGCGGACCAGGAGGTGAAGAAAGTCGAGGCTGGTTTCGTCGCACCAGTGGAGGTCTTCGAGGATGAGCAGGAGAGGCGCAGTGCTGGGCGCTTGGGTCAATCTGATCAGAAATTGCGCCAACGTCTCGAAGAGGCGTCGTTTTTCAGCTTCGGGGTCAAGCGCGCGTGTAGGCTGCGTGTGAGGCAGCGCCAGGGCCAGTTCAGGCAAGAGCTTGACAAGTTCCGCTGCCAGCCCGCCGAGAAGGTCCGCTATCGCCACCGCCCCGCTCTGGATGCTCCCGGCTGCCAAAAAGGCCCGCAAGGCGTCAATCAGTGGAGCGTAAGGAAAGAGCAGATCACGCTCAAAGCAAGAGCCTTCCAGGATGATAAAGCTCTCGCTGGCCGCGCGCTGGCGAATCTCAGCGACCAGCCGGCTCTTGCCCACACCTGCTTCGCCCGCCAGCAGCACAATCTGCCCTGCGCCTTGCCGGGCGGTGCGCAAGGCCATCTCCAGGAGTTCTATTTCCCGCACCCGCCCAACCAGCACCGGTGAGATGATCGATCCGCTCGTGTATCGCATGGATAGTGGACTCCCTGTCGTCAAGCAAATCGCCACTGATTCCGGGAATCGGCCAAGCGATGGCAGGAATTCGAGAAATTTTGTGGCCGATTCCTGGAATCGTGGCCTCGATGGATGTAGTATATCGCCCGATCTCCTCCCGCGAAAACAGGCATTTTCGCACTGTCCGCCAGCGCGTACGACGTCCTGATGGCGAATGGCGACAGACTGCTTGACAGAAAACGTCGCTGGCGCGAAAATTCATTTTGTCCAACGGGAAATTCTGTACTTCTTTGGGAGGAAACAGCGTATGCAATCGCGCCCACAACCGGAAATTCGCCGCCGTCGTCTCGCACTTCCCCTGGCATTGCTGAGCATTACGCTTGTCTGTGTCGCTTTACTGGTCAGCGGGCTACACCCGACGCCCGCGCGCAGCTCTGCTGCTGCCCCGCCCGACCAGAGCGCAGGCCAAATTCTCGCCCCAAACCAGCCGCGGACTAACGAAATTCTCGTCACCGAACAGGGCTTTGTGCCGACTATCTTCACCACAACTGTCGGCATCCCTGTCACCTGGCTCAATGCCTCTGAGTCCATGCATATCTTGCGTGGCGGCACTCCCCAACGCATCTATCTGCCCCAGATAAGCCGGGCAGGGGAGGCTGACTCTTCTGCCAATGGGAGCAGCAATCTACTCGCTGTTGCTCCGCTTACGGGGAACGGGGACGATCCTTTTTCAGCGACCCTGTCGCCGGGGATGAGTTTTACCTTTACCTTTACTACGACGGGGAGCTTTCCTTTTTACCTAGCGAATGCGCCTGAGTTCACCGGGCAGGTCGTCGTCCTCCCCGTGGCCTCCCCGCCGCCAGACCCGGCAGAGGTGGCCCCGCCCCTGGACCCGACCACCGGGACGAGCCTGCGCGATGGCTCCTCTTTCCTCTACACAGGCGACAACCCCATCCAGACCGGCGTTCTGTCGGGCACTATCGAAGTTCTGCGCGCGGCGGTGCTGCGCGGGGTGGTGACAAGCGGGGACGGCGCGCCCCTGCCCGGTGTGCGCATCACAGTTTTGGGCCGCCCGGAGTTCGGCCAGACCCTTTCGCGGGCGGATGGCCTCTTTGATATGGCGGTCAACGGCGGCGGCCAGCTCACCCTGCGCTACGAAAAGGAGGGTTTTCTGCCCGCCCAGCGCGCCGTGGATGCGCCCTGGCGTGACTACGCCTGGCTGCCGGATGTGACGCTGCTTCCCTACGACAGCGCAGTGACGCAGATCGATCTGGGCGCGGCCGCGATGCAGGTGGCCCAGGGCAGCGCAGTCAGCGACAGCGACGGGGCGCGCCAGGCGACGATCTTCTTTCCTCCGAACACAACCGCCCGGCAGATATTGCGCGGTGGCAGGAGCGCGCCCCTCTCCAGCCTCAGCGTGCGCGTCACCGAATTTACTGTGGGCGCGGGCGGCCCAGATGCTATGCCTGCCCAATTGCCGCCCAGCAGCGGCTACACCTACGCCGCCGAGTTCAGCGTGGACGAAGCCGTGGCTGCCGGCGCGGTAGATGTGCAGTTCAACCAACCCCTGCCCGTCTTTGTGGAGAATTTTCTCGGCTTTCCCGTCGGTGGGGCGGTGCCTGCGGGCTATTACGACCGGGAAAAGGGGCAGTGGGTCGCCTCGGCCAATGGCCGGGTGATCGAAATCCTCGGCGTCACAGGCGGTCTGGCCGACCTGGACATTGACGGCAGCGGCAACGCGGCCACCGCAGAGGAATTGACCGCGTTGGGTGTGACCAGCGCAGAGCGGGCGCATCTGGCCCAACTTTACACGCCCGGCCAGAGCCTCTGGCGCGTGCCGGTCAGCCACTTCACCCCCTGGGATTTCAATTGGCCCTACGGCCCGCCGGACGACGCGGAGCCGCCGCCGGGGGATGACGATGATGACGATGACAACGACTCCAAGCCGGACGATCCCAACATTGAGTGCGCATCGATCATCGGCTGTGAAGACCAGACGCTGGGCGAGTCGCTAGCGCTTGCCGGTACGGCCTGGCAGCTCCATTACCGGAGCGACCGCACACCGGGGCGTCAGGTGGCTAACACGCTCGTCATCCCTATCAGCGGGCCGACGATTCCGGCCAGCCTGGCTGCCATGCGCGTGGAAGTGACCATCGCCGGGCGCGTCTACCGCCACTCCTTTGCGCCCGGGCCCAACGTCACCCACAACGTCACCTGGGATGGCAAGGATGGCTACGGCCGGCCGGTGCAGGGTGCGCAGCCCGCGGTCGTTCGTGTACATTTCGACTACCCGCTCCAGTACTACGCCGCACGTAGCGACTTTCAAAACAGCTTCGCCCGCTCAGAGGCGTCGGGAGCAGCGCTGTCGGTCTCCCGTGAGACAGCCACTTTCTCGCTTTCCCGAACGTGGATCAAGATGGTGAGTTTCCTGAATACGCCCAAACTCCTGGGGTTGGGCGGCTGGAGTCTGAGCATCCAGCATACCTATGATCCTGTCGGGCAAACTGTCTTGCTGGGGGATGGCAGCCGACGCACGACTTCAGCGCGCATCCTGTCGGACATCATCTTCACTGTGGCAGGCAATGGCAACGCTGGCAACTTTGGTTCCAGTGGGGACGGCGGTCCGGCAACCTCTGCCAGCATTACTGTGGTGGATATTGCCGTTGCCCCCAACGGCGCACTCTACATTGCAGACCGTTCGAATGGTCGTATCCGCCGGGTCGGGGCCGATGGCATCATTACTTCGGTAGCGTCCGGTTTCGCTGACCCAACGGGGATCGCGGTGGGGCCAGACGGCGTTCTGTACGTCGCCGACAATGGCAGAAATCGGGTCAGCCGGGTTGGAGCTGATGGCAGCATCACAACTGTTGCGGGCAACGGCACGGCAGGCTACAACGGCGACAATATCCCGGCCCTATCAGCCCAGTTGCGGGGACTGGGTGGGCTTGCCATCGGCCCGGATGGAAGTCTGTACATTACGGAATGGGCCAGCAACCGCATCCGCCGTGTGGGTACTGACGGAATCATTACAACTGTTGCGGGCAACGGCACAAGCTGTTGTGTTACAGAGGGTGGTCTGGCCACGGAGGCTGGCCTGTTGACGCCGAAAGATGTGGCGATTGGGTCGGATGGCACTCTGTATATTGCCGTCTCGCCTTTGGGTCAGAGCGATCGCATCTACCACGTGGGGGTGAATGGAATCATCAGCACACTGGCGGGGGGAGGTCTTTTTGTCAACCACGAGGACGGTATCTCCGCCCTGAAAGCGACCTTCGAGAGTGCTGAGGGTGTGGCCGTAGGGGAGAATGGCCGCCTGTTCATGGCAGATGCGCAGGATTATCGCGTCCGCCGCGTGGAGGTGGATGGCATTATTAATACTGTCGCTGGCAATCGCCAATCCTCCTTCAGTGGCGATGGCGGCCCGGCCAGGGCCGCGGGATTGCTCTATCCTTCTGCTCTGGCCCTCGACCCGGAGGGCAGACTCTACATCGCAGACGTCCTGGGCTATCGGGTTCGCAGGGTACAACCTGCCCTGCCTGGGGTAGACGTTACAGACATTCTGCTCCCCTCCCAAGATGGCGCTGCGCTTTATATCTTTGACAAAAACGGCCGCCACCTGAAGACGCTGGACGCCCTGACCGGCGCGTTGCGCTATCAGTTTGGCTATGACGCGGCCGGCTATCTCATCTCCGTGACCGACGCCGATGGCAATGTGACGACCATCGAGCGTGTCGGCGCAAAACCGACGGCCATCGTCGCGCCGGGCGGCCAGCGCACGACGCTTACTGTCAACGGCGATGGCTGGCTGTCGGGTCTGACCAACCCGGCTGGCGAAAGCCACACGATGAGCTACTCCACGGATGGGCTGCTGCAACAGTTCGTCGATCCTCTCGGCCACATCCACCGCTACACCTACGACGGGCTGGGGCGGCTGGTGAAAGACGAAGACCCGACCGACGGCAGCACGACCCTCAACCGCATCGAAACGAGTACCGGCTACACTGTCACCACCACCACGGCCCTGGGACGCAAGCGTCTCTACAGTGTGGAAACCTTGCCCACGGGCGCCATCCGCCGCAGTGTGACCGAGCCAAGCGGTGCCCGCACGACAACGCTGGTCAACAGCGACGGCAGCGAACGGATTGCCTACGCCGATGGCACAGTCGTCACTGTCGAGTACGGCCCCGATCCCCGCTGGGGGATGCTGGCCCCGGTCGCCACAAAGACGACAAATGTAACCCCCAGCGGGCGCACCCGCACAGTGACCCGTCAGCGCAGCGTCACCCTCGCCACCATCAGCGACCTGTTGAGTCTGACCAAACTGACGGAGACACTTTCCGACAACGGCGCGGTGAGTACCATCATTTTTGATGGCCTCTCCCGTGTCTTGACCTCCACGACCGCGTCCGGGCGCATCAGTACGGCTACCGTTGACGCCAAAGGACGCATCATTCAGCGCGAGATGGCCGGGATTGCGCCGACCAGTTTTGTCTACGACAGCCGGGGGCTGATCTCCAGTCTCAGCGCAGGGAGCGGCGCAAGCAGCCGCACCACAAGCCTGACCTACAACAGCGCCCGCTACCTCAGCGCCGTCCAAGACCCTCTGGGGCGGACAACAGCTATCAACTACGATGGGGCAGGTCGGCCTCTCCTCCAGACACTGCCCGACAGCCGGACAATTGGCTTTGCGTATGACGACAACGGCAATCTGAGTACGCTGACGCCGCCCGGTCGTCCGGCGCACAGCTTTGGCTACACAGAGATTGACCTGCCCGTCAGCTACACGCCCCCGGATGTCAACCCCGGCAGCGACCGTACCCAATTCAGCTACAACAGCGACGGGCGTCTGGCCCAGACCACACGCCCGGATGGGCAGACGATCAGCGCTGGCTATGACGGCGCAGGCCGTCTGAATGGGGTTACGATTGCCCGGGGCACGGTCAGCTATGCCTACAGCCCCACCAGCGGCCAGATCACTGGCATCACTGCGCCGGATGGGATCAACCTGTCCTACAGCTATGACGGCGGCTTGCTGACCGGCAAAAACTGGACCGGGCCGGTGGCGGGCAGCGTCGGCTACGTCTACGACAACCGCTTCCGCTTGACCTCTACCAGCGTCAACGGCGGCGCTGCGGTCGCCTTCCAATACGCCGACGACAGCCTGCTCACCCAGGCCGGCGCGCTCGTTCTGAGCCGCAACGGGCAGAATGGACTGCTGACGGGCAGTACATTGGGCGGTGTTACAGATGCGTGGAGCTACAGCCAATTCGCCGAACCCATCAGCTATAGCGCCTCTTACAACGCCGCGCCGCTGTTCAGCGTTCAGTACCAGCACGACAAACTTGGGCGTATCACCCAAAAGAGCGAAACCATCGGCGGCGCAACGGATGTCTACACCTACTCCTACGATCTGGCCGGGCGGCTAACGGCTGTGGGCGAGAACGGCCTGGCCGCGGAGAGCTACACCTACGACGCCAACAGCAACCGCCTGAGCGCCAGCGGGCCAGGGGGTGTGGTAGCGGGTCTCTACGATGCCCAGGACCGCCTGACCCAATACGGGGCGACGACTTATGGCTACACGGCTGCGGGCGAACTGATCAGCAAAACCAGCGGCGGTCAGACCACCCACTACAACTACGACGCGCTGGGCAATCTGCTCGGTGTTACACTGCCCAACGGCACAGCGATCACCTATCTGGTGGACGGTCAGAACCAGCGCATCGGGAAACGGGTCAACGGGGTTCTGGCCCAGAGCTTTCTCTACGAAGGCAACCTGCGCCCGATTGCCGAATTGAACGGCAGCGGTGGGCTGGTCAGCCGTTTTGTCTACGCCACCCGCGTCAATGTGCCCGACTATCTGGTCAAGGCGGGCGTGACCTATCGCATTCTGACCGATCACCTGGGCAGCCCGCGGCTGGTGGTCAATACCGACACCGGGGCCATCGCCCAGCGTATGGACTACGACAGCTTTGGCAATCTGCTGAGTGACACCAATCCCGGCTTTCAGCCCTTTGGCTACGCCGGTGGTCTCTACGACCCGGAGACAAAGCTGGTGCGCTTCGGCGCGCGGGACTATGACCCAGAGACAGGGAGATGGACAGCCAAAGACCCGATAGCGTTCGCTGGCGGTCAAACAAACCTTTACTCGTATGTACAATCTGACCCACTCAATAGGACAGACCCAATCGGATTAGGTGATGAATCACCCGGCGCGCCGGGTGGAATGTCTGGTCCGGGTGGAGTCTGTATTGCGGGCACAGACCCTTTTTCAGATGAGACAAGCCCGGCAGACGAAATACCGAAATTCGTTCGTGATGGCAATTGGTTGTATGATCCGGTAAACGATGAATGGATGAGGGATTCAGAGCTGTTGGGTGGGGCGGCGGTAAAGGGTATTGAATGGGTTGGGGAAAAGTTACTGCGTCTTGGGTTTGCCGGAGGTGAATTGCTGAGTATGTTGCTTGCCCTGGAAGATGATATGGGAGGACGTAGCCCAGGAGCACAGGAAAACAGATGTCGCCAACAAAATACGTGTGAATAGTTTTGGCATCCGGTGTCAGGGGCGACTGATTTATCTGAGTACAATAGAGAATGAGAATGCAGTCGATTCCTCCCCCACCACAAAAACAGACCGTCTACGCCAACGAGCAGTGGGCCGCAGCGGCGGGGATGGGAGCGGTGGATACTGTCGGGGTCCGAAGCCTGAGGAGCCGGTCTGTCGTCAGCAGTGAACAGTCAGTGGCCGTGCAATTTCCACCCTGATCGGTCACTGGGATGGCTGGGGAATTGCGAGAAAACAGACGACGGGCAGGGTCAAGCGATCCCGATGGGCGACCACAAGGTGGCGATAGGCAGCGCGTGCATGCGTGGGCCAAAGGGCAGTAGGGTGTCGCCGGTGTACAGGACAAGCCCGCGCACAAAACGCTCGCCAAGCAGATCGGCTAGGGCGCGTAACCCTTTGAAGTCGTTCTCCTGCGCACTGCTGGCCGCCTTCACTTCGACGCCTACCACCGCGCCGCTGCGGTCTTGCAGGAGAAAATCCACTTCCTTGCCATCCTGGGTGCGAAAGTGGAAAAGCTCAGGTCGCATCTGGCTCCACGTGGCCAGCTTGACCAATTCCATTCCGACGAAATTTTCGATTAACATACCAGCCGCCGTCGGCGAAGTCTCCAACTGCGCCTCGCTCATGCCGGACAGATAGACGAGAATGCCGCTATCGTTGAGCAGCACTTTGGGGGCTTTGACCAGCCGGCTGCTTAGATTGCTTGACCAGGCAGGAAGCAGATGCAGAAGAAAGGTGGCTTGCAACAGAGTCAGATAGCGATTCAATGTGGACATGGGGATACGCGCGGAACGGGATAGATCGGAGACGTTGAGGGTGGCCGTGGCGCGCGCGCCAAGCAGCGCCAGCAGGAGCGGCATCTCGCTCGACCCCTGAATCGCTGCCAAGTCGCGTATGTCGCGCTGCAAGAGGGTGGTTACATAAGCGTCGAACCAATCCGTGCGCCGTGCATTGCTGGCGCGCTGAATTGCCTCTGGGTAGCCGCCGCGCAGCGAGCGCTGGATCACATCTTGGCGGTCGCTGGGAAATTTCTGAACGGGAAGCGCACTGGGGGAAAAAACGCGGTCGATCCAATCACCCCCTACGCCCTCCAACTCGCATTGGGCCAGCGGCCAGAGCGTGATCACTTCCATGCGCCCCACCAAAGCATCAGCCAGACGCGGCAATAGCAACGCATTGGCCGAGCCAGTGAGCAGAAAACGCCCCGGACGGCGGTCGCGATCTACCGCCGCCTTGAGAGGCAGAAAGAGTTCAGGAACGCGCTGGATTTCATCGAGAATGACTTTTTGTTGGCCCAATCCGGACAGAAATCCCACTGGGTCCTGCTGCACGGCCACAAGCGTCGTGATGTTGTCCATCGTCAGATAGACGGCAGAGTGTTGCTCGCTGCCAATCATCTCGGTCAGCGTGCTTTTGCCACTCTGTCGTGCCCCCTGCAAGAAGACAACCGGGGTGTCGCTCAGCGCATCGAGAAGTTTTTGGGTAATTTTTCTCTGCCACATAGTCGGAAATTCTACCACTGAATGGTAAAATTTACAAAACGGGTCTCAATACGTAGAGGCACGCGACGGGGTGGGAAGAGATACGCAAAGGGGCGAACAACTGTCAACCGACCCTTTGCACTTTACTCGTTTGAAAAAGAGCGATAGAATGCGCTCATACAGGCAGGTGCCTATCAGACGCCGCAAGCTGACAGCGTGCGTTACGTGTTTTTCAGGACAGGTCTCCAAGAAAAGAGAGCGCCAATGAGTACCGTCAAAGTCGAAGTCACCCGTATCAACGATGTGCGCGCCCACAGCAACGCCGATGCCCTGGAACTGGCAACCGTGGGCGGCTGGCAGATGTGTGTCAAAAAAGGGGTCTATCGGGACGGCGACCCGGTTGTCTACTTTGAGCAGGGGACGGTCTTGCCGCGCGCTGTGGCCGACCGCTTGGGCGTGACCCAATACCTGTCGGAAAAACTGGACATCAACGGTGATCGTGTGCTGATCATCCACCGGGTACGCCTGCGCGGGGAACCCTCGTTTGGCCTGGTCATCTCTCCGGAAGCAGGGATGGAAGTTGGGCAGGATGTGGCCGATTTTTATAGCGCAACCAAATTTTACCCACCCGTGCGCACCCAGGCTGGGGACGCCGCGACGAATGACCCGCGCTTCCCGGCCTATACCGAAGTGGAGAATATGCGCAGCTATCCGGCTGTGATTGGCACAGGGGAAGAGGTTGTGGCGACCGAAAAGCTGCATGGCACCAATTGTCGCGTGGGCTTTGTCACCAACCGCGCGGCGGATGGGCAGTGGGAGATGTTGCGCATGGCTGGTTCGCGCGGGTTGCGGCGCAAAGAGCCGCCAGACGCCGAAGCGATGCGCAACAATACCTACTGGTTTCCCTGGACCCTGGCAGAGGTAAACAATCTGTTGTCCGCGCTCTTTGCCCAGGGCCACCAGACGGCCATTTTGTACGGCGAGGTCTTCGGCTCTGGCATCCAGTCCTACACCTACGGCCAGAAGAGCATCGCTTTCCGCGCCTTTGATTTGCTGATTGACGGCAAGTTTCTCGACTACGACGCCTTTGTCGCCTGCTGCGCGCAATATGGGGTTGACACTGTGCCGCTGGTCTATCGCGGCCCGTTCAGCCTCTCCACCATCAAACAGCTTTCCGACGGCGCGTCGCTGATCGGCGGAAAAGAAGGGCGCGAAGGCGTCGTCGTCAAGCCGGCGCAGGAGCGCCAGGACGCCAAAATCGGGCGGGTCATTCTGAAATATGTGGGGGATGTCTATCTATTCGGGAAGGCAGCCGAGCAGGACACGACAGATCTGTGAAAAAAATGGACACGGGTTTTAGATCGTCTCCTCGCCATCGGCGAAGAGATGGCCCAAGCGCACCAGATAGACGTGGATCGTCTTCCCCGCGACTTGTGTGGTGTATTCCAACGCCTCGTCGGGCAGTTTGCCATAGACGGCCGGGCGGGCGTGAAAGAGGACATAATAACCGGTGGTTTGCCCCTCGCTCGCCAGATAATCGGCCAGTTGGTTCAACCCTTCCTCATACAGGGCCTGCCCGCGCCAGATTTTGGTCTCGATGACAGTTCGGTGTCCCCTGTAGACCACAATCAAATCCAGCCGTCCCTCGCCGCTGCCGACTTCGGTGAAGTGCGCGCCGCCAATCTGACGGACAACGATGTCCAGATAGGCCATGAGCAGATATTGCCCGGTGGCTTCCTGCGGCATCGGCGTCACCTTGAAGGCTTCGCGCCCGCGCCGTTCGATAAACTCGCGAAAGCGGGAGAGAATCGCCTCCATCTGCAAGTGGTCATTCACCACATAAGGGCGATAGTCAAAGCCATTGACCAGCATCGCCCCTTGCAGCCCCGCTTGACGCGGTTGGAAGGCATCAATCAGTATTTGTTTGTAGATCGGGTTGGCAATCCGGCAAAGTTGCGTAAGCGTCTCTTTGATAATGCCAAAGAGATGCAATGAATTGACCAGCGGATCATTGAGGCGAAAGGGGTAATCAGCGCCAAAGAGGATGCGCACCACATCTTCTTCATATTCAGCCGCGCGGCGGATGACGGTCTCGAAGTTATAGTTGCTCTCACGCGTCAGTTTTTGGATAGCCAGGCGCAAATCCGCCAGTATGATTGGCCGCGTGTACTCTTGCACGACCTCTTGCGTCAGAATCGCTGCGGTGCGGTTGACCAAGAAAGGTTGTCCAGCCGTCTGCTCATAGAGTTTTTCAATAACGCCCGCCGCAAAGGGCTGCCCGCTTTCGCTGGTGTATTGCCCCAACAGATCGCGCACTTCGTCCAGCGAAAAGTCTTCCAGGCGATATTGATAGGCGATGTTGAAGGGTGAGCTGCGGCCAAAGTTCAGGCGGGCAATGTTCTGAATGCCAACCAGGACGACGCTATGCAGACTGTGTGGGCGGCGTTGCCGATCCAGATACATCGTGCGCCAAGTCTGCAAAAGCGGAGAGAGGACATCCTGCGGGGTGGCGTCGAATTCATCCACAATCAGCACCACACGCAGATAGGGGGCCAGCTTATATAACTGGGTGAAGATGTGACGGAAAAATTGAACATCTGGCGCTGCTGGCTCGTCCAGCAGGCTGCGAATCGCGCCTAAAGCAGTCTGGTTAGCTGCTTCCGCCCATGCCAACAGATCGCCCTTGATCAAGGCAAGCACATCGCCCCAAAATTGGGCCGCCGACCAACTCTCGTACAACTCAAAACTAAGTACGATGGGGAGGTAGGCGGGACGCTTGCTCAGTTCTGTCTCCAAATTATTGAGCAGCGTCGTCTTGCCCATCTGCCGCGGGGCATAGATGGTGAAAAACTTGCCCTCTTCGATCTGGGCCGTCAACTGTTCGACCAACGCCCGGCGCGGCACTACGTAATGTTCTTGGGCGTTGACTGGGCCGTGGGTGTTGAAGTAGCGCATAGGCGCATTTTAGCACACCTGGCGGTTGTCCCCAAGTCACTCTGGCGGATTGCCAATCCACCTGACGCGCTTTGAATAGAGCCAAAGTCAAAGGCCGGGCGACAATCGCCCGGCCTTTGACTTTCCACCTGCCACCTGCCACCTGCCACCTGCCCCCCGCCTACTTCCCCATCCCCTGCAGCGCCGTGTAGGCGGGCAAGGGTGACCAATTGTTATTCACAATCCCCCACTGGGCCTTTTCTGTGCCGTCTGCTACCACCCGGAAGTTGAGATTCCAGAGGAAGGCCGGGCCGGCCCAGCCCCAGTTGCGCATCATCTGATAGGCTTCTACGGTCCAGGCGGCCTGTTCTTCAAAGCTGTTGTCGTTGGCGTAGGCATAGGCTGGGTGGAAAGCGCCGCCCGCGGCCCAGCCAAATTCCGTGGCCCAGATGCGTTTGTTGCCCGCACCGGCGTTGACAGCCCGCTGCCGGTAGCCTTCCATTGTGCTGCGGAAGCTCCAGGAGTGGTGGGGGCTGTCGCACGCGCCGTTGAAACTGTTGCCAGAGACCTGAATCGCGGCGCACGCCGTCTCCCACGTATTCGAGGGGGGCACATTGTAGCCGCTGGGATGCGCGCCGATGCCGTCGGCGTAGTTGTTCACCCCGGCCGCAAACATCCCGTCCAGATAAGCGAAATCATCCATGGCCAGATTGCCGTTGTTGCCCGCGGGGGTCAGCGCACCGCTGATCACCAGCATAGAGGGGCAGGCGGCTTTGATGCTGGCGTAGGAGGGGGCGAGCAGCGCCACATACTCGCCCGGGTTCAGGGGTTTGTTGCCCCATTCGTAATGCAGATTCTGTTCGTTCCAGACTTCGATGGCCTTCAACGCCGAGCCGCAATAATGACCGGCCAGCGCGCCGTTGAAACGGGCAAAGGTCTGCGGGTCCTGGGGCGGCCCCCCCACATTGGGGTCAAAGCCCGGCTCGCGTGCCCAGGGCGGCGAGTTCACTGTGCTGAAGAGCAGACTGATGCCTGCGCCGTTGGCCGCGTTGACGATCCCATCCAACGCACCCCACTGGTAATTGCCGGGGTCCGGCTCAAAGACCTTCCACTCCACCTGTTGTTTGACCCAACCAAACCCCATCCCGGCGGTCATCGCCATCACCTGGCCGGCCTGGTCGTTGTGAACCATGTGGGCCTGGACGCCGTAGCCAAAGCTGCCGCCGCCGGTGGGGGCGGGTGCGCTGACGACGGGAGCGGGGGCTGGGGCGGGCGCAGCGGCGGGCGCCGGTGCAGAGGCCGCCTGGGCCGTTGCCGGAGCCGCAGCTGCCGGCGCGGCAGGGATCTCTGTGACGACGGCGACTCTATCGGTCGCGCCGCTGGTGTTCACCAAACTGCCGATCACCCAGCCGCTGACGCCGTTGCCATCAATTTGCCACCAGTCCTGGGCCTGGTTTTTGCCCGTCACCCGGTACGTGACACCGGGATCGACCGTACCGACGAGGGGAAATTGGGTGCCTGGCCCCTGGCGTACGTTGACAACCTGCCCGCTGCTCAGGCTGGCAGGTTCCGCTTCGGCTACGGTTGGGGCGACTGTTGGCTGGGTGATCTGGCTGGCCACGGGCGCACCGAGCAGCACAGAAACAGTGGCAATCCCACCGACCGGGCGGTTGTTCTCCACAATCTGGGCTTCCACCCGCAAGCTGCCCTGCCCTTCCGGTGCGGTAAAGGCGTAAGCGGCATTGTCCAGGGGGCGCGACTCCTGGGCCAGGATAGAACCGTCGGGGTTGATCACTGTGTAGACTACGGCCAGGGTTGCGCCGCCGCTCACGGGGCCGTTCTGGAATTGGCGGGCCACATCCCACAAATTGGGGTCAATGTCGCCCGAATCGGCGTCACGCAGAATTGTCTGGGTCACATTGTAGCGCTGGAGCAGATTCAATTTGTGGGCAAAGCTGCCCGCATGTTCCAAATAGACGGAGCGCTCGTAGCCCTGATCGTCCAAATAGCTATACCAGTAGGTTCCAGTCGTCTCGTCATAGGTGAGACGGCTGAGAAGGCGGGGATTGTCCAGGCTGATATTGACGACCTGGCCGGGGGCAGCGTTTTCCGTGTCGCTCTGCATCTGGGCAATCAACGGCTGCAGTGCTTCCTGATAGCCTTTAAGCAACAGATAGTTGCCGCTGCGTTCCACCGACTGGCTGGGCAGTTCGATTTCCAATTTGTCGCGGCCCACGTGGTCGGTGGCCCAGGCCAGAAGAGCGTCAACTTCACCGCCGCTCTGATAGGCGCGGGGATCTATGGGTGCGGGGATGATCAGCCGGTCGGCCACCGCAGCCAGAGCGGGCCAGTCGTAGCCGAAGGTCTCCCACTCTTCCGCGGAAATCTGCCGGGGCGAATCCACACGCACGGCGAGGGTTTTGTTGATTTCCGGCGCGTGCAAACGCTCGCCCAGGCGGGTGATGAAAGCCACAAAATCGGCGCGGGCTGCTGGCTCTGCGTCCACGCCCCTGTAATCAACAATGACGCCGGGTAGGTTGTTGGCCTGCAAGAGATCGGTGATGGCGTTGATCTGGTTTTCTTGCAAACCGGCATCCACCAGCATATTGTTGAGCAGATCGACACGGGGAATTTCGCCGGTTACCCAATTGCGGAGAACCGGTACGATGTCGTAATTGCCAGGTGGGACGCCCCGGGTCTCACCATCCAGTGCCCCATCCCCGCGCAGATAGAGACCAGCGGCCGCGACTGTTGCCACAGCGCTATCGGAAAAAGCGGGTAGCTGGCCGGAAAGACCCACATTGACCGCCACACGGGGCAGAGGTGCCGTACTTTGCATGAGCACGACGTTGCTCACAAGCGGGCTGCTCAGATCCGCGATCACCCGATCTTCGGCGCGAATGACTGTGCTGGGTACATACGACCACTTCTCCCCGGTCCAAGTATAGAGGTCAAGGGTTTCGTAGGGTTCGCTGTCGTTGGGGACGGGCATACGCAGAACGGCTTTCTGCGGTTCGTCGCCCCGAATTACCAATTGGTAGACCGGGCTTTTGGGCTGTAGGGCATTGGGCAACGCAGCAATCGCGGGCCGCCAATCCTCACCCGCACTGCCGCTTACAAAGTCGGCGCGGGGAATGCTCTGCAGGGACGCGCGGAAGGATGTCTTGACGGCCTCGGCGGGGAAGACCAATGCGGTACCGTCCGGGTCCGTCAGCGTGGCCCCCTCCGTGCCGACGCTCGTCAGGGTCAACCCCTGGATACGTTCTAGCAGACTGACGGGCGGCAAGAGCAGGGCCACCGCCAGCAGAGCCGGGATCAGAATCAGACTGACGACGGTGGCTGCGGAACCTTCCAGCAGATTGGAAAGATTGCGTCTGAAGGGTCGGCGGTCATTGTAGTTCATTCGTTGCATAATTGTTTTGGATTCCTCTGTCTTCCTGCCATCTTTTGTGTCTTCCCGGTAGGGGTCACAAGCTGGCATAATTTGTGCCAATCTGTTTGACCCATCCCGAAAGGTTGGGAAGCTATTTCTCGACAAGCTCCTTAGCTGCAAAGCCAGCACTGCCAGCAGGATAAATACATGCACCCTATCATAGCACAGCAAAAGGAGTGTACAAAAACCACGCGCTTTCGTTGGCCTTTGCACTGCCCAGAAATTCTGGCTGCCAGCACCTGGAAAACTGTCCGGGAAGGTATCCTCTCATTCTCCTCTTTTCACGCCCCGTGCTATACTCAGTAGACGGCGGACAGTAGACGGCGGACGGCGGACTCTGGACTACTTTGCATTGTTGAGGAAAGATCGGTCTCTTCCCAGTCTGCCAGGCGACGTTTGCGCAACGCTTATCCTACGTAGCCATTTTATACAATACCAGAATATCCCAATACCCATCTTTTCATGACATTTCGACTTTCCACCCCCCACTCCCCACCCCGGCCCGGTCGTCTCTGGCTGCAACTTCTCCTCTGGGTCGGCTTTTTGTTGAGTCTGCTCATCGGTCTGGGCGCGCTGCTCGGCCTCTTTTTGCTGCCCGATCTGGAGCAGGAGACAGCGCTGGTTGTGGCCGATCCGCTTCTGCTGGTGGAGCCGGCAGCCATCCCGCCCCATCTGGCCCTGCTCCAACTGGCCGGGGCTGATGGGGATGCTCTGGTGCGCCAGGCTGCCAATGCCGGTGAACGCACCCTGGCCTACAGCATTTTGCTCTACGATGGCACGCTTACCCCTGCGCGCCAGGCCAACGAACTGCTGCGCGTGGGTCGTCAATTTTTAACCGTGGACGATCCTTTGCGTGCGCTGGCCGCCTTCAACCGGGCGCGCACGGTCACACTATTTGCGCTGCCAATGCCCCCAGTGGAGCGGGGACAACTCCTCGCCCGCGTTGCGGATGGGCTGTTACAGGCAGGCGAGGTGGTCGGCGCATTGCAGACAGCCGCACAGGCGCAATATGTGGCTGTGCAGGCTGCGGGTCTGCTCCCAGCCCAGCGCGGCCAGATTCTGCAGGCGGTGGAGCCGATCATCCGCGCCCACGGCAGCCCGGATGAGATCCAGCGTTTGAGCGAACTACTGCGTGCGCCTGGCCAAGCACCCCAGCGGGTAGCGTTGATCAGCCGTCTGCCTGGGTTGCGCGCCGAGTATCCTGCCCCGTTTGTTCTGGCTGATCTGCGCAACCAGCGTATGAGCGCGGCCCAGACGTTGATTGACCGCCTCATTCTGACCAGCGGTCAGGACATCGAAGTGGAGCGGAGCGCGTTGGCCGAGGCGTTGCTGGCTGAAGATCGGCTGTGGGGCGAAATCTACGCGGGTTGGAACAGCCCTGCGCTGCAATTGACCCAACGCCACAAGCTACTGCTCGACTACCGGGATTGGCTGCTGGTGAAGGCGCAGGCCGCCGAGGGTGGCTTTGGGCTGCGTCTGGTGGACAGCTGGGCAGCGGACAAACAGGGGACGCGCGAGGCGTTGGGCCGTGTGATGGGAGAATTGAACGCGCTGGTCACGGCGCAGATCGAGGAAGAACCCGACCTACTCAGCCGGGCCGTATTGCGCCTGGAAGTCCTGCACTGGTTGGCATTGCAGGCCGAGTTGGGTTTCTATCCCAACGCGCCGTTGGGTGATCTGGGCAGCCATATGGAGACGACCCAAGCCGAATTGGAAACACGCAACAGCCCGCCGGATCTGCCCATTTATTACGACGCGGGGGCGCAACCGCCTGGTTTCCGCATTGCACGGCGCTTCGAATAGCAGGTTCTGATTCCGGGAATGGGCCAAACGATTGGTTGCTTACAGACTCTTGCTGGCCCATTCCCGGCATCGAGCGTCTCAATTCTGACTTGCGCGCGTGGGGAAAACGCCGGTTGACACTTTGGCGAGGCCGTTTTATACTGTACCCACGCTGTTATGACCCCACCCAATCGGCATCCGCGATACACACCATCTCAAAGTAGAGAACTCTTTTGACGGATCGAACGATTCCACACAAGGCACCGGATCGGTGCAGTATCCCATACCCGTGAACGAACACCCAGGCGCGCCATGCTGCTTGGGTGTTTTTTGTTCTACAGTTCTTACTCCCGGCCATTGTGCCATCACATCTCGTATTGTCGTCAGCTCAATCGTCAATGGCGACTCTTCCACGAAAGGAACGGAGAATGGACGCAGTTGCAAGCCGCATTATCAAAGCCCGCCAGTATGCAGCGGAACGAGACCGACGCATCCACGTCAATAGTTTTGAAGTACAGATCGATGGTGACAATGCCAACCATCAAGTCAGTTACAACCGGGGTGTCTGGGGCTGTGACTGCGAAGAGTTTGTGCGCCGAGGCATTTGCGCCCACGTGATGGCAATGGAAGAGATTCTGGGCGACGCGGTGCAGCCAGCCATGCTGGTGGTTGTATAAGCAAGGGACAACTGAATAGAATGGAGAAAGAGCGCCGGGTTCTCCCCCGGCGCTCTTTCATTGTGATAGTAGGGGCGCTGCTTGCTGCGCCCGACGCTCTTTCGTTGTGATAGTAGGGGCGCTGCTTGCTGCGCCCGCTGTGCGTCGGGCGCAGCAAGCGACGCCCCTACGTAATTCGACGCCACTCGATGATTTCGAGCCTTTCCTGGCCTGTGCGATAATAGGCAGATAGGCAGCGGCGGGTTATCAACGATTTGGGCCGGGCATGAAGCGACAGCATATCCAACTTCTGATCGGTTTTGGCATCAGCGCCCTATTTATCTATTACCTGCTGCCCGGTCTGAAGCTGCACGCGGTGGGGGCTGCCCTGCGCACAGCCAACTATTGGTGGATTGTGCCGGGGGTGGCTATCTATTTTGTCGGGCTGGGCGCGCGCACCTGGCGCTGGCACTATCTGCTGCGCCACTTGAAACCCGTACCCCTGCGCCGACTTTTTCCGGTGGTCTGCATCGGCTATTTCGGCAACAATATCTATCCCTTTCGGGCCGGCGAGGTCATCCGCTCCTATGTGCTCAAGCGCAAAGAGGGCATCCCGATGGCCGCCAGCCTGACGACGGTCATCATCGAACGCATCTTCGACGGGCTGGTGATGCTGCTTTTCGTCTTTCTGGCTTTGCCCTTTGCGCCCATCCCTGCCGCCTACGGGCAGTTTGTGGTGTTGTTGACGGTTCTGTTGCTGTTGGCGACCGCCGTCTTTGTCTGGATGGCCGGCCAGCCACTACGCATGGCCCAACTCTATGGCTGGTTTGCCGTCCGGCTGCTGCCCAGCGCTATCCGCACCCGCACGGATGATATCTTCCAGCGTTTTATGGAGGGGATTCAGAGTCTGCGCAGCCCGCGCGACATCGGGATGATCTTCCTGACCAGTGTGGCGGTCTGGCTGATGGAGACGGTGAAATATTGGTTTGTCATGCACGCCTTCCCGTTTGAAGTCAGTTTTTTGGCGCTGATGCTGATGAACGGCATTGTCAATCTGGCGACGACGCTGCCCTCCGCTCCCGGCTATGTGGGCACATTTGACACGCCGGGCATCGAAACGCTCGTCGCCTACGGCGTGGGCCGGGACTTGGCCGCGGCCTATACCGCCGTCCTGCACGTGGCGCTCTGGGTGCCCGTGACGGCGGTGGGCGCGTGGTTTTTCTGGCGCGAACAGTTGACGTGGGGTGATTTTGGCTCGGCGAAAGATGAGCACGAAGGCACGAAGAAACGCGAAGGCGCGAAGTCAATTTTTGAGGAGAACGTATGAAAAATATCGCAGTCGCCGGCACCGGCTATGTGGGGCTGGTCACCGGCACCTGTTTTGCCAATCTGGGCAACAAAATCACCTGCATAGACATCAGCGAAGAGAAAATTGCGATGTTGCAGCGGGGTGAAACCCCCATCTACGAGCCGGGGCTGAGCGAGCTGATCCAGCGCAATGTCAAGGCGGGGCGGCTGCGCTTTACCACCAGCTATGACGAAGCCCTGGCCGACGCCGATTTCGTCTTTATCTGCGTGGGCACGCCCAGCGGTGTGGACGGCGAGGCCGATCTGCGCTACGTGCGTATGGCCGCGGAAATGATCGCGGACGCGATGGATCATCCGCTGATCGTCGTCAACAAAAGCACTGTCCCGGTGGGCACCGGCGACTGGGTGGCCGATATTATCAGCCGCAAGCAGCCCACGCCGATTGATTTTGCGGTGGTCAGTTGCCCGGAATTTCTGAAAGAAGGCTCCGCCATCGCCGACTTTATGGCCGCGGACCGGGTGGTGCTGGGCAGCCTGAACCCGGAAGCCGCGGAAAAAGTGGCCCAACTGCACCTGCCCCTCCGTGCGCCCATACTCGTCACCGATCTGCGCACAGCCGAGATGATCAAATATGCCAGCAACGCCTTCCTGGCCACCCGCATCAGCTTCATCAACGAAATCGCCACCATCTGTGAAAAGCTGGGCGCGGATGTGCGCGAGGTGGCCGCTGGCATGGGCTACGACAAGCGCATCGGCCCCCACTTTCTCAACGCCGGGCTGGGCTACGGCGGGAGCTGCTTCCCCAAAGATGTGAAGGCGCTGGAACACATGGCGCTGGTCCAGGGCAGCCACCCCTCCCTGCTGCGCGCGGTGATGGAGATCAACCGGGACGCCCGCCGCTGGGCTGTGATTACCCTGCGCAATCTGCTGGGGGGCAAGCTGGAGGACAAACGCATCGGTCTGCTGGGGCTGGCCTTCAAGCCCAACACCGACGATCTGCGCGACGCCCCGGCGATGGAGATCGCCCATCTGTTGCAGAACGAAGGCGCATTCGTCAGCGGTTACGACCCGGTGGCGATGGCCCACGCCGGCAAGCTGAACCCCCGGCTGCGTCTGGCCGAGGACGCCTACGAATTGGCCGCGGGCGCAGATGCGCTGCTCGTCGTCACCGAATGGGACGAATTCAAACATCTGGACATGCGGCGCGTCAAAGAAAATATGGCGCAACCGATTCTCGTGGATGGGCGCAATATCTACTCTCCCGAACAGATGGCAGCGTTCGGTTTTACCTACCGGGCCGTGGGCCGAGGAAATGGAAAAAATGGCTACAACGAATGAAAATGGCCTGACGATTGCCAATTTGGACAACGGGCTGCGCGTGATTGTACAGGAGACCCATCAGGCCCCGGTCGCCAGCTTTTGGGTCTTTTACCGGGTGGGCAGCCGTAACGAGACGCCCGGTCTGACCGGTATCAGCCATTGGGTCGAACACATGCTCTTTAAGGGCAGCGAACGCTACCCCCAGGGCGAATTTGACAAAGTGGTGGCCCGCGCCGGCGGCCAGTTCAACGGCATGACCTGGCAGGATTGGACCACCTATTTCGAGACCTTCCCATCCGAGCGCATCGAACTGGCGCTGGACGTGGAGAGCGACCGCATGGCCAACGCCATCTTTGACGCCGAGGAGATCGAACCGGAGCGCACGGTCATCATCAGCGAGCGGGAGGGCAGCGAGAACAGCTACCGCTGGCTGATGGATACGGAAGTGCAGGCCGCGGCTTTTCAGGCCCACAGCTACCAGCACCCGGTCATCGGTTGGAAGGAAGACCTGCTCTCGATGACCCGCGACGATCTTTACAGCCACTACCGCACTTTTTACACACCCAACAATGCCACCGCCGTGGCCGTGGGCGATTTTGATACCGCCGAGATGTTGGCGAAGATCGAAGAACACTTCGGCGCACTGGCACGCGGCCCGGAACTAAAGCCGCTGCGCGTGATCGAACCGGCCCAGTTGGCCGAACGGCGCATCATCTTGCGCGGGGTGGACCGCACCAGTTATCTGCAAATGGCCTTTCCCGGCCCCTCCGCCCGCCACCCGGACTTCTTCCCGTTGACTGTGCTGGACGCGATTCTGGGCGGAGCGAAGGGGATGGGTCTCTTTGGCGGCAGCTCCTCCAACCGCAGCAACCGCCTCTACCGGGCGCTGGTGGACAAGGAACTGGCCGTGGGCGCGGGCTGTGGCTTCCTGCCCACGATTGACCCCTACCTCTTCTCCTTTCAGGCTACCCTGGCGCGAGATGTCACCCACCAGCAGGTGGAAGATGCTATCTGGGCCGAGATTGAGAAGGTGCAGAGCGACGGGGTGACTACCGCCGAACTGGAAAAGGCCATCAAACAGACCAAAGCCCAGTTTGCCTTCAGCAGCGAAAGCGTGACCAACCAGGCCTATTGGCTCGGCTTCAGCGATATGATCGCCGACACCGATTGGTTCGCGGCCTGGCTGGAAAATCTCACCGCGGTCAGCGCCGCAGACGTGCAGCGGGTGGCCCAGGCGTGGTTCGCCCGCAAACGGCAGACGGTGGGGTGGTATTTACCGGAAGCGTAGGGAGAATCTCCTTCCAACCCGAATTGACCTGTAGAGGCGTGAAACGTGAAACGTGAGATCGCCGAATGATCTCACGTTTCACGTTTCACGCTTGCGAGACTTTGTACGACCGCGTGGACGCTCAATGTTCCTCTCCCACCTCACCCTCGAACACTTTCGCAACTACCGCGCCCTCTCCCACGATTTCGCCGCGCCTTTTACGCTGATTCAGGGGCGCAACGCCCAGGGCAAGACCAATCTGCTGGAAGCCATCCACTATCTGGCGACGAGCAAATCCAGCCACGCCCGCGCCGAGAACGAGGTGGTGGGCTGGAGTGCGGCGGGCGAGCCGATCCCTTACAGCCGCATCCGGGGCGTTGTGCAGCAGAGAGCCGGGGATGTGGAGTTGGAGATACTCTTTTCGTACCGGGGCGATGCGGGCAGTTATGCCAAGCAGGTGCGGGTCAACAACGTGAACCGGCGCGGTGTTGACCTCATCGGCAATCTGCGCGCCGTTCTCTTTCTGCCCGAAGATGTGGTACTCGTCTCGGGCAGCCCCGCCGAACGTCGCCGCTATCTGGACATCGCCCTCTGCCAGATTGACCGCAATTACACCCAACACCTCTCCCATTACCAGAAGGTGACCACCCAGCGCAACAGTCTGCTGCGCCAACTGCGCGAAGAGAACGCCAACTATCGCGACCCCGGCATCGTCGCCCAGTTGCGCTTCTGGGATGAGCAATTGGTGGAACACGGCGCATTCGTCCTGGCCCGGCGCTACGGCTTTCTGGCCCGGCTGGACCCAGCCGCGCGCGGTCTGCACCGCGAACTCTCGGCCGGGTTGGAGACACTGCAACTGGTCTACCAGCCCAGCTTCGACCCCGGCTTTCTGGGCGAAGCCGACTACCGCCGTCTGGCCAACGGCGATATCACCCCCCACACAGGCCGCTTGCCCGATTCCTCCCTAACGGTCGCGGCTCTGCAGGAGACATTCCAGAAGAAGCTGGAGAGCCGCCGCAGCCGGGAACTGGCCGCGGGCGCTACCCTCTACGGCCCGCACCGCGACGATCTGGCCTTTCTGGTCAACGAGCGGGATTTGCGTACCTACGGCAGCCGGGGGCAACAGCGCACGGGCGCGCTGGCCCTGAAACTGGCCGAAGTGCAAGCGATGACTGCCGAGACCGGCGAATCTCCCATCCTCCTGCTGGACGACGTGATGAGCGAGCTGGACGCCCAGCGCCGGGCCACCCTCCTGGCCGCGCTCCACGGCGTACCCCAGGCCGTCGTCACCACCACCGACTGGGAAGACTTTTCTCCCGCCTTCCGCGCCCAGGCCCAGTTGCTGCATGTGGACGGGGGAGTTCTCTGCCCGGCTTCCCCCTCCTAACCTCCTAGCCCAACCACGAAGACACAAAGGCACAAAGGAAGAAAGCAAAGAAACTGCTATTCTTCGTGTCTTTGTGTCTTTGTGGTTGAGATGTTGCTAACCAGACGCAAACGCTTTGGATACGTTCTGCTAATCTCCGCCGGTTATTCTGGGTATAAATGAAGGCGGATTGCCGCGCGTAGAGGACGCGGAGCGTCCACAGAACATTCCCACGCGGAGCGATAGGAACGAGGGCAAACGAATTCTTATCCGCTTTGATCCGCTCAATCCGGTTCATCCGCGTTCTATTCCGTAGGAGGAGCGCCTATGCGTTTTGACCGTTTTACCGAAAAGGCCCAGGAAGCCATCCTGGACGCCCGCACAATTGCAGAAGAATACAACCACCCGGCCATTGACCCGGAACACCTGCTGGCCGCGCTGATGCGGCAGGAGGGCGGCGTTGTGCCCGCGGTGGTGGCGCGTATCGGCGCGCCCGCGGGTAGCCTGAACACGGCTGTCGAGCAGGCGCTGGCCGCCCGCCCGCGCGCCACAGGCAGCGCCATCCAACTCAACACATCGCGCGAGGCCACGGCCCTGCTCGACGAGGCCCAGTCCATCGCCGGCGGGATGAAAGACGAATACACATCCACCGAGCATCTGCTCCTGGCGATGACCGGCAACAAAGCGGCGCGCATCCGCACACTGCTGGCCCGCTTTGGCATTACAAACGACGCCATTTTGCAGGCGTTGACGACTGTGCGCGGCAGCCAGCGCGTCACCAGCCAGAACCCCGAAGGCCAGTACGAGGCGCTGGAAAAATATGGCCGCGATCTGACCGCCGAAGCCGAGAAGGGCAAACTCGACCCGGTGATTGGCCGCGATCAGGAGATCCGCCGGGTGATTCAGATTCTCAGCCGGCGCACAAAAAACAATCCGGTGCTGATCGGCGAACCGGGCGTGGGCAAGACGGCCATCGCCGAGGGGCTGGCGCGGCGCATCGTAGCGGGCGACGTGCCCACAACGCTGCGCGACAAGCGGCTGGTCTCGCTGGATTTAGGAAGTCTGGTGGCCGGGGCCAAATACCGGGGCGAATTTGAGGAGCGGCTGAAGGCCGTTCTCAACGAAGTCAAGGGCGCGGAAGGGCAGATTCTGCTCTTTATTGACGAGATGCACACGCTTGTCGGCGCGGGCGCGGCCGAAGGGGCGATGGACGCCAGCAATATTATGAAACCGATGCTGGCCCGCGGCGAACTGCACGCCATCGGTGCCACGACGCTGGACGAATACCGCAAGCACATCGAGAAGGATGCCGCGCTGGAACGGCGCTTCCAGCCCGTCTTTGTGGACGAACCGAGCGTCGAAGATACGATTTCCATCCTGCGCGGGCTGAAGGAGCGCTACGAAGTCCATCACGGCGTGCGCGTCACCGACGGCGCGGTGATCGCCGCGGCCACCCTCAGCAACCGCTACATCAGCGACCGCCAGTTGCCCGACAAGGCGATTGACCTGATTGACGAGGCCGCCAGCCGCCTGCGTATGCAGATTGATTCCAAGCCCAAAGCGCTGGACGAGCTGGACCGCCAGGTGATGCAACTGGAGATCGAGCGGGAGGCCCTGCGCAAAGAGAGTGACGACCCCAGCCGCCAACGGCTGGCTGTACTGGAGCTGGAGATCGCCAATCTCAAGGAAGACAGCGCCGAACTGAGTACCCGTTGGGGTTCCGAGCGGGAGGCCATCGCCCAGGTGCGTAAGATCAAAGAAGAGATGGAAGGGCTGCGCACGCAGGCCGAGCAGGCCGAGCGGGAGTACGACCTGCAACGGGCCGCCGAGCTGCGCTACGGCAAAATCAACGCGCTGGAACGGCAACTGGCCGACGCCACCGCCCGCGTCCACGACCTGCAGGCCGAGGGTGCGCTGCTCAAAGAGGAGGTGGACGCCGACGAAGTGGCGACGGTTGTCAGCGAATGGACGGGCGTGCCGGTCTCCCGTCTGTTGGAAGGCGAGCGGGAAAAGCTGATGCGGATGGAAGAGGAGCTGCACCGGCGGGTTGTCGGCCAGGAGCGGGCTGTGCAGGTGGTGGCGTCCGCCATTCGCCGCAGCCGGGCCGGTCTGCAAGACCCCAACCGACCAATCGGCAGCTTTATCTTTCTCGGCCCAACCGGCGTGGGCAAGACCGAACTGGCGCGCACGCTGGCCCAGTTTCTCTTTGACGACGAGAACAATCTGGTGCGGATTGATATGAGCGAGTATCAGGAGCGCCACACAGTGGCCCGGCTGATCGGCGCGCCGCCCGGCTATGTGGGCTACGACGAGGGCGGCCAACTGACCGAAGCTGTGCGCCGCCGCCCCTATGCGGTCGTGCTTTTCGACGAAATCGAAAAGGCCCACCCGGAAGTCTTTAACGTTCTGTTGCAGGTGCTGGATGACGGGCGGCTGACCGACGGCCACGGGCGCACGGTGGATTTTCGCAACACTGCGCTGATTATGACTAGCAATATCGGCAGCCAATATATTCTGGACGTGGCCGGGGTGGACGCCGAGGTGGAGCGGCGGGTGATGGAGGCCATGCGCCAGCACTTCCGCCCGGAATTCCTCAACCGGGTGGATGAGATCGTCATCTTCCACAGCCTGACGCTGGCCCACTTGAAAGAAATTGTGGAGATTCAGTTGGAGCGTCTGCGCGCACTCTTGCGCGAGCGGCGCATCGATCTGCAATTGACCGACGCGGCCAAAGAGCGCATTGTGGCCGAGGGCTATGACCCGGCCTACGGCGCACGTCCGCTCAAACGGGCCATCCAACATCTGGTGGCGGACCCACTGGCTGGGGAGATTCTGGCCGGCCACATCCCCGACGGCAGCCGCTTGACGGTAGACGCCGCGGGAGATCGGTTGACTTTCGCGTCTGCGCGGTAATCGTAGGCCATAGCCTTTTGTGAAAAGGAGCGGAATCAGAGTAGATTCCGCTCCTTTCGCGTTGCGCCTTCCCGGAACGTTGACTATTTTGTGTAACACGCGTTGTAATACTCTGCTGCTATGCTTCTGATAGGCTATTTTGAGAGCTAATTCCTTCGCAGCATTTGTGGAACAGCCACAGATGAACCGATGCAACCGGGCGCATATAAAACTTGGGGGAGGGTAGACAGAGGGAGAGAAAAGGTGTAATCTTATGGGGCAATCCGCGCTATCAGAAAGGAGTCCAGCCCGATGCTACGCCTCACGAACAGTTTTGACCAAATCAATGACCCGGAACACCCGACC
>CAMDEX010000050.1 GCA_945897075.1 Litorilinea aerophila
TGCCCACGCGGGAGCGTGGGCACGAGAAAACCAATAAGTCCCCGGCACTTTCCGAAGTGCCGGGGACTTTTCCTTTTTTGCAGTTCGCACACTTCGTCCACCCGTGCTACACTACCCCTGCATTCTCCACCCCCTACACATCAGACGAAAGGTTATCGGAAATGGCACGCATCAACAAATGTATCGAACTGCTGGCCCAGGGCCAGCCCATCTACGCCACCCACCCCACCAAATTGAGCTACGAAGCCGGTCTGACCGACGCCAAGACCTGGGCAGATATGCTGCTGATTGACTTCGAGCACCACCCCTTCGATACCGTCGGCTTGACGGCCTACATGCGCGGGCTGCGCGACGGCGGCCCCACAGCCAGCGGCCACCTCACCCCGACGGTTGTCTGCACCCTGCCCTCCAACGCCATCACACCCGAAGAGGTGCGCTACAACGCCTGGCAGGCGCGCCACGTGCTGACGACAGGTCTGCACGGCATTTTGCACACCCACACGCGCACGGCAGAATCGGTGAAAGCCTTTGTGCAGATCAGCCGCTACCCCTTCCAATCCCTGGGCCGGGAGGTGATCGGCGAGGGTCTGCGCGGCGCGGGCGGACAGAAACCGGCCAACGACATTTGGGGACTCTCCACCGCCGAATACGCCGCGGTGGCCGATCCCTGGCCCCTCAATCCCAAAGGTGAACTGCTTCTGGGATTGAAGATCGAGGATCGCCACTGTCTGCCCAATGTGGAGGCCATCGCCGCGGTGCCGGGCATCGGTTTCGCCGAATGGGGTCCGGGCGATATGGGGATGTCCTTTGGCGAACCCGACGCCCACGACCCGCCCTACCCGCAGGTGATGAACGAGGCGCGCAGCAAAATCAAGGCCGCGCTCGATGCGCGCGGCATCGCCTTCTACTCCAGTTGGGCCGATCCCAGCCTGACGATGGAGCAGCGTCTCGACTATTCACTCGACGTGCTGGGCGTGCGTATGATGGGCGCTCCCAACAAAGAGTGGGCGGACTACGGGCGTAAGCGCACTGGTCGCACAATGCCGGTCTAGTCCACAAAGAGTCCCCGGCACTGGGGAAAGTGCCGGGGACTCTTTCTATCTCTGCACCACTGGCCGCGTATGCACCGGCGCGTGACCCCGTTTGTAGACCAAAATCGTGCGTTTGAACTCGATCACCACCACCCCGTCCTGGTTGAATCCAATCGTTTTGACCGTCACCAACCCCTGCTGGGGGCGGCTCTTGGATTCACGCAAGGCGATCACCTCGCTCTGCGCGTAGATCGTGTCCCCCTCAAAGACAGGCGCGGGCAGGCGCACCTCGTCCCAGCCCAGGTTGACGCCATTCTGCGAAATGTCGCTCACCGACAGCCCTGTGACCAGCGCCAGGGTAAAGGTGCTGTCCACCAACGGCCTGCCCCATTCGGTCTGGCTGGCCAGGTGTACATCGAAGTGGATGGGGTTGGGGTTGACCGTCAGCAGCGTAAACCAGACGTTGTCCGCTGCCAGGACTGTGCGCCCCAGAGGATGCGCGTAGAGATCGCCAAGCGTGAAATCTTCGTAGAGGCGACCACCCCAACTGGGAATTGTAGACATGGCAATTTTCTCCTTTTTTGCACTTGACATACACTGCACTTTATACTACACTGTTTTTACAAGATGTTGTAAGTTCTTACACGAGTACGCACGAATGGGCTCGGACTTACATCCGGGCGGTTTTGCTGTCGTTGTTGGGAACAACCATTTTGTACCATCAATTGTTCGTCGTAGTTTTCAGTACAGGGAAAAAGGAGTTTTCCAACAATGAGTGAGCGCGAAAAGGGAACCGTCAAGTGGTTCAATGATCAGAAGGGCTTTGGCTTCATTGCCCCGGATTCGGGTGCCAAGGATGTCTTTGTCCACCATTCCGCCATCGTCGCCGAGGGCTTCCGCAGCCTCTCCGAAGGTGACCGCGTCGAGTTCAGTGTCGAGATGGGCCCCAAAGGTCCTTCCGCCGCTGGTGTGTCGAAGGTCTAAGACCTGTAACCGTCGCACTGATCTTTTCAGGCGATAACAAAAAAGGGGGGCTGACAATTGTCAGCCCCCCTTTTCTATCAAAGTCCCCGGCACTTCAGAAAGTGCCGGGGACTTTCTAAGTGCCGGGGACTTTCTTCTATTGGCGATCAACTGGTTTCGCCCACAGCGCCCGCCACAGCAGCGACGGGCGAAAGAGCGCCGTGGGCGGGGCCAGCAGATGGGTGACGCTGAAAAAGGTGTAGATCACATCGGGCTGGTCGAAGAGGGCAAAGACGCGGGCCAGATAGCGGTGCATCAGCCGGTCGCCCAGCGTTGCTTCCCCGGCCGTGCGACCGGCCCAGCGAAAATCATCGCCGGTGGCCAATTGCCAGGGCGTCAGCAATGCCTGGGCCAATCTCTGTTGGAATTTGCCCAGAGCATCTACGCCGCCCTCCCGGATCATCCGATCCAGCAGCTCCGCACCCAGCGCGCCCACACTCATCCCCTGCCCATAGACCGGGTTGAAGGCGCAGACCGCATCGCCCAGGGCAATCAGGCCAGCGGGCCAGCGCGCCATCTTTTCATAATGCCGCCACTGGTTTTCTGTGCGCCGGTAGCCGCTGATCGGGCTGATCGGCTCGGCCTGGCGGATGGCGTCGTAGATTTGCGGCCCGGCCAGATTGCGGGCGAACTCCAGGAAGCCATCTTCGTCGGTGGGGGGAAAGTGGCCGCCGGTGCCTGCCAGCGTCACCACCCAGCGCTGGCCCTCCACCGGCAAGACGACCGCGCCGCGCGGGTTGTCGGGGTATTGGGCCGCAATCAGCACCAGCTTCCAATCCGCTTCCCAGTCGGCGGGGATGGCATACCAGCGCGTGGCATAGCCCAGCCCGGCGTTGACCGTCGCCACCGCCACCTCCCCATAGCCCAACCCGGCCAGCCACGTCGCCAGATGGCTGGTGCGTCCGCTCACATCGGCCACCAGATCAGCGCTCATCTCTTCATCTGCGCCGTTACCCCTGCGCAGCCTGACACCGGTCACCCGCGTCTTTTCTGCATTCGTCGTCAAACCGTTGACTGTGCTGCCGGTGACAAAGCGCACGCGGGGGTTGGCCCGCATCCGTTGGCGCACCAGCCACTCCAGCAAATCCCGGCTGGCGCTGTAGCTGCGCAGGTCCGAAGCGAAGCGGGGCATCCAGCCCGCGGAGAGCAGGCCGGCGCTGTCCAACGACCAGCAGATGGGGGGCGCGCCCAGCGCGATGGCCTCGGCTTCCAGACCGGGGAAGAGCCGTTCGAGGATGCGTGCGCCCCTACACAGAAGGACGTGGGCGTGGCGGGCCTGGGGCGCGCCCTGGCGCGGCTGGGGGCCGTCGGGTAACTCGTCGCGCTCGACAATCGTGACCTGACTGAAATGGTCTGCCAGGACACGCGCGGCCAGCAGACCGCTCAAACTGCCGCCGATGACAAGGGCGTGGGGAGGGAGTGAATGTGTCATGGGGTGGGCTGCTTTGTAGTGAACAGTAATCAGTAATCAGTAATCAGTAATCAGTAATCAGGTTTGCTGTTCACTGATTACTGATTACTTCCTTTCCTTACTCCGGGCGGAAAGTGCCGATGATCTGGTCAAAGATTGGCTCTTTGGCCGTCCATTTGCCCGCTTCGGTCAATTGGATCAGCACGTAAAACTTCTCGTTGGCCAACAACCCCACCACTTTGCCCGCCATCGGCCGGTTGACCCCGGCCAGGTTGCCGGTGACTGTGGCAGCCACGCCGGGCAGGTTGTTGATGGTGATGCTCTCCATTTTTTCGATGACCGGGTTGCTCAGAAAACCGCCCTGACCCGAAAGCAGCCCTTCCAGCGAGACCTGGGCGGTCTCCTGGTTGGCCCCCGCGGCATTGACGACCATCACCTGGGCAATCGTAGGCAGGCCGCCAAAGATCATCCCGGCCAGGTCGGACGCGGCCAGAATTCCCACCATTTGGCCCGCAGGCGAGTCGAGAAATTCGCTGAGGGTGGCGATGCGGTCGCCCATACCCACGGCGTTGGCCAGGTTACGGAATTGGGCGCTGCGCAGGTCCAGCGTTGTATAGCCGCGGGGCAGGGCCAACGAGTAGCCGCGCACGCTGTCTGTCTGCTTTGTAAAGCCGTTGGGGATGACGACAAGCGGCGTCGGTTGGGGCGTGGCCGTCGCGGTGGGGCGGGCGCTGGCCGCGCGGGCTGTGGCCGTCGGCGCTTGACGGGTGGCGGTTGCGGTTGCGGCAGCCGTTGCTGTAGCCGCGGTTGCAGCCGACTCTGTGGCTGTGGGCGGCTGCGCGATAGGTGTCTCTGTCGGCGTTGCGCTGGGCAGCAGAGTTGGCTGCGGCGCGCCGGTGGGTGTATAGGTCGGGGCCAATGTCACTTCGATGGGTGGGTTGACACCCATCTTCGACTTGTGGTCAAACGCCGAACGATTGCCCATACCGGTACAGGCCGAGAGAACGAGCGCGGCCAGCAGTACCCAGACCAGACGAAAGCGCGTAGACTTCAAGCGATTGCTCTGCACGAATGTTTCTCCTTATGGTTGCATAGGGGCGTTGGCTTGCTGCGCCCGCAATCGAACAAACGCCGGGAAGGGGCGGTGCGTTCCGCCTCTGCTGCGCCAGTGGCGATAGTCGCCAGTGGCGATAGTACACGGCAATCCGCTGCTTGTCCGGTGTCGTCCTTCCAAAGACTGCAACGGATTTGCACAGCAGCAGATTTGTTGTTCGTCTGGTGACGGTTCCGTTCTTGTCTTTATCCGTTGGACTCTTTGCGCCGTAGCTGGTTGCGAAGATACAAAATTATTGTACAAAACATTGACAAAAAGTATTATATTGTGTTATTCTTGTCCAGGAAGCAAGCGCGGTACGCTTTTCCATGCGCTTTCTGGTATTGCCAAGTCAGTGTCCATGCCCGATTGGGCACAATCAACAATGAAATTGGGGCCGCTAACGACGAACTGCAATTCCCAGTCGCCGATCCCCAGTCCCTAATCACTATTTCCAAGTCAGGCGGAAAAACCAATGCCCATTTTTGAAACTTCTTTCACCGTTAAAGCAGCGCTGGCAGATGTCGCGGCCTTTCACGACGACACGCGTGCGCTCAAAAAACTGAACCCGCCGCCGATTGTGGTGCAATTACACCGGGTCGATCCGCTGGGCGAGGGGTCGGTCTCCGAGTTTACCCTCTGGTTGGGGCCGTTGCCCATCCGCTGGCAGGCTGTACACAGCGACGTCGGGCCATACGGCTTCACCGATACCCAGGCCAGCGGACCCCTGGCTTACTGGGTGCATACCCATTCCTTCACTGCCGTGGACGCCCAGACCACACGGGTTCACGAGCGCATTGTCTACACTTATGCGCCGGGGCTGAAGGGGCTGTTCAGCCGCCTGCTCTTTGGCAAAGCGGGGTTGACTTTTCTTTTTGCCTATCGCGCCTGGGCCACACGCCGGGCTGTAGAAAGGGTGCCGCAATGAAACGGTTGCGCTGGATTCTGATTGGATTGTTGGTGGTGTTGGCGCTGACGGGGGCTGGCTTTGTGGTCTGGGCCGAGACGCCGCTGGGTCCGATGCCCGAAGCGCTGGCCGCCCTGGAGAGCAACGACGAAGTGACGGTGCAGACCGATCCCTGGCTGCTCTTTGTCCCAACCGCAAAGACGCCGACTGTCGGCCTGATCTTCTACCCCGGCGGGCGGGTGGACCCGCGCAGTTACGCGCCAGCGGCCCGGGCCATCGCCAGCCAGGGTTATCTGGTGGTGATTCCGCCTGTGCCCCTCAATCTGGCCGTCTTTGCCCCGGACATCGCCGCGGATGTGATCGCAGCCAATCCGGCCATCAAGCATTGGTTTGTGGGGGGGCATTCGCTGGGCGGGGCGATGGCTGCCCGCTTTGCCTATAACAATCCGGAAACTGTGGATGGGCTGGTGCTGTGGGCCAGCTATCCAGCAAGTCCCAGCGACTTTAGCCAGCGCCCGGATTTTCCCGTTCTTTCTGTCTACGGCACACAGGATATGGGGCTGGAGGGCATTGAAGCCAGCCGCGTTCTCCTGTCGTCCACAACGGATTGGGTGGTGATCGAAGGCGGCAACCACGCCCAGTGTGGCTGGTATGGCCCGCAGCCCGGCGACGGCGCGGCGTCCATCACGCGCCAAGCGCAGCAGGCGCAGATGATTGAGGCCACTGTCGCCTTTTTGTCAGCGCATTAGCTTCACCTCCACCATCTGATGCCCATAGAGGCGGGGCAGCAGAAAGTTCACCCGTCCATCCACGGCCACGAAGCGCAATTCCTCGCCCTCTGGCGCGCTGCGGATGCTCGTCACCGGGCCGGGCACACGCAGCGAGACGGCCAGATCGTGCAGGGGGATCACATCTTCGATCACATCGAAGTCCAGCCCCCGCCGTTCGGGGATGTAGTGGAGCAGATGGACGATCCAGCGCTGCTTTTCGTCCTGGGCGTTGATGGCGGTCAGCAGACTGGTCGGTCCCTGATGGCGCAGCAGCGGGTCGGGCAGGAGCAGGTCAATGGCGTTGAGCAGCAACAGCTTGCACCAGCGCGGCGCGTTCTGGTTGTACTGGCGGAAAATGGGGTGGGCAAAGTAGATCACATTCCCCGTGCGCGTCACCGCCGGGCCAGCCATCGCCCCGGTGGAGGGCGTCTGCCGGTGGGAGCAGAAGCGCCGCCAGTCGCGGTCAAAATAGGAGGGGATTACGCTGGCCAGCACCTCCGTTTCTTCTCCGGCGGCGATGGGCAAGCCCCGCATATACATCACATATTCGGTCTCGCGCAGACCGCGGGCCAACGCGCCCTCGGCCAGCAGATAGTCCACGTAGTCGCCTTTGGGGAAGTTGCGCCCGCGCACGAGTTCGCCATTCGCGTCGCGTGGGCCGTCGCCCGTCTTTGTCACGCCCCAGGCCGCGAGGGCAAAGTCGCTGCCATCGGGGATCAGCCCGGCCTCGAAGGAGGCGATCACCCGTCCGCCGTTGGCGATGTACGCCTCTACTGCGGCAGCCAGCCGCGGGCCAAAAGGCGCGATGTCGGGCAGAATCAACAGCCGGTAGGCGTTGAAATCGCTGTGGCTGTCCACAATGTCGAACTGGTGGCCGCCTTCCGTCAGCATCCGAATCGCGCCCATCGTCTCCGGGGTCAGACGCTGTCCCGTCCATTCCTCCGGGGTGAGGACGGCAATGTCCGTTACTGGTCGTGCGCCGACACACCACGGCTCTTTCTTCTCCACCTCCGCATAGACCGTGCCGACCAGATCATACGTCGCCTGATCCAGGCGGCCGGTGGGGTGGAGCTGGTCGCCGATGGAGCATTTGGCGTTGAGCGCCAGCATCTGGAAACACTCGAATTGGAGCGCGGTCTCGTTCTTGTAGGAGTGGAAGTCGCCCCAGGAGGTGTGGAACTTGCCGGTCATGCCCAGACAATCGTTGCCCAGCGTGCGGGCGTAGCGCTGGGCCAGGGGAAAGTGCATATAGCCCCAGCCGCCGCTGGGCAGGGATTCCAACTCCCAATGGCTGTACTCTTCCTGGGCCTCCCAGTGGCGGGGGCCGATGTGGCCGGCGTTGTAAAAAATTGTGGCCTCGGCGCTGTAGCTGCGTACATGGCTGCTCAACTCGCGCTGGAAGCGGTTGATCACCTGGCGGCCAAAGGCGCGGCGGGAGTCGCCGTCCGACGGGTCGAAGCCCCGTTGCAGCATCTCCCGCCGACAGGCCGCGCAGGAGCAGTCCTGGTCGCCCACAATGTCGAAGAAAAAGCCGTCCACCGCGGGCAGAACGTCAAACATCTCTGTCACGTGGGCTTTGAGAAAATCCACATACGGCGTGTTGACACAGAGCCGGGCGTAGAAACCGGCTTCGTAGGGTTTCTGACCGACGATTGCGCCCTCCGGCGTTACCTGCACCCATTCGGGATGCGCCTGCGCGGTGAAGTAGTCCCACTGGATTGTCGTGTAGATGGGAACCCGAATGTCCCGTTTGTGGGCCGCTGCGATCTGTTCGGCCAGCAGATTGCGCGTCAAGTGGGGGTGGCGGCGCTCCGGGTTGCGCGCGGTGTCGTAGTAGATCATCCCGTGGTGGCAGCGGGCAAAGCAGGTGATGGAATTGACGTGGGCGTCGGCCAGCATCTGCGCCCAGGCGTCGGCGTCGAATTCCGAGCCGATGGCGGCGATCTGTTCGGATGTGTGGAAGTCCAGGTGGATTTGGCGGTAGCGGAGGAAGTCGGATTGGCTCATTGGGGGGGTACTCCTGTGGTATTGGCTTCTAACGCGGAGCGTAGTGCGTGGACCAGTCCACGCACTACGCTCCACAAATCAAGGCATGTCTATTCTGCTGCCTACTTGCGCAACTCCGCCAGATACCCGTTCAGCGCCTGCACACCGTAGGCCAGCGGGCTGCCCACATTCATAAAGCGATAGCCCCAGGAGAGCTTCTGCTTGACCTCATTGACATCCATCAGCGTCGTCCCCGCGGGGATGCCCTTCTCGGCCAGGATGCGCGGAAACTCCCGCATCATCTCTTGAAGGCGAGGGTCCTGCATTTCGGTGATTACTCCCAGCGAGGCCGACATATCCATCGGGCCGATGAAGAGCACATCAATGCCGGGCACTGCGGCGATCTCTTCCAGATTGTCGAAGGCCTGCTGGCTTTCGATCTGCAAGATCAGGACAGTCTCCTGGTTGGCTGTGCGAATGACGTGATTCCAATCAACCCCGGCGAGCGCGGGCCAATTGGGTGAGACACCCCGTTGCCCCAAAGGTGGATAGAAGGCATATTGTACAGCGCGCGCCGCCTCTTCGGCAGTGCTGACCTGGGGCACCATCACCGCCACCGCGCCCACATCGTAGGCCTTTTTGATCAACGCCGGGTCGTTCCAGGCCACTCGGATCATCGGGGCCACGCCGTTTTGGCGCGCGATGACCGGCAACACATCCAGACTCTCGCTGGCGTAGGGTGCGTGCTCGGTATCAATCCATACAAAGTCGATATTGGCCTTGCAGGTGGCCGCCATGACGCTGGCCGTCGGGGCGGAGAGAGCGCTGCCAAGCACAGTCTGGCCGTTGCGCAGCTTTTCTTTCAGGGGATTGGGGTACACAGGTGTTTCCTTTCGTGAGAGAGAACGTTGTGGATTTGGATAGCAGTAGAACGAAGGCAAGCCAACGGCTTCAGCCTATCACAGATTGTAGGATTCGTCATTTGTGCGGCAACTTTTGCGCATCTACCGCCCCACCCAGACACTCTCGCCCCGCTGCCGCGCCCACGCGGTCATGCGGCTGGGATCGCCCTGCCAGAGCCGGTCTGCGGCCCAGGCGGTGGGCCGGGGCGCGCCGTCGCACTCCAGGCGGATGATCGGGAAGAGTTCGCCCGGTTTCTCCAGCGGCAGGCCGGTGAGCCAGAGATGGTCGTCGTCCTGACGGAAGGCGACTTCCTGGCCGGTTGCCAGCAGCACGGCCCGTCGCACCCGCGTCGCCAGCCCGCCCAGATGGATCGCGCCGCTGCCATCCCAAAAGCGCACGATCAGGTAAAGGTTGTCGCCCTTGCGCGTCTGCCGCCCATAGGTGATGAACTCAGAGACCTCCCCGGCCTCCACTCCGTAGATGGCCTCGCCGTTGACCGCCAGCCAGCGCCCGATGGCCTCGGCCCGCTCGACAAAAGGTGTGGGCAGTTCGCCCTGGGGTGTCGGCCCCACATTCAGCAGCAGATTGCCCCCTTTGCCCGCGCTCTCCACCAGCATATCCAGCAACAGTTCCACAGGCCGCCACTGTTCGCCCGCTGTGTAGCCCCACAGCCGCCAGGTACTCACCTGACACGACTCCCACAGCCCGTCCTGGGCGCGGATTTCGTGCTCCGGTGTGCCGAAGTCGCCCAGATGGCGGGAGCGGCCTGTGCTGGGCACCACGGAACCGGGGATGTCGTCCGCTGGATCGTCCGCGCCCAGCCGGTTGTTGATCAGAATCTCCGGCTGCAACTGATGGATCAGTTCCACCAGTTGGCCGCTCCTCCATTCGGCAGCTGTCTGCGGCCAGGCCCCGTCGAACCAGATGACGTCGATCTTGCCGTAGTTGCTCAGCAATTCCCGCACCTGGCCGTGAACGTAGGCCCGGAAGGCGGCCCAGCCCTCCGCGTCACGGCTGGGTCCGTCCCAATAGGCGGGTACGCGCCAATCGGCCAACGAATAGTAGAGACCCACGCGCAGCCCCGCGGCGCGGAAAGCCTCCACATACTCGGCCACAAAATCCCGCTGGGGCGCTTGCTGGCTGCTCGTATAATCGGTCAGCGCCGAATCCCACAGACAGTAGCCGTCGTGATGGCGCGTCGTCAAGACCGCGTATTTCATCCCGCCCGCCACAGCGATCTTGGCCCAGGCCGCCGCCTCAAAGCGTTGCGGATTCCAGGCGCAGGCCCGCTGTTCATACGCCGCTTGCTCCAAATGCTCGCGGAAAAGCACCTGCTCGCCCCGTGCGTGTTCGGTATACGGCCCCCAATGGATGAACATCCCATAGCGGGCCTGGGGAAACCAGCGGGCCTGAGGAGGAAGGGATGCGGTACTGGGATTCATTCGACGTTCCTTTCGTGGGGGTAGTGAAACGTAGGTGCGGTTTTCAACCGCACTTTCACCTGTAGACGTGCGGTTGAAAACCGCACCTACCAATTTGTGACCGACCCATCCGTGCGGCGCAGATGGGGCGCTTCCCAGAATTTGAAGGGCGTGCGTTTGGTCCGCTCCTCGTTGAACTCTACGCCCAGCCCCGGCGCACTGGGGATGTGCAGCCGGTATTCGTCCAGTACGGGCTGCACAGGAAACCAGTCCGGGTCGTAGTAGCCGCCCTGCTCGGTGGGAGAGCGGCGCATCTCCAGCCAGGCAAAGTTGGGGATGGCCGCGGCCAGATGGACGGTGGCCGCAGTGCAGATGGCACCCAGCGGGTTGTGGGGCATCACATCGATGTAGTGGCTCTCGGCCAGGGCCGCTACCTTCAGCGCTTCGGTCAGCCCGCCCACATTGCACACATCCAGCCGGGCGTAGTTGGTCAGACCCCGCTCGATGTAGGGCAAAAACTGCCACTTGCTGGCGAACTCCTCGCCGATGGCCAGGGGAATGCCGGTCATTTTGCGCAGACTGGCGTAGGCGTCCGGCGTCTCGTCCCGGATGGGCTCCTCCAGAAAATCCAGGGTGCCGGTGGGCATGCGCTGGCAGAAAGAGGCGGCCTCGGCCACGCTGAGGCGGTGGTGGTAGTCCACGCCCAGCACTGGCCCCGGCCCGATGGCCTCCCGCACTTTTGCCAGCCAGTGGGCCGTCTTACCGATGGATTCCTGGGGATCGAAGACGCCGCCCACATCGTAGCCCGGCGCGCCGTGGAAAAAGGTGCGGATGGCGGGCCAGCCCCGCTCCACCAGCGTTTGCGCGTCTTCGATCAGTTGCGGTCCCATCTGCGCTTTGGTAGTGGCAAAGCAGGGGATCCACTCGCGCTGCTTGCCGCCCAGCAGTTGATAGACCGGCACGCCCAGTGCCTTGCCTGCAATGTCGTAGAGGGCGATGTCCAGGGCGGAGATGGCCGCGGCCAGCACCCGTCCGCCCTCGAAGTATTGGCTGCGGTACATCTCCTGCCAGAGAGCGCCCGTGCGCATAGGGTCGCGGCCAATCAGCCACTCCCGGTAGTGACGAATCGCGCCGACGACGGCCATCTCCCGCCCCGCCAGCCCGGATTCCCCCCAGCCGTAGATGCCCTCGTCGGTCTCCAGTTTCACGATTAATTGGTTGCGGTTGCCCACCCAGACCGGGTAGGTTTTGATGTCTGTGATTTTCATAGTTGGGGAATGGGGATTGGAGATTGGGGAATGGGGAACGGGGATCGGCGATCGGGGATCGGCACCTGACAAGCCGAGATGCCGCTTGCCCAGTCCCCATTCCCCGCTCCCCGTTCCCCCTTCTACCAGTTCGTATACGATCCGTCTCTGCGCCGCAGATGGGGCGCTTCCCAGTATTTGAACTCGGTGGTTTTGGCCCGCTCTTCGTTGAACTCCACGCCCAGCCCCGGCGCGTCGGGGACGAGATAGCGCGCCCCGTCCTGTACCGCCTGCACGGGGAACCAGTCGGGGTCGTAGAACATCCCCGCTTCCGTGGGTGACGAACGCACTTCCAGCCAGGCAAAGTTGGGCACAGCTGCGGCCAGATGCACAGTCGCCGCGGTGCAGATGGGGCCGAGCGGGTTGTGGGGCATCAGGTCAATGTAGTGGCTTTCGGCCAGCGCCGCTACTTTCATCGCTTCGGTCAGCCCGCCCACATTGCTGACATCCACACGGGCGTAGTTGGTGATGCCCCGCTCGATGTAGGGCAGGAACTGCCATTTGCTGGAAAATTCCTCGCCGATGGCAAAGGGGACGGGCGTCATCGTGCGCAGGCTTTCGTAGGCTTCCGGCGTCTCGTCCCGGATTGGTTCCTCCAGAAAGTCCAGCGTTCCCATAGGCATACGCTGACAGAAGGAGGCCGCCTCGGCCACACTCAACCGGTGGTGGTAGTCAATGCCCAGCACCGGTTCGGGTCCGATGGCCTCGCGCACTGCGGTCAGCCAGGCCGCGGTGACGCCGACCGATTCCCACGGCTCCCAGGTGTTGCCATCCGCGCCCTGATCGCCTCGGTAGTTGGGCGTGGTACGGATGACGTTCCAGCCTTTCTCCACGAGCAGCTTGGCTTTCTCGATCATCTCTTCCACGCTGCCGCCCCACATCGTGGCAAAACAGGGGATCCACTCCCGCTGTTTGCCGCCGAGAAGCTGGTAGACGGGCACGCCCAGCGCCTTGCCCGCGATGTCGTAGAGCGCGATGTCAATGGCCGCGATGGCCGCGGTGAGAACCCGCCCGCCCTCGAAATACTGGCTGCGGTACATCTCCTGCCAAAGCGCACCCATACGCATGGGGTCGCGCCCGATCAGCCACTCCCGGTAGTGGTTGATGGCCCCGACCACGGCCATCTCCCGCCCGGAGAGACCGGACTCGCCCAGACCGTAGATGCCCTCGTCGGTCTCCACTTTGACGACCAGTTGGTTGCGGCTGCCCACCCAGACCGGGTAGGTTTTGATCTCTGTAATTTTCATGTAGAGTCTCCTGAGGAATGGAAAACGGAAGAATAGAACGCGGACGACGCGGATTGAGCGGATCAGCGCGGATAAAAATCCGCGTAAATCCGTGGTTTCCGCGTCATCTGCGTTCTATTCTTAGCTAACTGCAGTGGCTAATTTGCGCATTTCGGCGTCGTCATAAAGCCGGTCGCCTGCGGACGCGTTGGTGCGCGCTTGCTCCGCGGATTTCGCGCCTGGGATGGTCACCGAGACCGCCGGGTGGCTGGCGGTGTAGCGGATGGCCGCGGCTACCATTTCCGGGCCGGGCGGGACAATCTGGCCCAGCTTTTCCACCTGGGCCACCTGTTCCAGATATTTCTGCCGGGCCGCGCCCTCGTCGTTCCAGCCGGCGCGCACACTGTCAGTAAAAGCCGATTCCTTCGTGTAGCGACCAGAAAGCACACCTTTCGCCAGCGGACCGCGCACCATCACGCCGATGCCGTGCTGTTGACAGTAGGGCAGGAACTCGGCTTCCGGGCCGCGGTTGAGCAGGGAGTAGTCCACCTGCACCACACTGCACGTACCGTTGACGTTGAACTTTTTCAGTACGTCCAGGCTGTTGGTGGAGATGCCATAGGCGCGCAGACAGCCCTCGGCCTTCAGCGCCTCAAAGCCCTCCAGATAGACCGTCGGGTCGGCCACATCCCCCTCGTGGCAGAGGATGACGTCCACGTAGTCCGTGCGCAGGCGGCCCAGAATGGCGTGGCCGCTGACCCGGATCGAATCCACACCGGTCTTGGGAATCTCGCCGTTGGTGCGCTTGCCCCAGTTGCCGATCTTGCTGACGATGACGACATTGTGGCGGATCGCAGCCAGCGCCCGCCCCAGGCGAAACTCCGACAGGCCGTTGGGGATGCCGTAGGATTCTGCGGTATCGAAGAGAGTCATTCCCGCCTCGTAGGCGGCGCGGATGGTCGTCCACGCGGTCGTCTCGTCGATCTCGCCCCACTGGTTGCCGATATTCCACGTGCCCAGGCCGACCACAGAAACGGGCCAGCCCAGTCTGCCGAATTGTTTGCGTAGCATTGAGAGTCTCCTTTTTGGGTCTTGAAATTTGCGGAACCCTATGTTATAATAAATGTATGGTGAAGCAAAATGCATCGATGGATGCTTCGTTTTGGATCAACTGTTGCGCTGGGGGGATTGTGCAGTTCGTGCCTTCCTATTTCCAGTTGCTTGTAACCACTCCCGTAGTGAGTGAAATTCGGTATCCTCTTGTCTTTTTGGGGATGAAAACATACAGTGTGGATACTTTCGAGCAATGGATAAGCGATGGACGTATTGTACTCCGGGATCCTGATTTGTCCGCAGAATGGTTTCATCCCGGGGAAAATGCCGCCATTGCGTTAGCAGTCGAATCAGCTTCTTGGCTTTTGATAGATGATGCCAATCCCTATCATCGAGCCAAAGCCTTTGGATTACGTGTCATTGGAACAGCGGACTTTGCCATCCTATTGTTCGATCAAGGCCACATCACAGCAGACACGGCCTTCAAAGCGTTGCGAGCCGTGCGCATCAGCAAAGGACAACGGCGACAAGCGTTGTCTTTGTTGGAGACTCTGATCCGTCGCAAGAAGGAGGAACGATGAATTCTCTCACAATTCCAGTGACAAAATCTGTACGTCTTAGCTCCGATGAGAGCAATATCCTCTCACAAATCAGCCAGGCGGAAGGTACTTCTGAATCGTCGATTCTTCGGCGGCTGGTTCGTGATGGGCTGAACGGTTACCGTCTTGAGCAGGCCATTAACTCCTACCAACGCGGCGAGGCGGATATGCAGGCAGCGGCACGTTTTGCCGGGGTCAGCGTCTACCACCTGATGGTAGAACTGGAAAAACGCGACATCGCCTCCCCGGCTGTCACGGAAAAGTTCGTGGACGGTCTCAAAACACTTGTGGAAACTTTCGGCGGCAGCCAGGCCCTGCGCGAAACGATTGCCGAGTATGAGACCCAGCTTTCAGGGAATCAGCCCGATAGCGTGTAGACGCCGCCTGCTTCGCAGTCCAACTGAACGATACGGTCATCCCCGATTCGCACCCGACAGACCCTGCCCCGTTCGGATCGGATGACCGCTTCGTGTAGTTTCCCCGTCTGCCATTTTATATCCACCACAAAGCCACCCCGCGCCCGCAGACCCGTCACCGATCCATTCGGCCAGGCCGCAGGCAACGCGGGGAGCAGGTGTATCTCCCCGTTGTGGCTTTGCAGAAGCATCTCGCAAATCCCCGCGCTGACGCCAAAGTTGCCGTCGATCTGAAAAGGCGGGTGTGCGTCGAAAAGATTCGGGTAGACCCCACCACCGGTTGCGCTCATTTGGGCATCCGGCTCCACCGGGCGCAGCAGCAGCCGGATCATCCGGTAGGCGTGATCCCCGTCCTCAAAGCGCGCCCAAAAGTTCGTCTTCCAGCCCAACGACCAGCCCGTGGCCTCGTCGCCGCGCAGTTCTAGCGAACGTTTGGCCGCTTGCCACAGTTCCGGCGTGCCCCGCCGCGAAATCTGCCGCCCCGGATGCAGGCCAAAGAGGTGGGAGACGTGGCGGTGGTGATCGTCGGGGTCGTCCCAATCCTCGCTCCACTCCTGCAACTGGCCCAGGCGGCCGATGCGCATAGGCAGCAGCCGGGGCAGGGCCGCCGCCATCTCTGCCTGCAACGCGTCGGCCACCCCCAGCGCCACCCCAGCCTCCAGGCAATTGCGGAAAAGGTCGTGGATCAGCGCCATATCCATTGTGCTGCCGATACTCACCGCCGCGGTCTGCCCGTCCGCGGTCGTAAACGTATTCTCCGGCGATGTGCTGGGCGCGGTGACCAGCCAGCCATCCCGCCCCTCCACCAGCCAATCCAGGCAGAAACGGGCCGCCTCCCGCAGCACCGGGAAAGCCCGTTCCCGCAGATAATCCACATCGCCGCCGTAGGCGAAGTGCTCCCACAGATGCTGGCAGAGCCACGCCCCGGCCAGCGGCCACATCGCCCACTGGGGATTGCCGCCGCCGAAGTTGCCCACGGGCGCGGCGTGCCGCCACAGATCGCCGTTGTGGTGCGCAGTCCAGCCCCGGCAGCCGTAATTCGCCGCCGCAACCGCCGCGCCGGTCACACTGCTCTCGGCCACATAGCGCAGTAGCGGCTCGTGGCACTCAGCCAGATTCGCCACCTCCGCGGGCCAGTAGTTCATCTCCGCGTTGATGTTCAGCGTGTAATTGCTGCTCCACGGCGGCTGCAAATGGGGGTTCCAGATGCCCTGCAAATTGGCCGGTTGCGTGCCGGGCCGGGAGCTGGCAATCAGTAAATAGCGCCCGTATTGGAAAAGCAGTTCAATCAGTTGAGGATCGTCCTGCGTGGAAAATTGGTTGATTCGTTGATCGGTTGATTGGGTCATTGCGTCGCTCGCGCCCAAATCCAGCGTGACCCGGCGGAAAAGGGACTGGTGATCGGCGATGTGGCGGGCGCGCAGTTCGTCATACGGGCGGGCGATGGCCGCTTCCAGCACCGGCAAAATTCGGCTGGACGGTTCCACACCCTCGTGCCCCGGATGCTTGTCGAAGCCGTTGAAACTGGTGGCTGCAGCCAGGAAAAGGGTGACGATCTGCGCGCCGCTCACCCGAATCTCCCCGTCTGGCGTCGTCTCCACGCAGCCATCCGGCGTAACGACGCGCAGATGCGCCTCGGCCCGCATCCCCTCGCCGTAGCGGATGGGATCGTCGCTGCTGGCATAGGGTGGGTCTACGTGAACGGGCACGTCACAGGCCATCACCAGTCCGCTCCCTTCCGCCCGCACGCTATGCCGCAACGGACTGCTCAACCCCACCACAAAATTGAGTGCGCCTGGCCTGTCCGCGCTCAACCGCACCACCAGCACCTGATCCGGAAAGCTCACAAACGCCTCCCGCCGGAACGACACTTTGCCTTTCGTGTAGTCAATCGTAGCCAATGCCGTGTCCAAATCCAACACCCGCCGATACGCCGTCTGCGGTCCGCCGTCCGCCGTCTCTCCAAAGCGCATCCGCAGCTCCCCCAACGGCAGATAGGACTGACTGTACGGCCCCTGCATACGCTTGCACAGTTCGTTGGCCGCCGCGTATTCCCCGGCAAAGAGCAGCCGGCGCACCTCCGGCAGCACCTCCCGCGCCGCCGGGTTCGTCGTCTCCTTCGGTGTGCCAGACCAGAGCGTATCCTCGTTAAGGCTGATGCGCTCCTCGTCCACGCCGCCAAAGATCATCCCGCCCAGCCGCCCGTTGCCAATCGGCAGGGCTTCTTCCCAGGCGGTTGCGGGAGTGGTGTAGTGGAGGGTGAGGGGGGAGGGAGTAGGCACCCGAGAGTCTCATTTCTTTCTGCGTAAGGCGTGAAACGTAAAACGTGAGAAAGGCCGGTGTTCTCACGTTTTACGTTTCTGGTCAACGAACCGATAGACGGATTTACCCGAATTTGCTTTTCACATCTCCCATCGCCCCGTCAATCGCAGCCAGCACCCGCTCCATTTCGGCTTCCGTATGCGCGGCAGAGAAGCCGTGATGGGGCGAGACGGCAAAGTAGACGCCCCGCCGGTAGCAGCCGTCAATGAAGGCGAATTCCATATCCTTGCGCTTGGCCGCGGCCTGCCGATAATTCGTCACCTCTTCGGTCACACCAAAATACATCCCGAAGCGGGGGCCGGCGTGTTGCAGGCGCACGGGCACTTTGTGCTGATCGATGAGGGACTGAAAGCCGCTGTAGAAATACTCGCCCAGCGCGTCCAGTCTGTCGTAGAAGCCGGGCTTGCTATATTCCCCCAGCGCGGCCAGCGCGCCCAGGACAGTCGTCGGGTGGGCCAGGTATGTGCCGCTCATCTCGCTGTCGCCCAACGGGCGCAGATGCTCCATCACCCCCCTCCGCCCGGTCAGCGCGCTGATGGGTGTGCCCCCGCCGAAAGCCTTGCCCAGCACACACAAATCCGGCGTCACCCCCAGATATTCCTGCGCGCCGCCGGGCGCGACGCGGAAGGCGGTCAGCACCTCATCGAAAAAGAGAATCACCCCGTAGCGGTCGCACAGTTCCCGGCAGAGCTGCACAAAGCCGGGTTTGGGCAGAATACAGCCCTGGTCGTAGTTGATGGGCTCCATCAGCAGCACTGCCGCCTCGTCGCCGTGCGCGGCAAAGGCGGCTTCCAGCGCCAGGGGATCGTTGAAGGGGACAATGACGATATTTTCCCGCACATTGAAGGGAATCCCCGCGGATTCGGGGTAGGGGAAGGGTGCCCGTTCCGGTCCCGCCGCGTCCAGGGGTGGCGAGACGCTCAGATTGAGCGCGTCGGCGTAGCCGTGGAAATGGCCCTCGAATTTGATGATCTTCTCCCGCCCTGTGGCGGCGCGGGCCAGACGCAGCCCGTGCATTACCGTCTCCGTCCCCGAACCCGCATAGCGCACCATCTCGGCGCAGGGGATCATTTGTGTGATCCGTTGCGCCAGTTGGGTGTGGTAGACCGTCTCGTAGGAGCAGATCACGCCCATCTGCAGGGCTTGCTGCACCCCGGCGACGATGGCCGGGTGGTTGTGGCCGAGCAGGGACGCGCCGTGGGAGAGACACATATCCACATATTCCCGGCCTTCGATATCGTAGACGAATGGCCCTTCCCCCCGGCTGACATAAAGCGGATGGCCGATGGCTGCGTTGGCCCGCGCCGTGGCTGAAACGCCGCCGGGCAGGTATTGTTGGGCAAGCTGGTAGTGTTCGCTGGTGGTGGTCATAAGGATTCCTGTGATTTGGCTTTTGTGGGAAATCGAAGCTGTGTTATAGTTTTCTGGTAAACATTTTCTCTGCAAATGATCATCTGAACAACTACAGAACGGGCGCAGGAGGTCAATCCAATGACGAGAGATGCAGTGAAAAAAGTTCAGATGCAGGTCGCTTCGCCTCCTGAAGATACGCGGGAGATTTTGGCGCGTATCGATGCAATGCTGGACGAATTGTACACGCTGCGTCAAGCAGTGCAGGGCTGGCAGGACATTCATGTAGATTCTTCTTTAACGTTTTCAGATGCACTGAAGGAGTCGCCTAAGATGCGTGTCTTCCCACCTCCTGAAGTGACAGCAGCGATACCTGTCAAAAAATCGGACACACCGATCACTGATAGCCTGTTTGGGGCTGCGGGTAAAGGTGACTGGGATGAGGTCTATTCGAATGCAGAAATCGTCCACATGCAGTTCGGTGAAAAATGAGTCTTCCGATTTCGTCGCTTGACACAGAACAGGTATATCTCGACACCAACTCTATTTATCTGCTTTTGCGCGCAATTACTCCAGAGATAGCTGAGTTATTTAGAGATATTGAGCGGGAAGTGCGGCACGCTTACACATCCGTTTTGACATTTGATGAGTTGGCCTACAGACTGTTACTAGCGCTTATTCGCGATACATACGGCGCTTCGCCATTGGACCGTCTCCGTCGAGACGAGAATGGAATGATCGCTGAGTTTTCTGTCTCGGTTGATACGCTATTGGAGAGAGTAGCTGCTTATCGAAATCTGACTATTATTCCTCTGGTGCCGACAGACATAGCCGCCATGCGACGCAATATCCAGCAATTTCGTATTTTACCACGCGACGCCCTCCATTTGGTCGCCATGCAGAAAGTCGGCTGTTTCCATCTGGTCAGCCAGGATAGCGACTTCGATCACATCCCCAGCATTACCCGCTACACATTCGGCTGAACATAGCTTGCGAAATACCCAATACACCATCCGCTTTCACGTTTCACGCATCACTTCCCCCATCGCCGTCAACTTTTCATCGCTCAAATAGCCGTAGCGATTGACCCACACCCCATCCACCGGGCTGTCAACGGCCAGGGCAAAGCGGCGGCGGAAGTCGTCCACTGGGCCGTAGCCGTGGACCAGCGCGTGGACTTGCGCCCGGCCACCCACGGCCCGCACCACCTGGCGCAGCTTGCGCGCCTGCGTTTCGCTGGGGATGGGATGGGCCTCGTCCGGCTCCGGGTAATGATAGTATTCCAGCGTGCGTCCGCCCGAACCCGGTTCGGCAATATCCATCAGATGCACCAATGCAGCCACCAGCAGCCCCTCGTCCAACCCCGGATTGGCATCGAGCAACTCCCGCCCCCAATACTCCACCATCTGACACCAGTGCATTGTGTAGAGTTTGGCCGAAACCGAAGCGCAACTTTCGCCGATGCGGGCAAAGTCCAGCCCGGTGAAGAAGCTGTAGGGGGTCATAAAGGCGTTGGCCGAAAGCTCGCTCTCCGGCCCCGCGGCGTCGCTGATGGCGGCGCGCCAGTCGGCCAGAATGTCCGCCGAAAGCGCAGCCTTGAGCCGGAAGAATGCGGCCACGCCGGGGAAGCGGGTGAGCAGACTGGCCTGGGCAAAGCGTCCGCCGTCGGCTTCCGCAAAGTCGGCGATGTCGTCGTTGCGCAGGCTGCCGTGGAGATAGCGCCAGAAGGCCAGCGTCTCCGCTCGGATGGTGGCAAAGTCGAAGCCGTGGGCATTGGCCCAGCGCTCCACGTGAGGTCCGCAATCGCTGAAAACTTCGTTGAGGGTGTAGCAGGGATATTCCGGCCAGTCCGGGCGGATGCCGTCAATCTCCGGGTAGTGGGCGAAGATGTCCCGACACCAGGCCCGGTTCCAGGCGCGCACCGCCGGGGAGGCCAGACTGGCGGTGTCGGCCATACGGTAGGCGGGCAGCGAGCCGTCGGGCAGACGGGGGCGATCTTCGTCCCGCAGGCCCGCGGGCGCGGCCGCGCTGGTCTGGATGTAAACCCGCATCCCCCGCTTTTTGGCAGCCCGAATAAACTGGCCGATGATCGGTCCGGCGCTGGTGGTCAGGTCGTTGGCCGGGCGGGGCTGGTAGGGGCTGTCGGCGAAAAACTCCTGGCGGAAGGCGTGGCCCGGTGCCGTGCGCAGCCAGAGTCCCCGCTGGCCCCACAGGGGGCGATCAAAAAGGCGGGGGCTGGTGCCGCCGTCGTCCGGCGGCTGGTAGCTGCCTTCCCCTTCCCGCCCCGGCGCGGTGACCGACGTGTTGACTGCCACCGCGTTGACCCCCGCAGCCTGCAAACGATCCAGCACCGGCTCGACGCCTTCGACCTGGAAAAAGGGGCTAAGGGTGGTGACGCCGAGAAAACGGGAGGCGTGGGGCATGGGAGCGCTGCTCCTTTGGGGTGGGATGAAATGGGATGGAAGCGGTGCAAGCTGCTCCCATCCCATTTTGCCATAGAAGCCCAAGAAGAGCGAACAAGAAATGGCGGTTGTAGAGCCGAGTTAGCCAGTCCGCTTTGAGCGATACCTGCTGACGACTTCCGTGCTGGGCGGCGTGACCGTCACTGTCACTGTCACCGTAGCTGTCGGGGGCGTCGGTGTCGTTGTGACTGTCACTGTCACCGTAGCTGTCGGGGGCGTCGGTGTCGTTGTGACTGTCGCTGTGACCGTCGCTGTTGGGGGCGTCGGTGTCGTTGTGACTGTCGCTGTGACTGTCGCCGTGCCGGTGACGGATGGCGTCGTAGTCACCGTTGCCGTGCCGGTGGATGTACTGGTGACAGATGGCGTTGTTGTCACCGTCGGCGTCGTCGCTGCTGGCGTCGGTGTGGCTGTGACGGTCGTTGTGACGGTCGCTGTGCCAGTGACAGATGGCGTTGTTGTGACCGTCGGCGTCGTCGCTGCTGGCGTCGGTGTGGCTGTGACGGTCGTTGTGACTGTCGCTGTGCCAGTGACGGATGGCGTCGTAGTCACCGTTGCCGTGCCGGTGGATGTACTGGTGACAGATGGCGTTGTTGTGATCGTCGGCGTCGTCGCTGCTGGCGTCGGTGTGGCTGTGACGGTCGCCGTGACCGTCGCTGTGCCAGTGACGGATGGCGTCGTAGTCACCGTTGCCGTGCCGGTGGATGTAGCGGTGACAGATGGCGTTGTTGTTCCTGTCGCTGTCCCCGTCGGCGTCGGTGTGGCTGTGACGGTTGTCGTAACCGTCGCCGTGCCCGTCGGTGTAGCAGTGAGAGTCGCCGTCGGCGTGGCTGTTGCCGTCAGTGTAGGCGTTGGGGTGGGCGAAGGCACACAGACCGGCGGGCTGGAAGCCGCCCAGAGCGCGGGCGGGTTGAGATCGCCATCTGCGCCCGGGTTGCCGTTGGGTACATTTGTGCCCGCCCCGCCCGCCCCGCCAGTGCCGGGCGGAGCGCCGTCGCCGCCTGCGCCCCCGTCGCCACCCTTACCGCCGTTGGCCCCGTCCGCCGCACCCGCGCCACCCGCGTCGCCGGCGTTGGCTGTGGCCGCGCCGCCTGCGCCGCCGTTGCCCCCGGCTTCGCCACAACAGCCCGCGCCCGCGCCGCCTACGCCGCCGTTGGCGTTGGCATTGCCCCCATCGCCGTGGACGGTGGCACCGTTGCCGGTGGCCTCTCCGCCGTCACCGCCGGTGGAAGTGGCCGCGCCGCCCGCCCCCCCAGCCCCGCCAGGACAGGTGGGACAGTCCGCACCCGCGCCGCCGGTGGAGGTGGCATTTCCCCCCTTGCCTGCCTGGGATTGGGTAGCGCCAGCCGGGGCCAGAAGGCCAAAGCGCGCTGCGGCCGCACCGCCCTCACCGCCGGTGGCCGTGGCCGCGCCGCCCGCTGTACAGTTCACATTGCAGGCGACGCCGGTGGCGGTGGCCGCGCCGCCCGCGCCACTGGTCGCCTGCCCTTGACCGCCCAATCCATCGGTCCGCCCACGTCCAGCATCGCCGCCTTTGGCTGTGGACTGACCGCCTATGCCTGCGGTTGCAGTGGCGTCGGCGCAGGGCAGACCGGTGGCCGTGGCGCTGCCCCCCGCGCCGGAGGTGGCGGTGCCGTTGCCCGCGTTGCCCGCCAGGAAGGAGCCGCCCGCGATGACGAAGCCCGCGCCCAGATTGCCCGTGAGCCGGGCATGGCCGCCGCGCCCGCCCGTCGCTTCGGCGTCGCCGCCTTTGCCGCCGGTGGCCGCTGTGTTGCAAACCGCATCACCGCCCTTGCCACCAGTGGCCGTGGCGTTGCCGCCCTTGCCGCCCTTGCCAGCCGTAAAGGTGACATTGCCTACATTCTGTATATTGCCGCGGAAGACGGCCGTTTTGGAGGCATCCCCGCCCCGTCCGCCAAAGGCGCGGGCTTTTGCCCCGTCGTCGGCCAGCGGGCAGCCATCGGCGCCCAGCGCACCGGTGGCTGTGGCTGTGCCGCCGTCGCCGCCCTCGCCCGCGTCAAAGGTGACACCGCCGTCGAAAGCCACGCCCAAAGAAGCAGAGACAAAGACCCGATCCCCGGCGTCGCCGCCACGCCCAGCCACGGCCCAAGCGACGCGATTGCCGCCGACAACCCCAGTGGTGGCGGTAGCGTCGCCGCCGTCGCCGCCGTCGCCCGCGGCCAGCGTGCCGCCACAGAGCGATAGAGTGCCGTTGACCGCCAGAGAGACCCGCCCGCCGCGTCCGCCGTTGCCGCCCTGGACATAGCCAGCGCCGACCCGGTCGCGGCCATCCTCGCCATCGCCACCCCGGATGTTGCCGGTGAAGATGACGTGGCCGATGACACGGAAGATGCGGTCGGCTCCGGCGCGCCCGTTGTTACCGGCCGGGGGCGGGGGATTGGGCAGACCGTTGACGATCACCGCACCGGGTGGCGGCGCGGCCGGGGGACAGTAACCGTTCGGCGCGGCCATCTGCGCGGCCTGCGCCGGGGGAGCGAAGACGTAGACGGCCGCGCTGGCGCTGGACTGATTGCCCTGGCCGTCGCTGACGAGCAGCGTGACCACAAAGCGCCCGGCCTGGGCGTAGCTGTGGGTGGGGGTGACAACGGAGGAGAGACCCCCATCGCCAAAAGTCCAGGTGTGGGTGAGGGGTGTGGTCTGGTCGTCGCTGATGTCTGTGGCAAAGGCCAGGGATTCGCCCACGGCCAGGGCCAGATTGTCCGGTCTTATCCAGAGCGCGGGGGACTGGGGCGCGGGTGCGCCGTCGTCAACGACAATGCGCGCCGTAGCTGCGCAGGTGGTGGATTCGTCGTCGGTGGCGGTCAGCGTGACCGGATAGACGCCGGAGGTCGCGTAGCCGTGGCGCACTTCGTCGCCGCCAGCAGCGGGGGAGCCGTCGCCGAAATTCCAGGCAAAAGTCACAGGCCCGCCGTCTGGGTCAATGCCCTGGGCCGAGAAGGTGATGATGGCGGGGTTGTCCGGGCTGGCGCTGGCCTGGGCTGTATCGGCGGCCAGGGCGCAGACCGGAGGAAGAGGCGTGTCCGCTCTCTGATCCGGCAGCAGATCGTAGGCCCAAGCCGGGGTGTCCGGGTCGTTGGTCACGAGCAGATTGCCCGCGCTCTGGATGTCGGCGGGCTGCTGGGCTGTGCCCAGTGTTAGACTGCCTTTGGCGGCAATCGTCAAGTCTTGGGCTGGCTGGTTGCCGTCGCTACAGCGGTTGTCTATTTTGCCGGTGATGGTCAGATCGCCGTCTGTGATCAGCGAAAGCGCGGCACAGTCGGCCAGGATCACGCCGTCAATCTGCGCGTCGCCGGTCACGCGCAGGGAGAGCGGCCCGTTGACGCGCACAGTGACCCCGGCTTTGATGGTCAGGCTTTCGATCTGCTGGTTGCCCCCACCAATCGTCGTGTCGGCTTCGGGCGCAAAGTGGGCGGGCAGGGGCCGAAGGTTGCTCACAATGGGCAAATAGAGCGGAGGCGAGTCCCCTGTGGGGGGAGTGGTCGCCTCGTCGCTGTAGCGGGCGATAGCCAAAGCGGGCAACAACCCCAAAAGCAGCAACCAGAGGGTAAGGTTATACAGGCGGAAGTGGGGTTTCTGGTCGGGTCTGCGCATCGGTTGGCTCCCTTCGGTTATTGAACAGGTGTGCGTATGGCCTATTCTACACGATTTTTTTCCTGCGTACAATCGCTGTTTTTGTACGGGTGTATTTTACCGCGAAGCGTTGGATTCTCCCGGCGTGCGTTGGAGTGTAGAGGGTGATCATCTCCCGTTTCAACCATCGGCGCAGAAGGGTGTAGTTCAGTTTCGGGGCACCTGATACCGGCAATCGCCCAGCGTCAGTCGGCAAGGCAGGAGATCGTCCGGTCGCTTCCCGGAATCGTCTCCCCCGCAGAGACGTTGCGCGGGTGGATCGACGGGTGGTATACTGGTGGACAGGATGGGAGCAATACGAAATTGACTGTTCCAACGAAAGGTGCCACAAATGACAGAACCACAAGAATTGCATGACCGAGCTACGCGGGGAGTAGCCCTGTCTGACGAAGAAATGGCGCAACTGAACGCCTGGTACGCGCAGGAAGACGAGGCGGAAGCGCGTCTGCTGGGTGTGTCTGATGGGGCCGAGAAAACGGACGCGCTACAGACACAGATCAAAGCAGCGCTGACGCAGGTAGCAGCCGTGACTCGGCAGATTCAACGGTTGATGTTGCAAAATAAGGAGTTACGACGGGAAGTGGCCGTTCTGAAACAGCGTCTGGCCCAACGACTTAGGTCGCCGGTTCTATGAGCATTTCAGCCGACACGCGCCGTCTGGTCCGTGACCGCGCCCATTTCGCTTGCGAGTTTTGTACGGTGGCTGAGACCGATACAGGCGGGGAGTTGACCCTCGATCACTTTCATCCAAAGGCAAAGGGTGGCACGGACGAACCTGAGAACCTGCTCTACGCGTGTATGCGTTGCAATCTGCACAAGGCCGATTATTGGCCGATTCATTCGGATGATCTCCCACTGTGGAATCCACGCCAGGAGCCGATGGCAGCCCATCTTCTGATTCTCACTGATGGTACTCTCTATCCCACAACACCAGTTGGTGAGTTCACAATTGCCCGCTTACGCCTCAATCGCCCTCCGTTGGTTGCTTATCGGCTTGGCAAATTGAGGAGACAGGAGACAGAGCTTCTGCTCTCGCGTTATCGCGAAATTGTCCGAACGTTGGAGCAACTTTCCGCCCAACAGGCGCTGTTGCTTGAGGAGAATCGCATTCTGCTTGAGGAACAACGGCGGATATTGCGAATGCTCCTGCTCGAATAGCCGTATTCAAACAAAAGCTATCAGCTTGCGCCACTCGCCGGGTCACGCACCCGGCGGGAGCAGAAAAAAAGCGTACCCGGCGCGAGCAGCCCCCTACGCGGCGTCTAGTGCTTCATTCTTTGATGAGTCCTGCACGAATTCGGCGAGGAACTGTTCGGGGGTTCTATAGGAGATGACATCCGAGATAGCTCGAAAGTATTCGTCGTAGGCCAGCGGGACAAGCGCTTCAGACATAAGGCGATCTGCGCTCTCACGACGTCCTTCGTGTAGGATTTCGTCGAAACTTTTGCCCTGTACGTAGTCTGCAAAGTTTTGTGTGGTCATAGAAAGTCACTCCGTGGACAAAAGCAGATGGATTGCAATGCCTCTGGGTCATTGTAACGTCGGCCCGCAGGAATAGTCAAGCCAGTCTTGGCTGGTTGGCTGGAAATGGTCTACTTCGAGTACCCGCTGCCGGCAATCGCCCAGCGCCAGTCGGCAAGACAGGAGATCGTCCGGTCGCTTCCCGGAATCAGATGCTTTCGCCCTCGCCTTGCGCTAGACCCCGATTCTATCACTCTTCTGTAGCCTTTGGCGCGCTTGGCAATCGGGTCGGTTTGGTGTACGATTGCTCAATTGTCGAATATCACTAAACCGCTTTACTTGGAGTGGGCACTTGATACGCAACCCGTTCTCTCTCTTTTCGTCCATTTCCCGTTTCAACCGCGACGTGAAGCTGCTTTTGCTTGCCACTGGCATTCTCTCCATCAGCTTCTTTGGCATCCAGGCGCTGCTCAAAATCCTCTACATTCTGCGTCTGGGCTATGGGCCAGAATATGTGGGGCTGTTTGGCGCGTCGGGCGCACTGGGCTATATGGCGATGAGCCTGCCCAGTGGCTGGCTGGGAGAGCGCTGGGGTCTGAGCCGGATGATGGCTGTGGGTGCGCTGGCTACGACTCTGGGGATGGTGATGCTGCCCTTGACTGAGGCGCTGCCCCTGTGGGCGCGCGACGGCTGGCCGATCTTTTCCCAGGTGATCCAGGCGGGCGGCTATGCGATGTTCAGCATCAATTTTGTGCCCGCGCTGATGGCCGCCACTTCGCCGGAAAACCGCAACAGCGCCTACGCCCTGAGCAGCACCCTGCGCAGTCTGGGCACATTCGTGGGCACAATTAGCGGCGGGCTGCTGCCGGGGCTGCTGGCCGGATTCGTGGGCCAGGGGCTGGATTCGCCAACCCCTTACCGGCTGGGACTCTGGCTTGGCCCGGTTGTCGCGGTGATTGCGATTGTCCCGTTGTTGCGTATGCGCGAGCGGCGCGCGGTGTCCGGTGACACGGAGGCTCTGCCCAAGGGGGCTTTCCCGCTCCTCCCTGTCGGCCTGCTGATCCTCTTTGTCAGCCTGAGCCAGGCGGCCAGCGCTACCTGCCAGGCCTTTTGCAACGCCTATATGGACACGGAACTGACCCTCTCCCCCGCCACGATTGGGCTGATTATGGGGTTGGGCCAATTCGCCGCCATCTTTGCGCCGATGGTGCTGCCGCGTATGGCGCGGCTGCGCGGCAACGGCTGGACGCTTCTCGTCGTTACGCTGGGCAGCGCGTTCAGCCTGATACCGCTGATTCTCTTCCACCATTGGCTGGGCGCGGGGCTGGGCAGTATTGCCACGCTGACTCTAGCTGCTATGTATATGCCGACGTTGCAGGTCTATCAGATGGAGATGATCGCGCAGCGCTGGCGTTCCCTGACCTACGGCGTTGTCTCTATGGCGATGGGGCTGAACTTTGCGCTGATCAGCTTCGTGGGCGGTCTGGTCATCACCGGCTGGAGCTATGCCACGCTCTTTGCACTGGGGCTGCTGTTCTCGGTGGGCGGTGCGGGGCTGATGGGTCTGTTGGTGCGCAAGCCGGGGCTGATCACGCAGGGCGTGGCGGCGCGGCAGGTGGTGGGGATTGGGGATTAGATATTGGGGATTGGGGATTGGGGATTAGGGATTGGCGACTGGGTAGTGCGTATCGTTGATATTCACTACCCAGTCCCCAGTCTCCAGTCCCCCAATCCCTAATCCCCTCTTACCGTCCACACCGTCAGATAGGGCGGCGCGACCGATTTGTAGTGTTCCCAACTGCCCGGTGTGGGGTTGTCGTCCCAGGTGAGGTGTTCGGAGAAGCGGCGGATGATGAAGCCGCTGGCGATGAGGCTGTTGAGGAAGGTGCGCATTGTGTGGCGAAATTCGCGTGGCCCCTCCACTTCCCTCTGTTCTCCGCTTTCTGTTTCAAAGGTCCAGTTGACCGATGTGAAGATGGCCGGGTCGATCTCCCCGTCGGTGTAGGGCCATTTGAGCGGGTAGCCGTGTTCCGGCGTCCACTGCTCGTCGTCCTCGCCCTGCGAGAAGGGGTTGTGCCACATGACGGTGTAGAAGCCGCCGGGTTTGACCACACGCGCCGCGCCAGCAAAGACCGGTCGCACATCGGGCACAAAGTTGATCGAGTAGGGCTGCCAGACGATATCGAAGCTGGCGTCGGCAAAGCGCGCGAGATCGCGCATGTCGCCCTGCTGGATGTCGAGATCGTAGCCGTAGTGGGCGGCCACCTGCCTGTCCTTTTCCAACTGTCCGTCGGACAGATCGAAAACAGTCACTCGGCTGCCCAGGAAGCCAAAGGCCGCGGACTGCTGCCCGCCGCCGCCGCCCAGCAGCAGCACCCGCTTGCCCCGCACATCCCCCAGCAGCGCCTCCTCGTCCACCATCTGCCGGGCCTTTTCCTCGTCCATTTCCAGCGCGGGTCTGGAATAGAGTACGCCCGCTGCCACCAGCGCGTTCCAGCGTTCGCGATTGAATGTTGCCAGATCATCCATTACTGCACTTTCTCCAGTTCGAATTCAAGCCGAGTTATCTCTTTCGCAAAATCATCTAATGCCCGACGTACCAAATAGTTTCGGTTTGGTTCTTTCCACGTCGATAGTCCTCTTTCTGAAAACGGAAGTACTACGTTATGAGCAAAGGACATGGCGCTGCTAAAACGTTGACTTACATCTTTGCATTCAAAGGGTGCCAAACCCATGTTAATAGACGACATATAACATTCGGTTATCTTTGGTTCGAGTTTTGTCATCCGCTTGAGGTAATTAGAGGCTGAAAAATTGCTTGTGTTAATATCTGCTGTCAACGTTCTGGCTTCATCAATAAGCGGAGATACAATTTTCAGATGTGACAGTATAGAGAGTCTTGAAAAAATCAAAAGGGAGTGTCGAGAGGTGGCGAAGTGGGCTGGGAGAGCAGCAAGCGGGAAAAGCTTGCCCAAAAGGACGACGCAGAGTAAGGTATAGAAGTTGGGAATAACCGATTAGTGACAGGCGAGGAG